>CAZVRJ010000128.1:0-1660 GCA_964629885.1 uncultured Chitinophagales bacterium | reverse complement strand
TAACGACTCTGTGGTCAAGAACATGAACGACGTTCCTGATGTCCTCAGGCCGATGCTGAAGGGTGGCGGTTCGCTTACAGCTCTCCCAATTATTGAGACACAGGCTGGCGACGTTTCTGCATACATTCCGACAAACGTAATTTCGATCACAGACGGACAGATCTTCCTTCAATCGAACTTGTTCAATCAAGGTGTTCGTCCAGCTATCGACGTAGGTATTTCGGTATCTCGTGTAGGTGGATCGGCTCAGGTAAAGTCGATGAAGAAGCTCTCTGGTACCATGAAGCTCGATCTGGCTCAGTATCGCGAGCTTGAGGCGTTTGCCAAGTTTGGATCCGATCTTGATCAAACTACCCAACGTCAGCTGAACCGTGGTGCTCGTACTGTTGAGCTCTTGAAGCAGGATTTGCACAAGACTCTCACCGTAGACCAGCAGATCGTGGTACTTCATATCAGCAATGAAGGCGTGCTCGACACGGTGCCCATCAATAGAGTTGGTGAGTTCGCAACCGAGTTCATCGAGATGGTCTCCATCAAATATGAGGCCGAGATGACAGCTTTGCGCAACAAAGGTGAGCTCAGCAAGGAATTGGGTGATATGGTTCTTGCAGACGCCCGAAACATGACATCGCAATACAACGCTTAAGAACGCAACATGGCGAATCTACGCGACATACGCGACCGAATAACTTCCATACAGAGTACGCAGCAGATCACCAAGGCCATGAAAATGGTTGCGGCTGCCAAGTTGCGCAAAGCACAGAATCGTATTATCGATCTGCGTCCTTATGCCAATCGCATGTCTGGAGTGTTGAAAACGGTTGTCGCTAACTCGAATGTGGATAATGTCTATTTTCGTGATATGCCCGACAATCCACAGAACATCCTGTATGTTGTGGTCAGCTCCGATCGTGGCTTGTGTGGTGGATTCAACAACAACTTGTTCAAAGTGCTTGAATCCGATATCAGAATCAAATACCCAAATCAGTCGGCTTCAGGTACAGTTTCGCTCATTTGTCTTGGTCGCAAAGCGAATGAGTATTTTCGTAAAAGAGGGTACAGGGTCGTAGCCGATAAGACTGGTTTCATGGATAAACTCTCGTTCGATCACCCAACTGGAATTATTGGTGACGTTCGCAAGGCTTTTGAGGCTGGTGAGTACGACGTAGTTTATCTTGTCTTCAACGAGTTCAAGAGCGTACTTGCACAGAACCGCATTATTGATCAGCTTCTTCCTATTCCGAAGCCACCCGAAGACTACGTGAGCGGTTATTACCTCTTCGAGCCATCGGCAGACAAAATGCTTGATAAGATGCTACCACTATATCTGAACAATCAGATGTGGAAAGCCTTGCTCGAGTCGTATGCCTCTGAGCAGGGCGCGCGTATGGCGGCGATGGATAATGCCACCGAGAATGCCAAGGAAATCACACGTCAACTGAAGCTGTCGTATAACCAAGCGCGTCAAGCTGCAATTACCACCGAGATTTCCGAAATTGTTTCGGGTGCCGAAGCCCTGAAGTAATGGGAGCCTAGTCACATTAAAATGTTATATGCAAAGTTGGCAAAATTAGCTAACTTTGAAGGATGGAGAGATGGCAGAGCGGTTTAATGCGGCGGTCTTGAAAACCGTTGTCCTCCTGGGACCGGGGGTTCGAAT
>CAZVRJ010000127.1:0-1714 GCA_964629885.1 uncultured Chitinophagales bacterium | reverse complement strand
CCGTAGGCGTCTCCCTTCTTATTAGGCGGAATGTCATCCTGTAAGGACCCATGTCGTAGACATCTTCCGTATCTTCTTCCCCATGATCCGCAACCTCCTCATCCGCTATTCCACCGCCATGCTCGTGGTCGCCTCTCTGGTGATCATTTATGGCACGCTGTTTCCCGCCGAGATGATCGTCAAATCGGAGCTATGGAGTTTCGACAAGATCATCCATATGATTGGCTTCGGTGGACTCACAGCACTTATCTGGTTGCACTTAAAACGGATAGGAAGCACCGGACGCCCACTCGATATTTGGGCTCTAGTTTGGGGTATCGGTGCCGGCGCCCTTATCGAAATTCTACAGTATCTGATGCCATTAAACCGATCAGCCGAATGGGGAGACCTATTCGCAGATGCCGCGGGAAGTATCCTAGCAGTGTTGATCCTTAGACTGCTTCGGTTCGACAAGAAGCCCTGAAACAAAAAAAGGACCAGTGGCAACCACCGGTCCTTTAATTTGGATCGAAAAAGGTTTATTAAAGCTGCGCGTCGAGGGCTTTCTTCAAAAAGCTCTTAGGCACGGCGCCGACGATCTGGTCGACCACTTCGCCATTTTTGAAAACGAGCAACGACGGGATCGAACGGATTCCGTATTGCATGGAAACTTGTGGATTCGAGTCGACATCCACTTTGCCGATCTTAGCTACGCCTTCGTACTCGCCGGCTAGCTCTTCGACCACAGGTCCGACCATGCGGCAAGGACCACACCACTCGGCCCAAAAATCGACCAATACGGGTTTGTCTGACTTGAGAACTTCTGCGTCAAAGTTAGCGTCGGTGAATGGGATTGCTTTTGCCATAAATAAATTCCTGAAATGGGTTGGATTGATTTCTTATCTACAAAGATACACAAGTTATACGTTCATTAAAAATATATGTTCCAACAAATATTGTTATAACTCTATTTTTTCAAAACCGACCTTGTCTGCACCTACTATTGCTCGGAGGTCACGCATCAGCTTTTCTGCCGGATCGATCGTAAAATTCCTCGCCCGCATCTTCAGACGGGGGTTGTTCGGACTGATCACATCGAACGCGACGGGCGTTTTCCCCCGATTGTTTTCGAACAAGTCGGCAATGTTGCGCAAGTCGTCGTTCGATAACTCCTCGGTGTACAGCTTTAGGCGCAGCTGAATTTTCGTCTGGTTCTTCTCCCGCAAATTCTCGACGCGGTCGATACTGTTGGCGATAATCTTTGGCACACCTGAACGGGTATCCACCGATCCTTCAATAACAACTAGGGTATCTGGCATGATCAGGTTCATGTACTGATCAAAGGTGTTCGAGAATGCGATGATTTCGGCGGTGCCATACTCATCTTCAAGCGTAAAGAAGGCAAAGGGTCGCCCTTTCTTGTCAGTCACTCGTTTCATGGAGCTGATGATGCCGGCCACAGTGGTATAGGTCCTATCGCTGAGCGTACCCAGGCTTTCAGCGCTCAGATTGTGCGTACAAAACAGCTCAATATCATCACGAAACTTGTCGAGTGGATGGCCACTTAGATAGAATCCAATCAACTCACGCTCTTTCTTGAGCTTCTCCATGTTGGTCCATGGACGCGCTTCCTTCAATTTGGGCTCCTGCAGATCTGCACCCGGAGCACCATCGCCTCCAAAGAGGCTGAACTGGTTCAATCCGGCATCGGCCTGCTTGCGTTGCGCGTATGTGA
>CAZVRJ010000126.1:0-1803 GCA_964629885.1 uncultured Chitinophagales bacterium | reverse complement strand
ATGCAGTAATTGCGTCTGCAAGATAACGATTTTCGATCTTACTTAAATCACGTGCGCTGTCGTCGATTGCACCACGGTACACAAGTGTATTGTTGCTGTCGAACAGGTAGATGTGCGGAGTCTTGGTGGCACCGTACTCGTCAGCCAACACGTGGTTCTCGTCAACGACGTATGGGAAGGTGTAACCCTTCTCTTTGGCATGCTTCTGCATTTCGGCGTAGGAGTCCTCGCCGTTGCGCGACGCCTCATTCGAATTGATGGCGATCATGCCAATTCCTTTTTTCTTGGCAAGCTCAGCGATGGTGAGATAACGGTCTTCCCAAGCCAATACCCATGGGCATGTGTTGCTCGAGAATACAACCAGAAGTCCGTTTTCCCCTTTCACATCATCTAGGGAGAGTTTGCTACCTGAGATGTCGAGCATCTTTACGGCAGTAAGGGGAGCTTTGGTGCCAAGCTCCAATTCGTCCTTAAGTCCGGTTGGGTCGTTTGTGAAAGCGCCCAGGCTTAAGATTGCGATCAGGGCCACTGCGAGGGTCGGGATCATTTTTTTCATATGGGTTCAGTTTATGGCTAGGTTCAGTTTAGCTCGGGGTTTAATGCTTCGAGAATTGCTTTCTCGAACGTTTCAAACGAGGCCTTGTTTTCCCAAAATGTGACAATTTCACCATTTTTGCTGTAAATCTTTGTAAATGGAAGCGCACCGCCCCATTCGGTCGACAAAGCGTTGATGAATGGCTCATCTTTTCCTGCCTTCAAGTAGGTTTCCCAGTCAACTTTCTGCTCACGCAAAAACTCGATTGCTCTTTCACGATCTTCGGGGAAATCGGCCGAAATGAACACCACAGCCAATTGGTCTTCATACTTATGCTTGAGCTCCACGATGTCGGGGAATTCCTCCACACATGGACCACACCATGTCGCCCAGACATTAAGCAGCACAGCTTTGCCCTCGGCATTGTGACGGGCTACGACATCCTCGATTTGATCTGGTTCAAGATCGGTGAGCATGATGGTGTCGTTTGCACTTGTGGCAGATTGCTGCGACAGCGACGAGTCGGAAGTGCTGGCCGCACCGCATGCGCTAAGCAACAGTGTAAGAGAGAAAAGGATGACGTTTTTCATGACAAGATTATCTCAGGTGTTCTGAAGGATTCCAGAAATGGTGGCCGATGTCGACCGTGAACTCATCCTTAAATATAACACCTTCCTGCAAAAGTCGTTCACGCATCACATCGCCGCCAAAGTGGATGGCGCCTGTAAGCTCACCGTTTCGGTTCACGACCCGATGCGCCGGAATTTCCCTTCCGTCGATGTAGATGGTCTTGTTTAAAGCCCACCCCACCATGCGGGCGCCGCTCTTCAGTCCCAGGTGCTGGGCGATGGCTCCGTAGGTCGTAACGCGTCCATGTGGAATCTGCTCCACGACGGCCCAAACGCGATGGAAGTAGTCATCCTTGGTCGACATCGTTCAAGCCGTTCAGAAAATGTTGATGATCGTCGAGATTGAGGCTGCCCCTTTGGCTCGACATACTAGCGGCAGCTTTGGCTAAAGTCTTATACAAATCGGCCAACTCGGGAGTGGGTTTCATGAGCTCAAGATGGCGCTGGATGGATTCCAGGTCCCCTCGCGATGCCGGACCGGTGAGCGATGCAAGGGGTCCGTGCTCGTTCGCATTTTCGATCGTTTGTTGAATGATCGGACCAAGCATTTTCTGCACCTGAGCAGCACTCATCTGACCCGTACTAGCCACTTGCTGTGCGGCGTTAAATAATACGTGCATGTAATTCGACACCCAAACG
>CAZVRJ010000125.1:0-1857 GCA_964629885.1 uncultured Chitinophagales bacterium | reverse complement strand
TTCCATATCCTGAGGGATACGAATCTCGCGTGCTCTCCGATATCGACAAGCAGGCGGCACAAGTGACCGCCAACCTTAAAGGCGCCGGTATCGATGCCGTCAGCGACACCGAGATCATCGCATTGATTGCCTATCTGCAACGCTTGGGAACAGACATCAAAGGCACGGGTGGGTTCACCCGCTTCATGAACTCGATCGAAGCACCTGCCATGGGAACAACCCAGCCCGACACCACAGCAATATCGCCAGTTGGCGCAAGGGAGTGAGGTAACCCATGAAATTCATCAATTACCTGGGCACGATCGACGGGGTATCCATTTACCCCTTCATCACCCTTATGTTGTTCTTCGGCTTCTTTGTAGCTCTGATCATATACGTGATCAGGGCTCCAAAAGAGGAGATGGACCACCACAGCCAGTTGCCTATCGACGATTTTGAACCCTCTAACCCCTCAAACGTATGAAAACATCATTATGGCAGCGCCTGAATCAGGCACTCAATGACTCGGTTCCCGTTGAGCGGGAAAAGGAGGTCATGACCAACCACGAGTACGACGGCATAAGGGAGCTCGACAATAACCTTCCACCTTGGTGGCTGTACGGCTTCTATATCACCATCGTATTCTCGGTGATCTACATGTTTCATTACCATGTACTCGGCACGGGACCTTCATCGGCTCAGGAATATGAGGCCGAATTAGTTGCAGCCGCAGAGTCTAAAGCTGCCTACCTTGCTGAAATGGGTGAAGTGATCGATGAAAACACCGTAGTTCGAATCAGTGATGTCCAACTTTTGGCAAATGCCGAAGTTGCTTTCATCGAAAAGTGCGCGCCTTGCCATACGCCAAGCGGCGGCGGATCGGTTGGACCAAACCTCACCGACGAGTACTGGATCCATGGCGGAAGCATCAACGACATCTTTCGCACCATCAAGTACGGAGTGCCTGAGAAGGGGATGATCCCTTGGCAAGGCATCCTCACCCCCGAGGAAATGCAGGCCATTTCGAGCTGGATCATGGATCTTCAGGGAACTAACCCAGAGGGTGGACTGCCACCACAGGGTGAACTGTATGTGCCGCCGGCAGCCGTCGATAGCACTGCAACCGACTCAACAGCAACTGACGGACAATAATTGTACTGCATCAGTTCCGGAAATTAAACCTCAGGAAGTGTGATAACATGAGCGTCGACGAACAATCCGTAACCCTACTCGATGGCGAGGGCACCTTCCGCGATAAGGTGGCCACCATTCGCGATGACGGTAAACGGGCCTGGATCTACCCGAAAAAACCGTCGGGAAGATTCTACAACGCACGCACGTGGGTGAGTGTATTGCTGCTGATCGTTCTGTTCGGCATGCCATTCATTCGGATCAACGGCCTGCCGATGCTCATGTTCAATATTCCGGAGCGTAAGTTCATCGTCCTGGGGCAGCTGTTCTGGCCCCAGGACTTTTATTTGCTTGTGCTGGGTTTGCTCAGCCTCGTTATCTTCATTGTGCTCTTTACCGTGGTCTTTGGCAGGGTATTCTGCGGGTGGATTTGTCCACAGACCATATTTATGGAAATGGTATTCCGAAAAATTGAGTACTGGATTGAAGGTGACCAGCGCGAGCAGAAGAAGCTCAATGATGCTCCTTGGGATGGCAAAAAGGCCGTCAAGAAGTTCTCGAAATGGGGCATCTTCTATGCCATCGCATTCGTGATCTCGAATACCTTTTTGGCCTACATCATCGGTACCGACGAACTCTTCAAGATCATATCAGAACCGATGAGTGCGCATGTTACCGGCTTTTCGGCCATCGTGATCTTCTCGGGGGTGTTCTATTTCGTGTTCGCGTACATGCGCGAGCAGGTGT
>CAZVRJ010000124.1:0-1870 GCA_964629885.1 uncultured Chitinophagales bacterium | reverse complement strand
AAATCTCTACAGTCATAATTCGGCCAAAAATGCGACCACAATTCGGCCCGTAACAGCCCTCCAACCTAGTGAACCATGCAAGCCGTACTTCGATGTACGCCTACCGTTCAGAAGAGGTTCTCAAGCCGTTTCAGGTAGGCCAGCGACGTTTTATGATTCCCGTTACACTTACTCTTACTCGTCCGACTTTTTAAGTCGATTTAATTGTGAATACACGTTGTTTGTTGTTGCCTTCGCCTGAGGCGCATCCAGGTATTGTTCCAACAAATCCATAACCTGTCCCTTAAGTTCCTTTATTTCTTCGGCTGATAGTGCTGGAACCTCGATTCTTGCTCTTCGCCAACGACCGTTAACTTTATACCATTCAAGGATTTCTGTCGTATTACCCGGTACCCCTCCTGTAGTACTGTATCCGTTCACCAACATGACGGGAATCTCGTGGCGCAATACGTGTATCGGATACCGCGGAATTAGCTTTGGATCTGGCGGTGGACCGAACAATGGATACCCCAGCAACAACTCCGGAAAATATCCAGTATTCTCGGGAACCTCGTGCATCATTCGAAGAAGCAACCCCACCTGCTCATGGATCTCGTACGATTCGGGAGAAACCCTGATAAATTCTTGAATAACGGCAAGCCCATCGTTTTTCCCTAAGTCGAAGAGTGCATTAACAATTTTTATCACAACCACAATATCCCAGTTTTGCCCATCGGCTTGAGGCATCGTATGCAAAAGCCTTAGCAAATCCCTAAGTTTTTCTTCGCTAATACTCTCGACATTGATTGGGGTTCCTTCGCCACCGTAAGTAATGATGACTTTGCTACTTGCATCGAAATGTACCTGCCCAAATGTTGGAAAGTCCGAACGATCATTGGTGCCGTAGTACCAGACCTCCGCAGCACTTGTATAACGAACGACATCTGGTAGTTCATTCGGTCGCATGTCGGGCACCTTAAGAACTTTGTTGGGTGTGCCCAAATGGCCTTTGACTTGTTGCCTGGTGCTACCTTTCTTGATGTCTGCTATTTTCATCACAAATTCACGTCTTGTCATTTCATTGCCTTGTCCCCAGGAAAGCGCATTGAGCGTTGATAGAATCGCAATCAAAATAAGTCCTGTAAACTTCATAGTAAATCCTTCGTTCCAAACACTAAACAGATAGACACTACAATTGTGTTAGTAATCTACCCCAGGCCACAGACACACTGAATGCCATCCAGACGAACCGCTAACATCAGTTTCCTTTTTGGGATCGCAGCAACAATCCCAATGTGACACAAGTGTCCGTTTGAGTTTCGGAGCAATTTCCCACCCGGTGGGAACACCAGCTTCACAATGTAAGGTAGGCAAGCGATTGGCCTGACTCACATGATTCTTGAGGGGGTCCTTCATGAGCGGTTGAAACCATCTGACCCATGGTGGGAACTGCAGAGAATAATCTTTAATGAACGCAACCTCTCCCGTTATCGTAGCCTTCCCTTCTGATCGTTCGATATTTATTCTAATGTCGAAGAGGTCAACGCGATCCGGCCTATGCGGTACGTTTGGATGCTCGTCATAAACTACGCCGTCAATTACCTCCCATGCTTCATAGTAGCATAAATCTTTAGGACTAAGAGTTTCTTCATCACAGTTTCTAAGATCGAACGACATCTCAACTTTTTGGATTATCCAGCCATTTAAGCCAGCCGCATCCCCACCATCCGGTACTGCGACAAGGTTCCATTGCATTGCGGCACGTGCATTGCCGCAAGGTGACATTGGCGTCGGCTCCATTTTTACCTCTTGACAAAACGAATATTTTCGTTTGCCCGTAGGATCACTCATTCGTAGTCCAAAATACCCCCGATACAAACTCATTCCATCC
>CAZVRJ010000123.1:0-1897 GCA_964629885.1 uncultured Chitinophagales bacterium | reverse complement strand
TCAAGGGAACCATCGGCAGCTTCAGGGGTAAGCTGCAAATGACCCATCCCGAGATTAAACGCATCGTTGGACCCGAACACATCGCTGAATCAGATGTTGACGCTCGGTACGCACCCGTGTATCCATCAACCGGCGATATGAAATCGACCCGAATCACACACGCCCAAGTGCAAAAGTGGATCGAGCACATCCTCCGGGAACAGCGTTTCACAGATCACATCCCAACGTATATCCGAGACGAGCTAAACCTCCCCGATTTGAACGATTCTTACCGCCAAATCCACACGCCGGTATCCTATGGCGATTGGGAACCTGGCCTGAACAGAATGCGCTTCGACGAGCTGTTCCTGTTCGAGATGGCGGTGATGAAGCTCAAGGGACGAAATAAGGTTGTGCACGAGGGAATCCGAATTGCAGAGGTAGGCGAGCTCACCCGCAAGTTCATTGCATCTCTCCCCTTCGAGTTAACAGATGGTCAAAGAACGGCACTGCGCGAAATCTTCCGAGATCTAAAGTCGGGCAAGCAGATGAGCCGCCTTATTCAGGGCGACGTTGGGGCTGGCAAAACGGTGGTTGCCATCGCGTCGATGTTGATGATGGCCGACTTCGGATACCAGTCTGCGCTTATGGCTCCGACCGAAATATTGGCCGAACAGCACTATCGGACGATTCAGAAGTATTTGAACGACCTTGGCATCGATGTTGTGCTGCTTACCGGCAGCCGAACCGGAAAGCACCGAAAGGATGTGCTCACATCCCTTGCTTCGGGCATCAGCACAATCGCCATCGGCACCCATGCCCTTATTGAAGACGACGTCCTATTCTCAAAGCTTGGTCTTGTCGTGGTCGACGAACAGCACCGTTTCGGGGTCATGCAGCGTGCAAAACTGCAGCTGAAGGACTCCTCCCCCCATATGCTCGTGATGTCGGCAACACCAATTCCTCGATCACTGGCACTTACATTGTACGGCGAGCTCGACATCTCTGTTGTGAGGGGTCTGCCGGCAGGACGCAAACAGATTCGGACGGTGGTCCGTAACGACAATCAACGCGAGGAGGTCTACAAGTTCGCCGACGAGCTGCTTGATGAGGGCGGACAGGTTTACGTGGTCTATCCTCTGGTCGAAGAATCGGAAGCAACGGATCTCAAAGATGCCACGGCGGGCTTCGAACTTTTGAAGGACCGTTATCCGGGACGCAGGGTCGGATTGATTCATGGACGACTGAAATCGGCCGAAAAGGACGCAACCATGAAACTGTTCAAAGACGGTGAGCTCGATATCCTAGTGAGCACGACAGTTATTGAAGTCGGCGTAGATGTGCCCAATGCCAACATGATGATCATCGAGCATGCCGAGCGTTTCGGACTGTCGCAGCTGCATCAGCTGAGGGGACGCATCGGCCGCGGTGAGCGACAAAGCTATTGCGTTCTAATGGCCGACTTCAAGCGAAGCGCCGAAGCCCGCGAGCGGCTTGCAACCATGGAGCGCACAAACGACGGCTTCGAGATCGCAGAGGCAGACTTAAAACTCCGTGGACCCGGCGACTTTCTCGGAACAAGGCAGAGCGGGTTGCCGGCATTCAAATTTGCCGACATCCTGCGCGACCAAGACTTGCTTGAGCATGCCCGTGAGTATGCTAGGCGAATCATCACGGAAGATCCGGAACTGCAGACACCTGAACACAAACTGCTGAGAGGCAGGTTTGAGAAATACCTCGAGGAGAAGAGCGGGTTCTTTGAATTGGGATGAGATGCCTCCGGCATAGGTCCCTACTGGATGACATCGTCTAGTTTTAAGTAATAGGAAGATGCCTCCGGCATAGGTCCCTACTGGATGACATCGTCTTTTTTAAGTAATAGGAAGATGCCTCCGGCATAGGTCCCTACTGGATGACA
>CAZVRJ010000122.1:0-1905 GCA_964629885.1 uncultured Chitinophagales bacterium | reverse complement strand
GGCTTGTTTTTAGGCGTCCTTGACTTTGATGAGTCAGGTATACGGATCAGAAATACCAGCGCAGGCCAAGCATCCACATCTTGTAATCGTCCTTATGGCTGTAGTACGCGCCACCTGCCAAACCCGAGTCTCCAAAATGGTACAGGAGTCCAACGGTCGGTGTCGTTCCATCGTTTCCACCACCAAGGTCTGTATAGGACAATTCGAAGTTCAGCTCGAACTCGGACGACAGGTTAATGCGGGTACCTAGGGAACCTCTGAATAAGTCACATAATCTGGCATAATATGACTACCGATTCCAGAGGAACTTTTCATGAGCCAGATCACTTTTGCGGAAGCCGAATACTCCATTAAAAAGAAAACAACGCGTCGGGAAATATTTCTCGGAAAAATGGAGACACTGATTCCTTGGAAAAAACTGGAGAAGATACTGGCTAAGCGCTACCCGAAAGGAAAACTCGGCCGCCCTCCCTATCCGCTGTCTACGATGCTTCGAGTGCATGCGATGCAATTGTTTTATAACTTGAGCGATCCTGCCATGGAAGATGCGTTGTATGAGATTGAATCGATGCGTTTGTTCGCCGGTCTGCGGTTGAGTGAAAGTTTGCCCGATGAAACCACGATTTTGAATTTCCGTCACTTTCTTGAAAAGCACAATCTGGGAAAAAAGATTTTCGATACGATTAATAAGCATCTTTCCGAACAAGGGTTGGCTTTGCGTGAAGGCAGTATCGTGGATGCCACAATCATCAGCGCACCATCGTCGACAAAGAACAGCACAGGTACGCGAGACCCTGAAATGCACCAGGTCAAGAAGGGCAATGAGTGGCATTTTGGCATGAAAATGCATATCGGTGTGGATGAGTCCCTGGGACTGATTCATAGCGTTGAGGGCACGGCGGCGAATGTTCATGATGTGGTGGTAACTGACAAACTTCTGCACGGCGAAGAGGAAACGGTTTGGGGTGATGCTGGTTACGTTGGTGTTGATAAACGTGCTGAACACATCGACAGGTCTGTGGCCTGGCAGATTGCGATGCGACCTGGCAAGCGTGCTGCATTGCCAGAGTCCAATCCGTTGGCGCGGATCGAACGGGCAAAAGCCAGTGTACGTGCCAAGGTCGAGCACAGCTTCTTCTATATCAAATGCGTGTTTGGTTACAGGAAAGTGCGTTACCGTGGCATTGCAAAAAACATGAACAGGCTGCATGTGTTATCCGGGTTTGCCAATATGATGATGGCGAGAAAATACTTGCTTACATAGGACAGATCCGCCTGCTTGCCGCCAAAATGGCGGCAGGAGGCGCAAATCGATCACTAAGTGGCCCAATATTGGCATTGAATTCCAGAATTCACGTCGTTTAGGAACCAAATAGTGAATTTTGTAAATTGTTCAGAGGTTCCCTCGGTTTGTGCCATTCACAATACTCCTCGTTAATCGTAGTTCGCACTGAGCGCACTTACCATTACGTAGTACCCATCAGGGTCTCGCAGTGCAAACTCCAGGGTACCGGTAGCAGGATTCATGCTCGGTTCTTCTTCGAGCTCATTTACAATTGCTCTGGCTCGCAGCAGAGCATCATCGAAGTCATCCAGGCGAAAGAATAACAATAGACCGTTTCCTGGCTCTGCTTTGTCTGAACTGTGCAGGGATGGATGCTCGTGGTCTCCCCATCTGTGAAGACAAAGCAACACGGTGCCGTCTGTATCGAGGATTTGCCCAAAGTGATCATGAGCTGGCGTGGATTTCGGCAGGCCGAGAAGCGACTGATACCAGTTGAAGCTGTGAGCTACGTTGGTGACACCGATGATGGTCCAGAGGCGATTCATTTTTTGGCTGTACTAATTGACCCGGCTTCCTGCCGAAGTGCAATTAATTTTTTTCGAACTTCATACTCTGCAGAT
>CAZVRJ010000121.1:0-1976 GCA_964629885.1 uncultured Chitinophagales bacterium | reverse complement strand
GACCTTCGCCAGTGACGATCTGAATGCGCCGCAACATTTGCGCCCGCAGTTTTGGTTTTCTTCTTACTGCCAAAATGGAAAACCATCAATGTCGGCCGAATCTCCCAATCAAAATCTCAGCGCTGCCTACGAATTACTGAAACAATGGACAGACATAGGCCATGCTGATGTACTGGATGAGTTAGGCCCAGCCGCTGTCTATAAGTCCAGTGTTGTTCTTTGGATGATGCTCTTTCAACGTCTCAACCCAGAAGCTTCCCTGCGCGATGCTGTATTGCACTTCATCGAAACAGCGCCCGAAGAACTTAAGACCAACAAAAGACTTCGTGAAGGCAGGCTTGCAACAGGCAGCAGCTCTTACAGCGATGCGCGTCACCGGATTAACCTAGAAACCGTTAAGTGGTTCGAACAGCAGGTTTCGTCCTCCATTATGAATTCGACGGCGCCGTCCTTTAATAACCAACGCGTGTTTCTGATCGACGGTACTACATTCTCACTCGCTCCAGTGGCCGAATTGCAAAAGTGTTACCCACCGGCCTCCAACCAATACGGAGAAGGCGTATGGCCTATTGCTTATGTTGTCGTAGCGCATGAGCTGAGTTCGGGTGCATCAGTCCCACCGGAAGTAGGTGCCATGTACGGTAAAAATGCCGTTTCCGAAACCTATCTGGCGCGAGCGTTGATGAAGAAATTACCTCCAAATTCTATCATAATGGCCGACGCAGGTTATGGCATCTACTCCGTCGCACATCACGCCAAAGAGTGTGGCCATAACTTCGTGTTGCGAATGTCTAAAGAACGATTCAATCGAGTCAAAAAGAACGCCCAGCTCTTAAACTCGACCGATACAAGCAAGACGTACGAAGTTCAGTGGAAACCGTCTCCCAGAGAGCGAGCTAGCAACCCAGAACTTCCTCCCGATTGTTGGATCCCATCGCGGCTCCACGACCTATTGATCGGAGAAGAGCACATTTACATTGTGGAAAGTGTTTGCGTTACCGCACAGCAAGTAGGAGGTCTTTACTGGCAAAGGAATGATGTGGAAGTCGATATCCGCAATATCAAGCTGGTAATCGACACGGAGCACATGCAGGCAAAATCACAGGAGATGTTTTTAAAAGAGTTTTCCATATCGATGGTCGCATACAACCTTACTACTCAGCTGCGCCGCCAGGCTGCGGAGTTAGCGAATCTCGATCCAAGGGATTTGAGCTTCACGGGAGTATGGTCTGTGTATCGCCACATGCTCCAGGGCATTGAAGTGCGAAACGTAAGTGAATGGCACGACCGTTTAGATCGCGCGATCAAATACGCGTCCCAGCAAAAGCTACCAAAGCGTCCCGGACGAAGCTACACACGAGAGACCTACGCTCGACGCCCAAAAAGCTCGCACTTTAAGAAGCGGAAAAAGCCCGAAAAACCAGACAATTCGACACCACCAGAGCCAAAGTGAGTGCCATTAGGCGCAAGCCGTACGGTGACGGTCTGCAAATATTAGCGTAACGGCGCGAGCCGTACGGTGTCGGGCAATGCGTAGCGAGCCCGAAAGTCGCCTTCGGCGACGATCCACAAATGGCCAGATGAGTTGGATTATCAACTAGGCTGATGTGCCACCCAGAGCTGATACCCTCGAACTGAATATCTGTCTCGGCTAAAAGACCTCTCAGACTACCTAAGCCTGCACGGTTTCGTCAGGCCCTTTCCCCCGCGACTCTAACGCCCATCCTTGAGGCGATCACCGAGGAAGTTATCGAGTTCTGCGATGTTGTAGATCTTTTTTATGGTCGTATCGATATCGTATTCGATACGTCGGTACTCGATGGCTTGGCCTTCGAGAATCACGTAACAACTACGCCAGTCGCCGTCCCGCGGCTGTCCCACGCTACCTACGTTGACCATAGCCTTGTCAGAAGGAAGCTGGGTTTTGTACCCAAACTCATCAGGTCGTTGGAACTGAAGATTGGGAGAGAAAATAC
>CAZVRJ010000120.1:0-2052 GCA_964629885.1 uncultured Chitinophagales bacterium | reverse complement strand
TGATCTGGGCAACCTGCATGATCTGCTCCTGGTACACCATGATCCCGAACGTCGGCGCCAACACTCCTTCGAGCATTGGATCGGGGAACTCCACCGGCTTGCGTCCGTGCTTGCAGTCGATGTACTGAGGGATGAACTGCATCGGACCGGGACGGTACAAGGCGTTCATGGCAATAAGGTCGTCGATGTTGGTCGGCTTGAGCTCCTTGAGATACTTACGCATGCCGTCGCTCTCGAACTGGAACGTGGCAACGGTATCGCCTCGCTGATATAGCTCGAAGGTTGTTTGATCATCGAGTGGCATCTCGTCGAGGTCAATATGTCGCCCATGGTTCTCCTCGACGTATTTGATGGCGGTCTTTAAAATCGACAGCGTACGCAGCCCTAGGAAGTCCATCTTCAACAGTCCGCACATTTCGGACATGGGTCCGTCGTACTGGGTGATGATGTCCTTTTCCTTGCTGAGCGCAACGGGCACGTACTCCGAAACCGGACCTGGTGCGATGATCACGCCGGCCGCATGGATGCCCGTTTGACGCGCCGATCCCTCCAAGGTCTTGGCGAATTGCATCATCTTGCGCACCATTGGATCGGGCGAATCGAAGAGCAGCTTGATTTCTTCGCAGGTCTCCGGATTTTTGTCAGCATCCAGTACTGTTTCGAAGGTGTCGACCCCAACTTTTTCTGGAAAAAGCTTGGTGATTCGGTTTACCTCCATGAGTGGCACTCCCATTGCGCGTCCAACATCGCGAATGGCCGTCTTGGCTTTCATGGTGCCATAGGTCACAATCTGAGCCACGTTTTCGCGGCCATAGGTTTCGACCACGTAATCGATCACTGCCTGCCGTCCAACGTCGTCAAAGTCAATGTCGATGTCGGGAGGGGACACACGTTCGGGATTCAGGAATCGCTCAAATAGCAATCCGTATCGCAGTGGATCGATATTGATGATACCCGTGCAATAGGCCACGATACTGCCTGCGGCGGATCCTCGTCCGGGTCCAACGAACACACCACGGTTACGCGCCTCGGTGGTAAAGCCCTGAACGATGAGGAAATAGCCGGCAAAGCCCATCTTTTTGATGATGGATAACTCCATATCGATGCGCTCGGTCACGTCGGAGCTTAGCTCACCATATCTTTTGCGCGCGCCCTCGTAGGTGAGGTGATGCAGATAGTCGTCCATGTCGCCAAATCCGACGGGCACGCGAAAACTTGGCAACAGCAGATCAGAATTCAGTGTGAAATTTTCGACTTTATCGGCAATCTCATTCGTATTTTCAATCGATTCTGGGACGTCGTGGAACAATGCCGCCATTTCATCTGGAGTTTTGAGGTAGAACTCCGGGTTGAGTTGGTTGTAGTCGTCAGTGAAACGAAACCGATTCGGGTCGTTCATGTCGGCGTTCGTCTGCAGAGCGAGCAACACATCGTGTGCCTCTGAGTCTTCCCTTTCGACGTAATGAGAGTCGTTGGTGGCGATCACCTTAACCTTATACTCTTTGGCCCATTTAAGAAGGACGTTATTGCAGAAATCCTGATCGCGGAGGCCGTGACGCTGCAACTCGATGTAATAATCTTCACCGAAAACGTCGAGATACCACTCGAAGATTTCGCGGGCGGCGTCCTCCCCTTCTTTGACGAGGGTTTGGTTTACCTCCGATGCTAGACAGCAAGTGGTGGCAATGAGTCCTTCGGAGTGGGCTCGCAACACATCTTTGTCGATGCGGGGCTTGTAATAGAGCCCGTCGGTGTACCCCATTGAACACAATTTGACCAAATTGCGGTATCCGGTCATGTTCTTCGCGAGCAACACCTGGTGGTAGCGCTCCTTATTTTCGCGATCGGACATCGTGACCGGCGTGACGTAGAACTCGCAGCCGATGATGGGCTTTACACCGTTTTTTTTGGCCTCATTAACGAATGCAGGCACACCGAACATGTTGCCGTGATCGGTGATGGCGATGGCCGGCATTTGTTCCTTCGCCGCCTTTTTGATCAGACTCTTGATGTTGGCCGCCCCGTCGAGCAGCGAAAACTGGGTGTGGCTGT
>CAZVRJ010000119.1:1559-2067 GCA_964629885.1 uncultured Chitinophagales bacterium | reverse complement strand
CGTACACCGACTAATCTCACTATTCGCGAAGATTATCTGAGCAGCCTCGAGATAAACTTTGACAACGGTGATTTTATTGGTCCGGAGCAACTTCAAGGGAAAGTAACCTACAAGGCAAAGAATCCAGGCAGAATCAGTCTAGGCGCAGCCATCGAAGATTTCAACGGTCTTACGGTGACCGGATCGGCTGAGTTCGTACCCTTCTCCAAATCCGAGATTAGCTTTAATAATCCATCCGCATCTGATGTCAGCTATCAGCGTGACGAAAACCGCCAGATACGATCCGAGTTTCAGGATGTATGGAATGTTAAGCTCGGATTGGGCTACCGTGTTGGTGCAATCGAACCTGTAATTGGTTATTCGCTATATCCTGCAGTAAGTCGCGATTTTGGAGATGATATCGCCACGTACTCTGCTGGCGTGAGAATTCGCGGCAACGAGGAATTCTCGTTCAATATTGCTGCATCCTACTCGGAGTACAGCGATACTCAGACCATGTATCAAGGTA
>CAZVRJ010000119.1:0-1549 GCA_964629885.1 uncultured Chitinophagales bacterium | reverse complement strand
ATGACATCGCCTGCAAACGTTGGATTGGATATCAAGAAGATCCAAATTTCGGCTGGATTGGTATTTCGATTCTAGAGCACAATTTTAGCTTCATTCAAGTAAATAAAAAAGGCATCCAATGGATGCCTTTTTTGTTTAAAAAGCTTGTAAATAGTATGTCAGTCAGCCGATGGTGGTCTCATTGACAATACGGGTATTTCGGAAGCGCGGATCACGTTGGCAGTAGTGCTTCCAAGTGTGAGGTAGCTAAGAGCTGATTTGCCTACCCGGGTCATGGCTATCATGTCGTATGCTCCTGCTTTAGCAAAGTTAACGACTTCCTCATAAGCTGGGTTTCTGGTCACGACAGAGCTAAATGTGATTCTGGAGCTGTATTCCGATAGGTGTGCGTGTACAATGCTCTTGAGGTTGCCCTCTTGAAGCCCAGCCTGAATTCGTGCGTTCTTATCGTCGTTATACTCGTCGGTGGTTATGACATGAAGCAAATGGAGGCGGGTTTCGCCGTCGCCCATCATGTTTCGCACAAACGAAATAGCCGACAATGAGTTCAGCGACAAATCGAGCGGCATCAGGATGCTTTTTACTTCTGTCAGGGTCGTGTTTTCGCGAACCACGAGAACCGGTGATTTCACCATGCGGAGCACTTTTTCGGTTACTGATCCCATGATGAACCTAGAAACGCCTGAGCGTCCATGCGATCCCATAACGATCAAGTCGTAGTCGTCAGAAACATGTGTTATGGCGTTTGCAGCATTGCCTACTCCAAGCTTGGCAGGCTTTCGGTACTGCGATGGTATATAGGTTTCAGCAATTTCGTCGAGGCGACCCAGTAGCATTTTGTCGAGATCAGCATTGCCGAGCTGTGCTGTAACGCCAAGCCCCATATAGAAGTAGCCATCGATTTCACTCAGGGGAATATAGGAGTGAAAAGGGGTGACATGGCCTTTGGTCATTTTTGCGAACATCGCAGCAATTTCGAAGGCCTTAAGACTGGTGTCGGAAAAATCAGTTGGAACCAAGATTTCAAGTGGTCTCATAAGTATCCTACCTTTCTGAATGAGTGTTAACGCAGTATACGATTTTCTTGTAAGGATTTACATCCATTTTCTGCGTTTGATGTAACCAATCATGCCAAAGGCAATCGTAATCATTACTCCCCAAACAAATAAATATCCATAGGGCCAAAGCAGCTCAGGCATATTCCACTTTGACGCCGATGTATCAAAATTCATACCATAAATTCCAACGATGAAGGTTAGCGGGATGAAAATAGTAGAGATGATGGTGAGCAATTTCATGATCTCGTTCATTCGAAGCGTCAACGTAGACATGTATGTTTCCGACAGACGAACAACCATATCCCGCGTGTACTCAAGGGTTTCGAGCGTCGAATTCATATGGTCGTATACATCGCGAACATAGGGTTTGATCGTCGCTGTGAACCTTCCATCTTCCGATCGGTACACCGACCACAATGCCTCACGAAAAGGCATGACGTGTTTTCTTATCTGGATCAACTCCATGCTGGTGTCATGTATTTGACGCCGAA
>CAZVRJ010000118.1:0-2078 GCA_964629885.1 uncultured Chitinophagales bacterium | reverse complement strand
CTAACAAAAAGATAGAAGATATTGAAGGCATTGGTCCGGCAACGGGCGAAAAGCTCCGTGCTGCGGGTGTCAAAGACACCGATACACTCTTGGCACATGCCAAGACCCCCAAAATGCGTAAGGATCTTGCAGAGGCTAGCGGCCTCACAGAGAAGCAGGTTCTCAAGTTTGCCAATATGGCCGACCTATATAGAATCAAGGGAATCGGTTCGGAGTATTCAGAACTCTTAGAGGCAGCTGGGGTCGACACGGTTCCCGAGCTTGCACAGCGCAAGGCAGAAAACCTGGTCAAGAAAATGGAAGAGGTGAACGACGAGAAGAAACTCACGCGTCGCACCCCTACCCTAAGTGATGTCGAAAGCTGGGTGGCACAGGCCAAAGAACTACCACGGGCCTTAGAATACTAGACAGCAAAAATCATCGACTGATCGGCAAATGCCTTGAATTCCAAGGCATTGCCGCTTGGGTCGAGGAAAAACATGGTGGCCTGTTCGCCGGCTTCACCTTTGAAGCGAATATGTGGCTCTATCAGAAATTTGACGCCTTTTGAGCGTAGGCGTTCGGATAGTTCATCCCACTCGTTCATTTCCAAGATGACCCCGAAATGGCGCACGGGCACCGCATCGCCGTCGACCTGATTCGTAAGTGCCTGGGATGTCTCTTCCGGTTTGAGGTGCGCAACCACCTGATGGCCGTACATGTTGAAATCGATCCAATGGTCAGAGGTGCGTCCTGTAGTGCACCCAATTACGTTGCAGTAGAAGTCGAGCGTGGTCGCCAGATCGGATACCGGAAAAGCCAAATGAAACGGTTTCATGTCGTTGTTTTGTGAGTGTCGTTAATCGTTAACCCAGAAGCACTGAGTGCCATTGGGCAGTGGAAAAATGGTATCGTCGCTGCCTTCGAGCAGCATTTCGTCGGGGGTATACGTGCCAGTTCGGTCGCCCAGCGACTGCCTGAGCAGATGGCTTAGCACGATTGGGCTAAAGCCCGGGGTATGGCAGCTGAGTAGCACGAAGGCTGGATTCTCGGTGAGCAGCGCAGCGCATGTCTCAAGAAGGGGTGGCAGGTGCTCTTCGATTTTGAAGACCTCGTTGGCCTTGCCTCGACCGTACGTGGGTGGATCTAAAATAATACCATCGTACTTGGTGCCGCGGCGAAGCTCGCGCTCGCAGAATTTGAGCACGTCGTCGACGATCCATCGCACTGGCGCCTCTTTCAATCCATTTAGCTCCGCATTTTCACGCGCCCAGGTCACCATGCCCTTGCTGGCATCTAAATGGGTTACTTTGGCTCCGGCAAGCGCACACGCTAATGTGGATCCACCAGAGTAGGCAAACAAATTTAACACGTTGGGTTGCAGGCCTGCATCCACATGGCTTAGTACGATCGTTTTGAGTCGAGCCCAGTTTGCCCTCTGTTCAGGGAATACGCCGATGTGTCCAAAATCGGTGACCGACAGCTTGAACCGAATTCCCTCGATCGTTGTAGACCACGTATCGGGTATGCGGTCGCGGTTTAAGATGGTGCGTTTGCCGTCGCGGTCGACAACAACGTGAGCCTTTTCCCACTCCACCGAAGGTAAGCTAGGTTGCCATACGGCTTGGGAAGCGGGTCTGTTCAGCACAAAACCGCCAAAGCGTTCAAGCTTGCGTCCGTTGCCGCTGTCGAGTAAACTATAATCGTTGTTAGATCGCATCCTTCAAAGATACGCAATCAAGTGATTTACAAGTTAATCGATAAAGCCACATCCTTGTATATTGTATATTACGAGTAGTTCGATCGCACCCATAGACTAAACCCACACCACGTAAAGTGATTTCCGAGTTTCTTGATCGTCTTCCCTTTCCAGTTACTGACCCAGTTCTGGTTTTCGGGATTGTTATGCTCATCATCTTTACTGCTCCGCTTCTCTTTAAGCGATTTCGTGTACCTGGCATAATCGGTTTGATTTTATTCGGTGCCATCGTAGGCCCAAGCGCCATCGGGCTGTTGGAGCGCGATGCAACGATGGTCCTGCTGGGAACCGTTGGTCTTATATATCTGATGTTCATGGCCGGATTGTCGATCGACTTGAA
>CAZVRJ010000117.1:0-2107 GCA_964629885.1 uncultured Chitinophagales bacterium | reverse complement strand
CCAGCTTCACGCCATTGATGGCACGCATCACCTCCACCTTTGTGTCGGCCCAGGGCTTGCCCCCCTCCTGTGCGGCCGTTCGGGTGAGCTCGTCGACGCGCTGCTCCATGATCGCCGCCGTCTTCTCCAGGATGGCGATGCGTCCATGAGCCGGCAACCATCGGGAGCGGTCCATAAAGAGGTCGTAGGCGGTCTGAAGCGCCAGCTCGGCCTCATCCGCCGTGTTCATATCAATTTCAGCGACGACACTGCGGTCGAAGGGGTTGTATATCGTAAGCTTCTCTGTACTCATGGTTACTCCTGTTTCGTCTTGATCAGTTCGTTTAAAATCGGATGATTCAGGGAATAATCCACCGGCAAATCAATGATGTGCACTCCCTCGTTGTTCAAGCAGTGAACTAATTGGTCTATGAACGAGGCATCGTCTGTCGGACGATACCCATGCGCTCCGTAGCTTTGCGCGTACATGACGAAATCTGGGTTTCCAAAGCTTAGACCATAATCCTCGTACCCGAAATCCTCCTGTTTCCATCGTATCATGCCGTAAGCGCCGTCATTGAGGATGATGACCGTGATATTAAGACCCAACCGGATGGCCGTCTCGAGTTCCTGCGAGTTCATCATGAATCCACCGTCGCCACAGACTGCGACGACTTTACGGTCGGGGTACAGCCGGGCAGCCTCCATGGCCGAAGGCAAGCCCGCTCCCATGGTAGCCAAGGCGTTGTCGAGCAAGAGCGTATTGCGCTGATAGGCCGGGTAGTTGCGGGCGAACCAGAGCTTGTAGATCCCATTGTCGAGTGCCACGATATCGGATGGGCCCAATCTATCGCGTAGGATATAGACTAGCCTCTGAGGCAACATTGGGAATCGAGTGTCGCCGAAATATTTCGATATACGCTGATCGATATTAGATTTAGCAGACACATACGGTGAAAAATCCCAATGTGACTGTTTCGTTAACACTTTCGTTAGCTCCATTACGGTATGAGAGATGTCTCCGACCACATTCAGCTCCGGAAAATAAACTTGGTCGACAGCTGCGGCCGAGAAGTTGACGTGTATCACTTTTTGACCAAATGGCTTCATGATAAACGGTGGTTTCTCGACAATGTCGTGGCCAACATTGATGATCAAATCGGCCTGTTGGATTGCATCATGCAAGTAATCGTCGCTCGACAATGCCGCCGTCCCCAAGTACTGTGGGTGTCTCTCATCAATGATCCCCTTCCCCATTTGTGTCGTGAAGAAGTAAATCCCAGATGCATCGACCAAATCGCGCAGGGCATCGCATGTTGTCTTGCGGTTGCTGTCTACCCCTACTAGGATAAGTGGCCTGACTGATCGGTTGATCATATCGACTGCCATCTGAATGCTTTTGGGGGTTGCGTGTGGCAAGATGGATTGGGCGGCTTGATAGATATATGATTCACATTCTTCTCGCGCAATATCTTCAGGCAATTCCAAATGCACAGTACCCGGCTGTTCTTCTGAAGCGATACGGAAGGCCTCGCGGACATCCGATGCGATATTATTGCCGTCGATGATCTGCTTCGTGAACTTAGTGACTGGTCGCATCATGTTTATGACGTCGAGTATTTGAAATCGTGCCTGTTTGCTGTGTTTGATCGGCTTCTGCCCTGTGATCATGACCATTGGCATGGCACCGAGCTGGGCATAGGCTGCGGGAGTCATCAGATTGGTGGCACCTGGCCCCAAGGTTGCCAGACAAACTCCGGGCTTGCCCGTAAGCCGACCATGCGTGGCAGCCATGAACCCGGCGCCCTGCTCGTGTCGCGTCAGGATAAGCTCAATGGATGATTTCCTGATCGACTCCAACAGGTCGATGTTCTCCTCGCCCGGTACGGCGAATATGGTGTCGACACCCTCGTTTTCGAGCGCCTTAACAAATAAATCGGATGCTTTCATGGGTCATTGCATTACTTAAATAGGACTTATTAGTACAATGACATATGCATATCAATCGTTCACAATGCCAACCGATCGCCGATCCTGAAACTTACAGAGTGATTTACCAAGTGGCAATTTAAGCCATCCCCAACGCCTCCATGGCAGTGACCATATCGCTGACGGTCGTCTCGAGTGG
>CAZVRJ010000116.1:0-2194 GCA_964629885.1 uncultured Chitinophagales bacterium | reverse complement strand
CCAAGCCCTCGACGCCCGTGGTGGCCGCCGCCAGCGGGAGCGTGCCGTTGTAGGAGGTGCCGATCATCCCCACTTTGCCGGTTGCCCAGAAGGCGGTGACCTCCTCGAAGCCGTCGCGGGTGGTGTAGCCTTTAGCGCGTCCGTTGATCCAATCGATCACGGCCTTGGGCGCCAGCGACTCATTCTGTCCGCCGACGGTTGGGGCGCCGTCGGAGAGGCCCGTTCCGGGCGAGTTCGAGTGCACGACGATGAATCCACGCGGGACCCAGTTGCGGGTCTGTGAGTTTGAGAGCACTGGACGCTCACCCCTGCGCACCACCTCGGGCGGATGCACCCGCTTGGGAGGTTCCGCGCCCAGCTCGTGGCGCACGTTCCAGAAGAATTCGAGCGATCCGTCGGCCGTGCCCGAATAGTACGGACTGGTTTCGTAGACCACCGGCAGTTTCAGGGTGCCCGATTCGGTCTGCTTCGGACGCGTAACCGTAACGTACATGCGGTCGGGCTTGCCGTCGCCATCCGTATCGAAATCCGTGACCACCCATAGGTCGTGGCGGATCCACTCCTCGGGGGTTTCGAACTGTGGGATGATCTGTGCTTGTCCGTCGACGATCACCGGAACCTTGAGCTCGGTTTGGGCGAACAGGATGCCCGACTGGACAAAAAATAGCGTCAGTGCGATGGCTAACAGACGAATTGAGCGAGCGTTTACGTTACGCATGGAATGTTATATATGGTAAAATTTCCGTCTAACTTAATAATTGGCCGCCAATTATCCCTACGGATTTGGCCAATCATTTTGAAACTGCGAAATTTTCCGTTAAAATGCCTATCTATATAGTGTTCGTATCAAATTTGACCTTACCGTGATCACGTCTCAGTTTAAAAGAAGCTTCATCATCATGTTGGCTGCCGCAGGCGTTTGCGGTACGTTTTCATCATGCTCGACGAGTAACACCGTCGCAACGAACGGCAGATCCACCGCACAGACGGCATCGAGCCAAGCTCCAGAATCCCAGGCAAACATGTCGGATCTCGAACGCATCTACTGGGAGCGCATCAATGCGGGCCGCTCGAAATTCGTGCAGGCCGACGTCAACTTCATGACCGGCATGATCTTGCACCATGCCCAGGCGCTCATCATGTCGAGGATGGTTCCTGACCAGACCGACAACCACACCTTGCACACCTTGGCCGCGCGCATCATCAATGCCCAGGTCGACGAGATCGCCACCATGCAGAAGTGGCTGCGCGACCGCAAGCAGAACATCCCCATTGTGGATTTCGACGGCATTAATATGATCCTCACCGTCGAGAAATCCTCCGAAATTAGCAACCTCCCCGCATCGAATGTCCCGGCCATGGGACGCGAGCGCTCGCTTGTTAGTGCCGAGCACGGCGGACACGTAGACCTGCCCATCAATCACAACAACATGCCGGGCATGCTCACATTGGCGCAAATACAGGAATTAAAAACTCTCCGTGGCATCGATTTCGAGATCATGTTCCTTGAGTGCATGATTCAACATCACACGGGAGCCATCTTCATGGTCGACGAACTGATGGCATCGGATGGCGCCACCAACGACGAGGAGGCATACCGCCTGGCCGTCGATATCTATGCCGAGCAGGTCACCGAAATTGACATGATGAAACTCATGCTCCAAGATCTTACAAACAGCAGATCGAAACCCGAATAAAAACCCAAACAACCCGACGAATGAAGCATAATGTCCTAAAATCCGCCGCTCTCGCCATGGCCTTCGCCATTGCAGGTACTGGCGTGGTCGGCACTGTCCAAGCGCAGGCGCCGTCACTGAAACCCCTCCACGAAATCAAGGCTCCTTCGCCGGATCCACGCGTCGGCCTGAAGGCCGGCCTGTTTGACGCCGGCGAGGCCATCTGGAACCTGAAGCTGGTCTCCACCACGCCTCCTCCCGAGAAGTTCCTCGGCTCGTTCAACACCGACCTTGCGTTCAAGGACAACTACGCCATCCAAGGCAACTACAACGGATTCATGATTTGGGATATCTCAAATCCTGCCAAGCCTGAGCTAGTGATCGACTTCCTCTGCCCTGCATCGCAAAGCGACGTATCGGTCTGGGGTAATCTCCTGTTCGTATCGGGCGAAGGCACCGGCGGACGCCTCGACTGCGGCACCGAAGGTGTACGCGAGGCCGTGAGCCAGGATCGTCTG
>CAZVRJ010000115.1:0-2205 GCA_964629885.1 uncultured Chitinophagales bacterium | reverse complement strand
ATTGTACATATTTATCACACAGACAGATGGCTGAAGTAGCAGTATTAGAACAACTTAGGAAAACACGCAATATCGGCATCATGGCCCACATTGATGCAGGTAAGACGACCACGTCTGAGCGTATTCTATATTATACAGGCATCAATCACCGTATCGGTGAGGTGCACGACGGTGGTGCAACCATGGACTGGATGGAGCAGGAGAAAGAGCGTGGAATCACGATCACATCTGCCGCTACAACATGCTATTGGAACGGTTTCCGCATCAACCTCATCGATACGCCGGGTCACGTTGACTTCACCGTTGAGGTGGAGCGCTCGCTTCGCGTTCTTGATGGTGCCGTTGGTGTATTCTGCGCAGTAGGTGCAGTTCAGCCACAGTCTGAGACCGTATGGCGCCAAGCCAACAAGTATCGTGTTCCACGCATTGCGTTTGTGAACAAAATGGACCGTACAGGTGCCGATTTCTTCAACGTGCTCGAAAAAATGAAGAGCCGTCTGAACGCCAACCCGATTCCTCTCCAAATTCCTATCGGCAACGAGTCGGACTTCCGTGGTGTTGTTGACCTCGTTAAAATGACAGGCATTATCTGGGACGATTCAACCCAGGGTATGACGTACGACACTGTTGAAATTCCAGCCGAATTGATGGAGAAGGCCAACGAGTACCGTAAGATCATGGTCGAAGCCGTAGCTGACTACAGCGAAGAGATCATGGAGAAGTACTTGATGGAAGAGGAGATCTCCGAAGAGGAAATCCATGAGGCCATCCGTAAGGCGACCCTCGACTTGAGCATCACCCCAGTTCTTTGCGGTTCCGCATTCAAGAACAAAGGTGTACAGGCCATGCTCGACGCCGTTCTTCAATACTTGCCTTCACCACTCGATGTAGAAGCCGTTCAAGGTTCTGCAGTTGGCGACGAAGAGACCAAAATTACACGTAAGACTGATTTCGACGAGCCGTTCGCAGCTCTCGCATTTAAGATCATGACCGATCCTTACGTTGGTAAGCTTACGTTCTTCCGTGTTTACTCTGGTACACTTGAGGCGGGATCCTATATCCTCAACTCTGTGACTGGCAAAAAGGAGCGCATCAGCCGTATCCTTAAAATGCACGCCAACACAAAGGAAGACATTAAAGTTGTACGCGCCGGCGATATTGCCGCTGCCGTTGGAATCAAAGAAGTTCGCACCGGCGATACACTTTGCTCCGAAGACAAGCCGATCATCCTCGAGCGCATGATATTCCCTGAGCCAGTTATCAAACTGGCAGTCGAGCCTAAAACAAAGGCAGACAGTGAGAAACTCACTACTGGTCTTGTTAAGCTGGCCGAAGAAGATCCAACATTCCGGGTCAGCGTTGATGACGAAACAGGTCAAACAACGATCGAAGGAATGGGCGAGCTCCACCTCGAGATTATCGTTGACCGTCTCAAGCGCGAATTTAAAGTTGAAGCAAACGTAGGTAACCCGCAGGTATCGTACCGCGAGTCGATTACGAAGTCAGTTACACACCGTGAAGTATACAAGAAGCAGACCGGTGGTAAGGGTAAATTTGCGGATGTCAGCTTCGAGATGATTCCGATCGAAGGAAACACAGGTTTCGAGTTTGTCAATGAGGTATCTGGCGGTAACATTCCTAGAGAATTTATCGCACCGGCAGAAAAAGGCTTCAAGAGCGCTCTTTCTGGCGGTATCCGTGCCGGCTACATCGTAGAAGGCGTCAAGATCAGACTATTCGACGGAAGCTACCACGATGTAGACTCCGACGCATTGAGCTTTGAGCTTTGTGCACGTGGCGGCTTCCGTGAAGCAGCCCGCAGAGCAGGTCCAATCATCCTTGAGCCGGTGATGGCCGTAGAAGTAATTACTCCAGAGGAGTACATGGGTGATGTTATCGGCGACTTAAACAGCCGTCGTGGCATTATCGAAAACATGGAAAACAACATTGATGGCTCAATTGTAAAAGCCAAAGTGCCGCTGTCCGAAATGTTCGGCTACTCAACGACACTACGCTCCTTGTCACAAGGTCGTGCCGTCTACTCTATGGAATTCAGCAAATATGTGCCTGTTCCAGAGTCGGTGGCTACGAAGATCCTTGAGGCCAAGGGCAACTAACAGAAATTTATAGACAAGCACTTAAACATATACGACCATGGCAAAAGAGTCCTTTAATAGAAGCAAACCCCACGTGAATATCGGCACG
>CAZVRJ010000114.1:0-2429 GCA_964629885.1 uncultured Chitinophagales bacterium | reverse complement strand
CTGGGTGGCATGACTCAGGATCGAACGTTTTCAAGTATCGAAATGAGTCATCTAGAATGTGCACTTTTCCAGCATTCAAGTCGAGTAGGAAAATATTTTTGCCTACTTTTTCCACTCTTGTGATGTAAGCAACAAGTATATCAGAATTGAAATCTGTCGAGGCTACATAGCGAGGTGTTGGCGGTTGTGCTGTTATCGTAGAATGTGCGGCAATATAAATGAGTATTGCAAAGGGCCAATTCCAATGGTGCTTCATGTTATCATGTCTTATGATAAAGCTAGTTATTGATACAAACGTATGATATTTCGTAAGTAATACATCACTTTTAGGAGGCTTTGAAAAACCCATCCCATAATCTTTGTTTAATGTTGGGGCTCATTTAGGCGAAGCACCTTCGGGAGCGACGGCTGGCTGCAGGATTGACTCAAGAGGGGCTTTCGAACAAATGAAGTGTCCGATAAAGACAAGCGAGGCTCCATGGAAGTGTGGCCATGAGGACAAGGCCTTGCTCTAATCTCTTACGTATACAATAGTATTAATATTTGACATTCTGCTCAACATGCTCTATCCTTCCCTGAGGCTAAATATCTAATAGCCACCACATATCGATTGAATGGAACATGCGAACACATATCAGAAGTCCCCGAAGGAGCCTAGTTGCAGGGCCAAGTTCTTAATTGGGTTACTAATAGGTGGCCTGATGCTGGTCAGTGTGGGGTGTGAGAAGCAGTATGATCCACCAATTGAATCACGACCGATCTACCCAATACTTGGTGAGTATATGGCGGTGGATTGGGGTCCGAACGGCTTAATGGCCGTAGAAAGGGTTATTAAGAACGAAGATCCGAACGGTATTAGCCACGATCCAAGTTCTTGGGGGCTTTACACACTGCGCGATGACGGCACAGATCCCCAGCCCCTCGTTATGGGTCGGCCAATCGATTTTAGGTGGTCACCAGATGGAAAGTGGATTGCGTTCACATCTGGTGGTCTTCACCTTATACGACCCGATGGAACTGACTTGCAGAGAATATATACTAACGGATTAAGCCCAATTGGGGTATCGTGGAGCCCCGATGGTCAATGGATACTGTTTTCAGTTATTAGTGGCATAGGAATAAACCGTGGTTTATGGGTTATCCGGCCTGATGGAACTGGCATGCGGCAGTTGCGCAAACCGCCTCCAGAGCAGATGTGTTCAGGCTGTGACTCGATTCGTTGGTATGCTAGAACGCCTGATTGGTCAACTGATGATAGGAATATCGTATATATACCGACAAATAGTGGTTCGATTGCTGTTTACGACACTGTCACAACGCAAGTCAATTTTATCTATAAGTCATCCACAAGTTTACGCCAACCAAAGTTCTCACCCGATGGTACTCGAATAATCTTCTCTACATCCGTAGTAGCAGGTGGTATGTTGCGAATAGGTTTAATTGATATCGACGGACAAAACTTGCGTTGGTTACCAATAAGTGGCACGGGGCCGAATTGGAGTCCGAATGGAAATCAAATCATATATCGTAGGTATGACTATTCATCCTTCACATTCGACGGGTGGCGAGTGATCAACCCCGGCAAAGGTTGGGGTGACCTGTGGGTGTTCGATCTTCAAACGGCAGCACACCGCCAGTTGACATTCGCCAATGGAGTCTGGGGTGGCCCCTGAATACGCCACATTTCTACATCACAAAAACAATGCGACCATGAAAACAATACTAATCACGTTACTTATTCTGGTTGGAGTGAATCACACTTCACTAGCCCAGCTGAAGACGGTTGACCGACAAGTCATCGTTATGTTCAAGCCCTCAGTAGTTGAACGCCCACTCGGTCGATCAGCATACGGTCTCGAAGAGCTTACTATGCCAAATGAAGTTCGACAAATTCTTACGGGTGCGTCAATAGTTCAAGTGGATAAGCCGTTGTAATACATCACTTTTAGGAGGCTTTGAAAAACCCATCCCATAATCTTTGTTTAATGTTGGGTTTCATTTCAGCGGAGCAAGAAAACGTTAGGAATGCTCTGAAAGAAGGTCCTTCGCCGACACCTCGCAGATCCTTCACTACGTTCAGGACCTTCGGCTCGGTGTGTCAGCTCAGGATGACACAGATGGGATCAAATTTGAAAAGTTATTAATTAATACTATTATATTACAAAGTAACACTATTGGCTACTTTATGATACCATGGTATTACCAATTACGCCTATTATTGCACAGCGGAAACTGGCGGAGCACCTTCGGGAGCGACGGCTGGTTGCAGGATTGACCCAAGAGGGGCTTGCGCTGAGATCGGGTGTGAGCCTGCCAACGCTCCGCAAATTTGAGCAGAAGGGGTTGATATCGCTTGCGTCGTACCTCAAGCTTGTGATGATCGTCGGCGGACTCGACGAGCTCGTCTCGGTCACGGCTCCGCCGGTGGC
>CAZVRJ010000113.1:0-2511 GCA_964629885.1 uncultured Chitinophagales bacterium | reverse complement strand
GAGGGCTTCTTTTTGCCGTTGATGTATTGGGACAGCAGGCTTTGGTTCATGCCTAGGCGCTTGCTCAGTGCTTTTACATTGATGACCTTGTAGAACTCGAATAAGGACGGCAGATCTAGCATGATGCTAAGGTTTTTTCGCGTGATCATTAGCTCACAGTCGTCGAGGGCGAACGTGATTCCCTTGAGTAGTTCCTCGATCGCGGCATCAATGGTGCAACCCGAGGCATAGGCACTCGTCGGACCCTCGTATGAACCCGAGCCAAACGGAAGATGGGCCTCTGCATAGAATCCGTCTGAGTCTTTGTAAATGGTGGCTTTAATGGACAGATTGGATTGTATCATCGTTTACTTGAAATGAATTGTGCTCTTTTCAGAATCGCCCTAACAATGCCTTTTCCCAGATCTCTGCCAGAGTGAATCGGAACAACAAGTTGATTTACTTTCACTGCGTGTCTGAGGATGGCGTGGCTGCCGCTTTGACGATGGATATACCACCCATCTGATAGTAAGATTTTCAGAAGTTCATTTGAACTCATAAGGTAATAGATAGTTTACTTTATGAAAAAGTATTTCTATCTATAAGAGCCACGCCGAAGGAAAACCTTACGCTCAGAATGAGTTTTAATTCTATGGTCAAAAGCTACCTTGCTTTCCCGACCTATTATCCCTTTATTGCAGCTTACTTACACTTATTTCTGATACATTGCTGCGCTCTGTTTTCAAATACTACACAAGCATACGGTTAATGACCATCTTATCGGCCGTTGTGCTTGTCGTGTCGCAGGTATCAGCCGCATCAGCGCAGACGCGACAGCAGACCAATCCACAACAGGCGAGCTCTCAGGCAAATTCTGGTCCGTTCGACAACTCGATGGACATGGAAGCATCCAGCTATCTGCGCTGGATCGAGAATACCGGCCGCACCCTTCATTCATATTACAAGGGATATAGTGCGGCCCGAGATACACTCGCGCGCTTCGACGTGCGCGCTGCCGGCAGTCCCATTTTCGGTGTCGTCCCCGATGGTGACGGTTGGATGTTCGGCTTTGGGGGATATTCCAATTATCAGACGTTTAAGATGAAGCATCGCATCCGGGTCGACCGTAACGGCTCGGTGCGCGAGGTCGAGACGTTTCCCGATTCGCTGAAGGCCACAGGCGACATGACCTTCACGGCACAGGCGGTGAGGCGGGCCATCTCCTTCATGGAAAATGCAGATTTACCCAAACCGTACGACGATTCCAACTATCGGATCGCTGTATTGCCGCCTGTGGATGGTAATTATATGGTATACATGTCGGTTGCACAGCGCAATCCAGATGAGATCATCTTCGGAAGGGAGTACGAGTTGACCATCGAACGAGTGACAGGGCTCATCATGCTTCGCCGCTTGTTTCACCAACGTCATATACCCGTAAGGAAATTCAACGCAGCCGATGGCATGCCACTGCTCCGCGACATGGACCTTATGTATCCGACTGCGGTGGATGTCGCCTTGGTTATGGAGCTCGGCAATGATGTTGCAATTGGCACGTCGGGAGGTACATTTTATATTCGGGGTGATGGGTCAGTCGAACGACTGGCTGATGACCATCCTATGTCGAAACCTATCATCAGAACCAGAAGCCAATGAAACGGACAACACTTGCCATCATCGTACTGATTTTCATTGGTATTTCAGGACGATCGCAGGCCCAGCAGAGTAGTATGGAGCCGAACGATCCTGTTGTCCGCTACACTATCGAGACTGGATTGATGCTGCATCGGTATTTCAAAGCCTATGACGTGGCGATCGACACGCTCATGAAAGTGATAGGCGACAAGCCACTGCCCGAGGCTTTAGGTAACGGTCCGCTGGGTGCGGGATGGTCATTCACCTGGGGCGAGTTTGAGGAACCGTTTGTATTCATCGTGAAATACGGGATTGAGGTTGATGGAAGTGGCAAGGTTACATCCTTCGAGAAATTTGATGACCGTTATGTGAACGAAACACACCACATGCTCGCCGCTCGGGCCTATTTGGCCGTAAAATCTAAAGTTGATATCAGTCGCAAGGGATTTGGGTTGGTAGGAGTTCCGCTGCGAATTGCGGTTCTACCTTTCCCGCAAGGGGAACTCACGGCGTATGTTGGTCCGGCACAGCACAAAAAGGGTGTGTCGATCTTTGGAGCCGATGTGGTCTATAATGTGAAACGGTTCACATCACACTCACCAATTTCACGCGGTTTCATCATAAGATGATGGAGATACCTCTTGACGTGCCCGAAGGTGGAACGGCAGCGCTGGTCATCCCAGACACACCGCTATTCTCACCCATGGATGTGGCCAATGCGATGGAGCGCGGTGCCGATTTTATTATTATGGCAAAAAGCGGAACGTGGGTGATCTACTCAGATGGCAAGATCGGCAAGGTGGATACGCCGAAGAATTGATGGTGGCATTAGTTGGAGGTGGCATTTCCCAGTTGAATTATCCGCCATTTTCCGGCATCTTCCGACATCCCTTTACA
>CAZVRJ010000112.1:0-2612 GCA_964629885.1 uncultured Chitinophagales bacterium | reverse complement strand
AACGGAGCGTCGAGTCGAAGGGATACCTGGTCGAAGCATCCGCAAACACCCCAATTTAGATGGATTTGTATTCATTGACACCTCACGCCCAGACCGAAATCTCATCGTGGATGTCGATCCTGTCACGTTGAGCAGAAACGCCATCGCTCAAATGCCGGAAGGCGCGCTAGATCTAGTATTTGGCCCTAACGGTACTCTATACGCTTCGTCCGGCAGCATCATCTACGCCTACAGCAGCGAAGCCGACGGTGTCTGGAAATCGGTTGTTGATTTCAGGAACTACGGCTTGTCGAATATCAGCCGCATGGCCGTGAGCCCAAGCGGACGCTCATTCGCGCTAGTATCTGTTTACACCCCGGTTCCACCTCTCGATGAAGAGCCTCGAGATGACCGTCCATAAGCGATTGATAGGCATCGATATAGGTGGTACTAAGTGTGCCGTGGTTTGGGGTGACTCGAGTGGTAGAATCATCGAGAAAATCCGTTTCGACACGCGTACTTCCGAACGTGGCCCCAACGAACTTCTCGCTGAAATCAACCAATGCATCCAAGCACTGATTGATCGTCATGGCAAGGATAATCTTGCTGGCATTGGCATAAGTTGTGGCGGTCCGCTCAATAGCAAAACCGGGCGGATACTTGGTCCACCGAACCTGCCCGGCTGGGATGATGTTCCAATCGTGTACGATCTGAACAAAAAATGGAACGTGCCCGTGGCCTTGCAAAACGATGCCAACGCATGCGCCCTTGCCGAATGGAAGTTTGGAGCTGGCCGTGGCACCAAGAACATGATCTTCTTGACCTTCGGCACAGGCATGGGGGCGGGTCTGATTCTCGACGGACGCCTTTACAGCGGCACAAACGACCTTGCCGGCGAGGTGGGTCACATCCGACTGGCGTCTGACGGTCCTATAGGATTCGGAAAGGCAGGCTCCTTTGAGGGATTCTGCTCGGGAGGCGGAATTGCCAGAACGGCCATCGCAGAGGTTCGGAAAGCGCGCGAATCGGGAAGGATGAGCATGTTGATTGGACCCTCGGCCACCCAAGACCACGAAATTACTGCCAAAGATGTGTTCGGTGCCTGCGTGGCGGGCGATGATTTAGCAACACAAATCGTAAACACCGTAGGTAGTCGCCTAGGCGAAGGGCTCTCCATTCTTATCGACATTCTAAACCCAGAATGCATCGTTATCGGCAGCATCTTCGCTCGAAGCGGTCACCTCCTCGTCCCAGCCATGGAAGATGCCCTACATCGAGAAGCCATCCCATCCGCCCGAAGTGTCTGCCGCATCGTGCCTGCCGAACTGGGCGAATCGCTCGGCGATGTCGCAGCGTTGTCGGTGATCGGGGATCGGGGATCGGTGATCGGGGATCGGTGATCGGGGACCCTATGCCGTAGGCATCTAAACTCACTTACTTGGAGACTGTCATCCCGTAGGGACCTCTCCCGAAGGGAGCTTTATTGTAAGCTGACACTGTCATCCCGTAGGGACCTCTCCCGAAGGGAGCTTTATTGTAAGCTGACACAGTCATCCCGTAGGGACGTGTCATCCTGAGCACAGCGAAGGACCAAGCGAAGGACCACCCGAAGGGAGCTTAAGTATCTTACGGTAGGGTACGTACTACTGCCTCCCCGACGACCCACTTGGCGTACAAACGGTCGTACATCGCAGCAGCCTCACCATCAAAAGGTATGGAATCCGAGTAAGAAACCGTTTCTGAAACAGCTGCCTTGAGATCAGGATACATGCCCAACATCACGGCTGCCAACATCATGGCTCCTTGTGCTGTTGGTTCCGGATTTGTGACTGGCTGAAAACTTCTGCCGTAGATATTTGCCCGCATCTTCTGCCATGATGGTGAACCCTCTTTCTCACTAACCCTTAAGGAAGACGCAACACCCATTAGCTGTTCCATACGGTTGAGCACACTACGCAAGGCAAACACACTCCCCTCCTGCACCGCTTGGTATAAATCTCGAGATGAGTGATTCAATGAGAGTCCGAGCCAGCTCCCTCGAACATGTGGATCCCACTGCGGACAACGAGCACCGGCAAGGTGCGGAATAAACATTAGTGGATCAGACAGGTTGGGCATTTGTGGTGCGCCTTCATCCATACCTTCCCTGCCATCTTTCGACAGGATGCCATCAGCCCACGACCGCGCCCGACCAGCCGTGCTGATCGATCCACCGAGCAGCCACAATCCAGATACCAAGTGTGGATAGACCTCAACGGCCATTTCGGGGTCGAAAAGCGGCCGTTCCGAGCAAGCGAGGATGGATCCGGTCGTCCCCAGATGCTCCAACATCGTTCCGGGGCGATCCAAACCGAATCCGAGTACTTCGACGTCATCGCCTGCACCCACAACGACAGGGATACCAGGCTTGATTCTCAACGAGTTCGCGGGATCGGGTAGAAGTGTGCCGGCCGATTGCGTGCACTCAACCACGCTAGGCAGATGGCTGATGTCAATTCCGATCATTCGACAAAGATCCGTATCCCACACGCCATCCCGAATGTTGTACAACGACATTCCGGTTGCATCCATCGCGTCGGTGAAGCGGTCGCCGGTCATGCGCATCCGAAGGTAGTCTTTGCAGGTCACGAAAT
>CAZVRJ010000111.1:0-2642 GCA_964629885.1 uncultured Chitinophagales bacterium | reverse complement strand
CGCAGGAAGCTGAATCGTGTTGGCAATGATGTCGTGACGGTCGAGCACAGAGCCCCAGTCTTCGGCGCCCGAGAGGTCGCCCGTCTGCACCAGCACGGTGTGCGAATCGGTGAAACCCCTGTCGCTGCCTACCACCCCGAGCCCCTCCCCATGGAGCCCCCTTGCCAATTCGCGGGCATTCTGCACGACAGAACCCGCATACTCCCGTCCCGATACGCGCATTTCCTCAAGGGCGAGCCCCAAAGCCGGCAGCCGGGCCAAGTGATGGTTCGACAACAAGGCTGGATACACCGCCGTTGATATCCGCTCCATCAATGCTCCATCGTTCGAATAGATCACGCCTCCCTGAGGACCCGGAAAGCTCTTCTGGGTGCCTGCAAGCACGACATGGGCACCTTCGCCCAACGGATCCTGGAAGGTCTGGCCCACGATCAAGCCCAACACATGGGATGCATCGTACACCAAAACGGTATTGGGATATGATTTGAGTCCGTCTGCCAACTCTCTAAGCGGGATCGGGAACAGGAAATTGCTCGACCCGACGATCAACAACCGTGGCTTTAGTTGAGCTACCTGCTCGAGGGTGCCTTTTACGTCCAAGTTAAAGGAGGCGTCGTCAAAGGCATGATATTCCACATGCAAGGGAATGAGCTCGGAAGTCACCAGTTTCGATGCCAGCCGATGGCCGCCACACTCGCGGCTAAGCTCCAGCACGGTGTCGCCCGGCTTGCAAAGGCCCATCATGATTGCGTTGCCTGCCGTATGACCTGAAACGGGGCGAAGCTCGACAAAATCGGCTCCAAAAACCGCTTTGGCTAAATCTTCGATTTTCTGCTCGAGCTCGACAATGATCTTGGTGCCGAAGTATTTGCGCGCTGTGAGATCACGTCCGTTGTAATCGCCGTAGCGATGGGCCAGATCGGATCCGAGCATATCTCGCACCTGTTTGCTCATCACGTTCTCGGCTGCGCACAGATTCAGGCAGGATGACCTCCATGTTTCGTGGGCTCTCACTAGGCCGTTTATCGTATCTTCCCAAGACATTTTTTGATTCATACTATTTATTATCCAATGTACGCTACTCGTTCTCCAGCAATGACATAAGAGAGATGAGGTAAAGCGGCTATAACACCAGTCATATTAGAGCGAATAGATGATACTTCCTCGCCTAACTCATTGTACACCATACCGATAGGCTGGTTAATATCAATATACTGACCTAATCTAACAATGGGCACAAAAAGACCCGATGTGTCCGTCGCGATATAATCCCCTTCAATGGGCTGGCGCTCATCGGGTTGTATGACGTCACCTTGGGTTGTCATTCCCAACTGGCTCATCGTCCGACCCAAGCCCTCTATCAGCGCTTTTGCTCCGGCTACATCGAGGGTGCCACCTCCGTGCCACTCGGCACCGAAGGCCACTTTCCCGATACGATGCGCCTCATACGACAACACACCGGCCGCATCTGGCACCAACCAAGGATGCATATCGGGATGGAACCTCCTTGCAAGCGACTCCGCCCTTCCATCGCCGTTTCTGTACCAGCCGATAAGGGGTAGGTGATCCATCCGTTGTCCACCACTGTGCAAATCTACGAGCACATCGCACGGCATCACGAAATCGTTAAACACGAACTCCGCCAACCGTTTCGACTGCTCAGGCGCATGCGATTGTGCAAACGTGCGATTCAAGTCGGCCCCATCTGTGTCGCTGAAACGCGATCGGTTGCGCCAGGCGGAAAGATTCACGACTGGGATACCCACCACGGTGCCGGCCAAACCCTGAGGATCCACCATCCTCATAAAGTGCTGGATGGCTGCAGGACCCTCATACTCATCGCCATGAACACCGCCGGTAATGAGCAAAGTTGGTCCGTCACTAACCCCCTTTGCTACCAACAAAGGTACCGAAATTGATTCATCCAACTCGCTGGAAACCATTCCCTTCCAATGCGATCCGGGTGCCAAGCTGTCAATCACACTAGACATGGTCTTCGTAGTAGGGATTGGGATCCGATCCCCTAGCCGTGTAGTTGCGTCGTGGATGCACCTTCTGGGCCTTGAACTGCTCGCAGAACTGGATGAGCTTGGTGACCTCCTCCTCGGCGTAGAGCTTCCCCTTCTCGGCGGTGGCTGTTGCAGGATCACCCTCAACACCTGATCCGTTCGACAGACGCGACCAGTCGTCGATCAGAGCCACCGGACCATCGCCCGACATGATGTCGACCCACACGAAATCCGATTGATGCTTAATCATGTCGGGCACAGCTTTGTCCATCTGCACATTGTCGGGATCCATGAACAGGTACCAGGATGTTTCATACTCGCAGGCATGGGCCATGCCTCCCTTGCCCGACTCTCGAATCTTGGCTGCCAAGTCGGCCGCTAGTGACCAATGATTGATGGCGGCTGCCAATGCATCTTCGCTGTTATTGACCACCTTACGTGCAACTAGCGCGCAGGGCATCGAGTTGGAACCATGACCGTTGATGAGCACGATGCGAGTATGTCCTTGTCGCACAAAGCTCCGGCAGACATCGTACACATAATTCACGAAGTTCTCCACCTCGACCGATATCGTGCCGGGAAAACCCATGTTGTGCTCGTTGAACCCGTAATGGATCGGCGGCACGCTCATGA
>CAZVRJ010000110.1:0-2659 GCA_964629885.1 uncultured Chitinophagales bacterium | reverse complement strand
CGGGTTTGTAGAGTCCGGCGTCTCTGATCGACTGGATTTCGGTTTCGAGGTGCTGGAGGAGTGAGCTGGACATGGATCCGTACTTGATGTGGTCAGAAAAATCGTATCCCCAAAAATACGACATTATGGCGACTGTCGATATCCTTACTTGGCAAATTCCAGCTCGTAACTGAGTGTGTCGGAGTTGATATATGCATGCAAGATACCTAGGAAATGGTCTACCTCGGCATTAAAGCGGAAAATCCCGTTTCTGCCGTTTATTGATGATAGACCGCAGAGCTATCTGATAAAAAGGTGGGGTATTTTCCAGCAGACTGTGCATATACTCGAATTAATAATTTGGAGCAATAATTCTTAATATCAAAGTTCTCACACATGATATATTTATTCTTCATTTGACATTGGCTGCTTTGAGTGCATACTTTACTTGGAATTGCCACGGCCCAATAACTCTTTACAGCCATGAAGCTATACATATCAATTATTGTCTTGCATTCATGCTTTGCATCGTATGTTTACGCACAAGCTAAATTACCTAACCTTACAGTTGAAATAAGCTACGAAATCCAAGATACTGATGAGTACTTGTTGGATTCACCGATATCCATTTCAATGTATGCTGACGGTAGATATGCAATTGCAGAACAACGACATGCAAAGGTATTTGTATTCAGCTCAGATCATCGACTAGAACAAGAGATAGGGCGTAGAGGAAACGGACCAGGAGAATTTCAAATAATTTCACATGTTGCATTGCTGGGTGGCAGGTTAGTGGTTTTTGATCGGCAATTGATGAGGGTTTCGCTGTTTGACGCCGCCAATGGAAAGCTACTTTTAACGAGGTCTTATCGCGATTTCTTTAGCGCTAACTTACAGCCACTCCATGTATCAGTCATTCAATTTAATGGTAAGCCGTTCTTGTCCGTTGCGACAGCTAGGTACACATATAGTGGAGCTGAAGCTGATCTTGATTTTGTTCAGTGGTATGATTCAGAACTTAATAGATTAAATAATGAAAATTATCACATAAAACTTGATTATAATAGATTATTTGAATCAAAGAAACAGGCACTTAAAGCTAACTTTTTTTCCCCAATTAACAATTTGAGTACATTTTATTCAAACAATATATTTTTTGTCATTCCTCATATATACGAAGGGAAACTGCAAGGGATATCAGTCCCAACTAACGAATATATCGATTACGTAGAACCATTTCGTTTAATCACCAAGCCACCCTATCGCGAATTTGATTCACGAGAAGCCATGCAAAGAGATGTGGAACGAAATAATTTCAGATATAAATACATATCTCAGTCCGGATCTAATGGAACGATTCGCATTAGAATCGAAAGTTACTCACTTGGAATCGTTAGGAAGGATGGTAATCTTTTTCATATTGTCGGACTTGAGACAGCAACTGGGTATCAGTACAAATACTCTCGATATAATGCAATGACTATGGCATTTGAAGGTACTGGCGATGTAGTATTTGAATCACCTAGCACTGCAGGTGGGACAAACCCTATGATCCACCAAGTTTTCCCATCTATTAGAGATGGCTCATTTGTCGCTGCTGTCTTGGTCGAAAGAGAGTTATATTGGGTTGTATATCAATATTGAATGTGGAGCTTGGCTCGGCGATCTATAATTTAACGGATCGAGGCGCAAATTTACCCGTGCCAAGATCATGAAGGAAAAGTATGTCGCCATGCTTCTGAATCCCGAGGCATGGAACGACGCTCGTCGGTTCAATTACCAGTACACCGGTTTTGAGCTGCCCGCGAATCACAACCCTGCACTGAACGGACAAATGCTGAGGCGTGTTCGTTATCCTGACTCCGAGTTCCAGCGCAACGCTTTGAAAGTACCCCAAAGGACGATGTTGGATCGGGTGTTCTGGGATGCACCTTAACATATCCAATTGCAATGTCGAGTATTATTATGGTGACCGGTGGAACCGGTTATATCGGATCGTGGATCGTCAAAAAGCTGCTTGAGGCAGGCTACATCGTGCGGATGACCGTGCGCGACAAGAGCCGCACGTCAAAATATGCCGCCCTTCAGGAAATTACGGATCACTCGCCAGGGTCGCTGGAGCTATGGGAGGCCGACCTGCTCGTTCCGGGCAGCTTCGATGCTGCCGCCAAGGGCAGCGACGCCATCATGCACGTGGCTTCGCCGTTCATCGTGAGGGTGAGCGATCCGCAAAAGGAGCTCGTCGATCCGGCGCTCGAGGGCACCCGCAATGTGCTTGCCGCGGCATCGCAGTCAGGGACGGTACGCAAGGTTGTGCTCACGTCGAGCGTGGCGGCCGTACATGGCGACAATGCCGACATGGCCGAGCAGGGTTTGGCATCCTTCAACGAGGAGTCGTTCAACACCACCAGCTCGCTGCATCACTCGCCATACTCCTATTCCAAAGTGTTGGCCGAAAAAGAGGCTTGGTCCATCGCCGAAGCCCAAACCGCCTGGAAGCTCGTGGTGATTAATCCTTCGTTGGTGCTGGGACCGCCCTTGATGGCTGATTCGGCTTCGGGCAGCTTCACCGTCATGCAGGACATTCTCCGTGGAAAATACAAATTCGGAGCACCCGACATTCGGTTTGGGTATGTGGATGTCCGCGACGTAGCCGACGCGCACCTTAAAGCGCTAGAGC
>CAZVRJ010000109.1:0-2724 GCA_964629885.1 uncultured Chitinophagales bacterium | reverse complement strand
TCGGAAACGGCACGGAGTCGGGTATCCTGCTAATTGCCGTTCTGGTCTTTATTGCATCCTTTGCCATGTCGATCGGACCCATCGGCTGGCTGTTTGCATCGGAGGTGTTCCCTGGTCGCATCCGTGGACGCGCGATGTCGCTTGCGAGCTTCACAATCTGGGTGAGCACATTTATTGTTGCACAGACGTTCCCGATGCTCAATGAGGGGATTGGGGCGTCCAATACGTTTTGGATCTATGCCGGTGTGAGTTTGTTTGGCTTGTTTTTCGTGATGTTCCTTGTTCCGGAAACGAAAGGGAAGACGTTAGAAGAGATCGAGCAGTCTTGGTAAAATAAAAAAGCCCGGCATGACCGGGCTTTTCTAATCGTTTCATAAGAGACCGAAAACCGAATTTACATCAGTCTTCCGCTCATGCGAAGAGCTTCCTGCGCCTGTGGGCTATCGGGATACTCGGCTACGATACGGTCGACGGCTTTCTTCGCATCGGCCTTAAGATCGCCTGCCATGTAGTGCTGTGCGGCTAACAGCAGATTCTGGGGGGTGTTTGTGCTGCTTTTAACAACGTTGGCTGCCTTTACGTAGAGGTCGCCAGCCTGCTTGTGGTTGCCTGCATTGGCTTCGATGGTAGCATGCAAAGCAATGGCTCCAATACCGATTACGTCGTTTGGTGGCGAATGCTTGCGGATGTACATCAAAGCGTCTTCGTTGTTGCCCAGGTTCACCGAGCTTACGGCTGCATAGTAGGCGGCAAGGTTGCCTGCATCGGTGCTTCTGAAATTATTTACGATAGAGGCGAATCCTGCAGTTCCCTCAACGGCATCACCGTTAAGAGCGCGCTCCCAGTCTGATGCAGCTAGATATTGCTCAGCTTTGGCCAAAATCGCTTGAGCTTTATCCTCTTGATTGCCACTGTAGATGGTGTATCCGATTATGAGAACAACAACGGCTAAGATACCGGTTGCAATGCCAATGACTTTGCCCTTATTCTGATTGTAATAGAGCATGAACTGTCCGTAATAGGACAGGAGGACATCACTTTGGAGTTCTTCTTTACTGAGATGCTTTGACATGGTTTGTATTTAGCGTTTTAATCGGATGTGTACAGCCTGTAAAATTACGGCTAAAATCCCATTATGGCAACTACATGTGAGTAACTGCCGATTTCGATAGGGTTAGCACTCTGTTGCAGTAACTGGTGAGCTGGTTGTCGTGGGTGACCATCACCAAAGTCATGCCCTCGTCGGCACGTATCTGGGTAAGTAACTCCATCAGCTGCATCGTGTTCTTCTCATCCAAATTACCAGTAGGTTCGTCGGCAAGCAGCAGGGAAGGACGGTTCATCAATGCCCTCGCAACCGCAACGCGCTGCTGTTCCCCTCCCGAAAGTTCGGATGGACGATGTTCGGCACGGTCGGACAAGCCCACGCGCGCCAACAGATCCATTGCACGTTTTTTGGGATCTACCGCAGAATCTTTGTGGATTAAGGCTGGCATCATCACATTTTCGCATGCGGTGAATTCAGGCAGCAAATAATGAAACTGAAACACGAATCCGACTTCCTTGTTGCGCCATTTTGCCAACGATTCTGCCGACAGCTTCGACATGTCGCCGCCACGATACAAGATGGTGCCAGAATCAGGCCGATCCAATCCACCGAGGATATGGAGAAGCGTGCTTTTCCCGGATCCACTCGGACCCGTTATGGCAACCGACTCTCCTTGCTCAAGATCGATAGACACGTTTTCGAGCACGTTCAAACGTCCATCGCCGCCTTTCGAGGGGTACGATTTAGATATGCTTGCCGCAGAGAGGATGATGTCCATCACGAAATGCGTGTCGTGTTAAATGACGGAAAGTGCACATGCTCGATGGAGTTGCAAAGACCCGATATGGCATCAATCTCCGCGAAGACGCCGCAGATGCGGTTGTCGCCATCGCCCGTGCTGTACGGAAAAGGGGTGCCGTGCACAAATCGGCGTATTGCGTTGGTCTTCTCCATTCCAATCACGGAATCATACGCACCGGTCATGCCAACGTCGGTAATATAGCCTGTGCCGTTGGGTAAAATTCGGGTATCGGATGTCGGAATGTGTGTGTGGGTGCCTGCTACGACAGAAACCTGTCCGTCTACATGGAACGCATACGACACCTTCTCAGCTGTCGCTTCTGCATGGAAGTCGACGAACACGATCGGGGTCTGTTCACGGATGCGTGCCAGGAAATAATCGCCAACTCTGAACGGATCATCGATGGCTTGCATGTATGTGCGTCCCATCAGGTTAAGAACGCCAATCTTATGCGATGTGCCTGGAATGTCGTAGACTCCGTACCCGTATCCATGGGCTCCTTCCGGGTAATTCATTGGACGCAATAAGTTGCGATCCTTTTTCATGTAGGGAAAAATCTTCCATTTCGCGAATGAATGATTTCCGCCGGTAATCACATGGACGCCTGCATCGTAGAGCCTTTTGCAGATTTCAGCTGATATACCGATGCCATCGAGCGAGTTTTCGCCGTTGGCAATCACAAAATCCGCCTTGTATTTGTCCTTAAGCGTGGGAAGGAAGGTATCGACAAGCTTCAGGCCCGGTTCGCCGACAATGTCGCCGATGAACAGGATTCGTACCGCATCACTCATACCACATGGCTTGGTTGCTCCCGATACAGGGAATAATAAAAATCGCTTGACAGGTAAGGGAAGTTATAGAACTGCATTCATCA
>CAZVRJ010000108.1:0-2762 GCA_964629885.1 uncultured Chitinophagales bacterium | reverse complement strand
TTTTGGTGGGCATCAGCGGATATCCCGAGCTGATCGACGGCGGCAGTATCACCTCACCAAACTTTGGTATTTATGACCTCGAAAGCCGCTATATCATCGAGAATGAGGGCGTTGCACCTGATATTTTCGTGGAGCAGACCCCGAAGGAGTTGCTAGCGGGCAAGGATCCGCAGCTAGAGGCGGCCATCAAGCTGTTGCTCGAGGAGATGAAGACCTACCCGTATGTAACGACTCCGAAACCAGCAGACCCGATACGGGTGAGATAGCGGAAAGAAGAAGGAAGAAGGAAGATTGTGGCCTCGGTGGGGATGGTGGGATTAAATATCTCATCAGATCTGCCGGGGCTATTTTTTTTACAACAGCTTGGTGGAGAATCCAGCAAATTCGCTTCCGCTGGGCTGTTGGTATATTTCGAGGTCAAAGAATGTGGATCCTTGACCTTGGGTGCTTTCAACCGAAATATGGCCGCCATGAGGCTCTGCGAATTTCATGATTATCGGAACTTATTCCTGAAAGATAAGTTCCGATTAAGTACATTGAATAAGCACACGATTGTGCAAAACTTAGAAGAAAGGAGCCAAATATGGCTATCGTAAAAGTAATCGAGGTTATTGCCTCGTCCGAAAAGGGCATAGAAGACGCCCTTCAAAACGCAGTTACCGAAGTATCGAAAACAGTTCGTAATATCGACTCGGTCTGGGTCAAAGACACCAAAGTGCACGTCAAAGACGGCAAGATCATCTCTTACGGTGTGATCTGTAAGGTGTCGTTCCGCGTGGGCGATGAGGGTTAAACTAGTTCGCGCAGTGCCTTGAGCACCCGCTCCACGTGTTCCTCATTGTTGAACACGTGGGTCGAGATGCGCACAGCATCGATACCTTCTTCGGTAACAACCCGTGTACGTAGTTTGTTGGCCCCGAAATGCGCGTTAAGCTTGTCCCAAGGCACGTCGGCGTGTCGGATGGTGGTCATGGAGCCCCGCATGTTGGGGTCTTCGGGTGTCAAGATCTCCACTTTGGGGATTCGGCGGATGCCCTCCTGTAACATGTATGCCAACTGGTGGCCATACTTCGCGATGCGCTCACGGCCGATCTGTGTCTGGAAATCGGCGGCTGCGGCAATGCCCACCACAGTTGCTGCATTGCGGGTTCCGTACTCATACCTGACAGCAGTCGGCGTGTAGGTGAACACATCGGGCAGGCGGTAATCTTGATTGGAATACGCTCCAATGTGAAGCGGTGTCACCTCGTCGAGTCGTTCCTCTTTCACATACAGAATGCCCGTTTCGTGGGGCGCACCCAGCCATTTGTGTCCACTGGTGCCGTAGCTGTCGCAGTCGAGATCGCGCAGGTTCACTGGGATCATCCCCATACTTTGGGCACCATCCACATGAAACCAGATATTCCGGCTGTGCGCCAGCTTGGCAATCTGCTTGCAGTCGAATACAATACCCGTCGGAGCAGTGATATGACTCACCTGAATGACCTTGGTCCGCGGCGTGATGAGTGCCTCGATGCGATCCATGTTCTCTTTCATGCTCTTTGCGGACGGCTCGAACACCTTCACCTTAATGCCGAATGCCTTCTGCAGGTTGAGCCACGGAAAGCTCCCGCCGGGATGGGCATGGCTCTCGAAGATGACCTCATCCCCCGCCTTTAGTTCCAAACCGGCCGCCACGATGCTGTTGCTCTCGGTGGCGTTGCGGGTAAAGGCGATCTCGGATGGCTTCGCCCCCAAGAAGGCTGCCATAGTCTGCCGGGCAGGCTCGAACTTACCATGACCGGTCTCAGACATGGTCTGCAACTCGGTCACCGTGCGGTTGAAGGCATCGAGGGTTGAGTAGGCCGCCGGACCCAATCCACCCGTGTTGAAGTACACAGGCTCCTCGCGCAGCGGATATTGCCGACGCACCATGGCCCAAAAGTCGGATTCAGACCCTGTGAACGAGGCCGGATTCCACTCAGGCGCTGACTTCCCTCCGCCTGCAAATACACCTACGAGACCAACGGTTCCAGCTGCGAGGGTTTGGATGAAGTTCTTGCGTTGCATATCAAGTCTCCGAACAATAGGGTTACGGTGGCATCCGGCCGGCCGGTCGGTGTCAGATCAATTTCAGTGGTAGGTTACTCGGACCGATGCGGCATCCTGCACCATGAGGGAGGTGTCCACATAGGAGCTGTGTTGGATGCTAACGTGCTCGAAAGGCACCGATTGTCCGTCGATTTCGACAGCATGCGGACGCGTGCCTTCGGGCAGAAGCAGGTGGAGGTCCACCAGGCTGTCGTTGGCACGGATGTCGACGGTGATTTCGCGTCCTTCGGGCGTATGGTTGAATGTGTAGCCGAACGTGGCACCGGACGCTTCGTAGCTGAGCGTGATGTCGGCATCGTCCTGCTCGGCGGCGAGCCAACGTGGCGCTAGACGAACGTGGCTGAACAGGCGACCAAGATCCTTGATGCCGGCCAAGCCTTCGGTGAAGGCCATCAGCATGGCCGACGAACCCCATCCGTCGGTGGGAAGGGCATCGGGACTAGTGGATGTCTCTTCGGTGCTCGGCGATCCATCTGGGAAGTACCAGAGGAAGGTCTGTCCAGTTTCGAACACGATCTGCTGGTATTTACGCAGCTGCTCGACGCCGTAGGTTTCGAATCCGTGCTCGAAGGCGCCCAAGGCCAGCTCGGCACCGCTCATGGGGAAGATGCCTCCATTGATGTAGGCGCCGCCGATGAGCTTCTCGTCGCCGAAGCTGCCGTCGGGGAACG
>CAZVRJ010000107.1:0-2804 GCA_964629885.1 uncultured Chitinophagales bacterium | reverse complement strand
TCGGCACTGCTATCCACGAAACGGCAACCAAAGACGGCATGGAGCAACCGGTGCATTATTGGGTGCCATCCATTGCGACGTCGGGTTTGCTTGTGTACACCGGAGATGCATTCCCACAGTGGAAGGGCAATATTTTTGTGGGCGGATTGGCAGGCGAGCAGCTGGCACGTTTGACCATGGATGGTACAAGAGTTCTCAGCGAAGAGACGCTTTTGTCGGGTATCGGACGCATCCGCGATGTGCGGCAGGGTCCAGAGGGATACATCTACCTAGCCATTGACAGCCGCGCCGGAGCAAAGACACCGATTGTTCGACTCGAACCGGCAAAATAGTAGAAAATAGTAGAGTAGTAGAGTGGTTAGTAGTTAGTGGTTAGACAAAGTAAACGCTAGCAGGGTGCTTTTACTATGCCGTAGGCATCTAACTTCACCCAACATGCATTGTCATCCCGATGGGACCAAAGCTTAAGGCTTCTTACTACTAACCAATAACCACTTTACTATTATCCACTAATCACAAAAGTTCATGTATTATGCCTAAGGTATTAATTACCGATTACGGGTTCCCGAACGTAGATCCCGAGACGGAGGTTTTCAGGCAGGCCGGCATTGAGCTGGTCACCGCGCAGTGCAAAACGGAGGAGGAAGTCATTGCAGCAGCGGCCGGCTGCGACGCCCTGTTGGTGCAATGGGCTCCGGTTCGCGAACGTGTGGCGGCCGCTCTTCCCGGCTGCAGACTGGTGGTGCGTTATGGAATAGGCGTCGACAACCTCGACATTTCTGCACTGAAGGCATTCGGCAAAGCTGTAGCCTACGTGCCCGATTATTGCATCGACGAAGTAGCTGACCATGCACTGGCGTTGTCGCTCGCCCTTGCTCGACAGCTTCCACAAACTCATGCGCGTACCGTCGATGGCACTTGGAAGATCACACCGCCTTCGAAGATGCCTGCCTTCCGAAAGATGACATTTGCAACCATGGGCTATGGCCGAATTGCCCGTGCCATTTTGGATCGAGCGCGTCCATTCGGATTTACATTGGCAGCGTTTGATCCATTTGTGCAACCCGAATCAATGATGGCAGAGGGTGTGCAACCAATCGATCTAGATGATCTGTTTCAACGCGCCGACATCCTCTCGCTCCATGCTCCGCTTACTGCCGAGACGAAGCATATTGTGAACATGGATCGCCTCAAAAGCATGAAATCTACCGCCATCGTAATAAATACTGCGCGTGGACCACTCATCGATACAATTGCTCTTGCGAGTGCGCTTTCTCAAGGATTAATAGGCGGTGCTGGCATTGACGTTTACGAGATGGAGCCGTTAGAAGCTGATCATCCATTGCGATCGGCACCAAACACGATACTTACCTCGCACACCGCATGGTACAGTGAAGAGAGTGTTCCGGCACTTCAGCGATCTGGTGCTCTTGAAGTGGTGCGGGGTCTTACGGGTCATCCCTTGCGAAATCCGCTCTGATTTGATATCCTGCATCCACAGGCAGTATTAACGGTTGTTCGGCTGTTGACAAATTAATAAGTGGAGAGCGATTCTATATGCGTGGATTAAAAGAAAAGGTCGCTGTAGTTACAGGCGGGCTCGGTGATCTCGGATGGGCTATTGCACTCCGTCTACGCGACGAGGGATGCAAGGTGGCTATTGTCGACATCAAGGATGATCTTGATGATAAGGCTAAGGCTGAACATTTATGGTTCAAGAAAGTGGACATCAGCTCGGAAATGGAAGTCGCATCGTTGTATAAAGCCGTCGAAACTGACCTTGGTTTGGCTAGTATCCTTGTTAACTCGGCGGCCCGGTTCATTTTTAAGGGGGTAGATGCCACGCAAGAGGATTGGTCGGCAATCACCAGTGTGAATCTCGGTGGTACATCACTGATGGCAAAATACGCTGCCGATCATATGAAACAGCTTGACGGTGGCAGTATCATCAATCTCTCGAGTGTGAGCGGTTTCGTGGGTCAGCCAGAATTTGCAACCTATAACGCCACGAAATTCGCCATCCGCGGTATGACCAAATGTTGGGCTCAGGATCTGGCTCCGTTCGGAATCCGTGTGAACACCGTCTGCCCTGGTTATATCTTTACATCTGCCTTCGTGAACAGTTGTGTCGCACTGGGCCGCGACATCGATGAAGAAAACCAGAAGGCCGGGGCAATGCATTTGCTCAACAGGCAAGGCACACCCGACGAAGTTGCAGGTCCGGTCGCATTTCTCGCCAGCGACGACGCGAGCTTCATCACCGGCAGCGACCTTGTCGTAGACGGCGGCTATCTGGCCAAATGACAATGATTGATAGTAATTGATAATCACTGATAGTAATTGATAATAACTGATAATGATTCTCGTAGACCTCTCACACCCGTTGGTGCACGGCCAACAAACCTTCCCGATGGATCCCAAATTATCCATCATGTCCCATGGCACCACCAAGACGCTGAAATATAACATCAGCCACATCAGCATGAGCTCTCACCAAGGCACTCATCTAGATGCCATGTACCACTTTTTGGATCACGGAAAAACGCTCGACCAAATGCCCCTCGACTGGTTTTATGGTCCTGCACGGGTATTGAGGATTCCCAAAAACGCAGGGGAGGAGATTACCAAGGCAGACTTTGAGCGATACGAGAAGTATTTGGTACCAGAAGCGAAGGTCATCATCGAAACGGGATGGCATAAGGCCTTTGGACAAGAGAACTTCTTCGAAGAGTTCCCAAGTATCACCCAAGAGGCCGCACATTACTTGGCGTCACGCAAAATCCGGATGATAGGGATGGACATGC
>CAZVRJ010000106.1:2600-2870 GCA_964629885.1 uncultured Chitinophagales bacterium | reverse complement strand
TATCTGGCTTGAAGGATACTTCAATATCACTATTTGCAGATGAGACTGACTGCATGGCGGTAGCAACAGCACCAGCCAAGCCGGCCGACATACTCACTGAAGCGTCTGGCTTAGCCGTGTTGGGGATAACACCATCGTTTAAAGCAGTAATCCAACCATTTTCGCCGAGCGTGCCAACCCATGTGCCTCTAACAAGATCGTGGGCTGTTGCATCGACACCGTTAAACACAGCGTTCAACACCTCTATCTCGCTCTTTGCACCAAATAAAG
>CAZVRJ010000106.1:0-2590 GCA_964629885.1 uncultured Chitinophagales bacterium | reverse complement strand
GTTGGATCAAAGGCTGGATGATGCTCGCTTGACCGCTCGGTGATGCTCCGTCGCCCCAAGCCTCAAGGAAGTGGGTGCGCGGGATATGCCAAGTTACACCGTTACGGGTCGTCTCGTCCACGTAATCGGATACCTGAATGGTAGTGGTTGCCTTTTTGACGGCATTTGCCAAATCTAAGTCGGCTGGCGCGTTGAATACAGGGTTGGTACCCAGCATGATCAACGTGTCGATAGTGCCGCTGTTCAGGTCGGTCACCAGCTGCGCAAGCGCCTGCTTTTGGTCACCCTCGCCTGTGTGTGTAACCTCTTTGTAGGTAACCGTGGTGCCGATGTTGCCAAGTGCGCTGTTGATAGCTGCAACTGCGGCATGAATTTCTGCTGGCATGCCATCGCCGGCTACAACCACCGAATTACCTGCATAAGCCTGTAGATCGGTGGCAAGGCTTGTCAAGAACTCATTGCCCGACATGTGGTTAGTGTAACTAGGCATCGCGCCTACTTGTGCTGCAAGAGCATAGGTAAACGCTTGGATGTCGGACGGCTTAAGACGGAGTCTGTGGTCGGCATTGGAGCCAGTTACCGAGAACGTGCTCTCGATGGAGTACAGACGGGAAATTTCGCCTGCGTTGGTATCAACATTGCGACGGCGGTCGGTAAAACGGCGAACATTTTCGACATTATTAATAACCAAGTTCAAGAAATCGGAATCGATCGATACGATTACCTGTGCCTTGTCGAAATGGGAATCGGTGCGCAGACGGCGGCCAAATGCCAATGCATTACCAGCCAGTTGGTTTTCGTCGCCAAATGGCTCGTAGGTTACCCAACGCAAATTTGATAATCCAGACTCACGACGAAGGCGCGCCATCGTCTGCGAACTGTTTCCTTCAGAAAGTACTGCTACGTTTCGTGTCTTATTAGGGCTATTGGTTGCGCAGAACTCTAAAAACGCCTCCCAAGTAGAATCTTCGCCGTTCAAGCGCACTTTGCGTGCGCGATCGGGATCGTATAGGCCGAGAATGGCAGCCTGATGGAAAATATTTGACTTGCCGCTGCTAGCTTCCTGATCTGGGTTACCCTCAAGTTTTGTTGGGCGTCCTTCCTTCGACTCGGCAATGATGCCTGTCAGATACCCGCCGAACGGCATGGCAGTTGCGTAGTAAAGCGGATTTCCGATTACCGACTGCTCTGGCTGCTGGTGGTAGGGGAGGATCTTCTCGACTGGACGGCGACATGATGCCAGCCCTGCAAGGGCGATGGATGCGCCCATGATCTGAAGGAAGCTTTTTCGGCTCAGCCCGTCGGTAAGCTCAGATGCGCCTTCTTGAAATTCGCGGTCGGCGAAATTCTTGTATGTATCGTTTTGGGCGATCTGATTTAGGCTTTTCCAGTAATTCGGACTCTCAGTCTTGCTCATAGGATGCGAAATGGATGGAAAAAAGATGCAGGACGATTAGATGCGGCTCTTAGTAATGGCAGCCGTTGCAATATTGCGGTGCGTGGATGTTCTTGGCCTCGACAATTTTGCGGCCGTAGGTAATCGGGTCCTCGTTATCGGGAACCTCCCAGCTCATGTTGGTCACTTCCTCCACAGGGCGGAGGTGTTGCTCAGGCGCACGGTGGCAGTCGAGGCACCATCCCATGCTCAATGGCTGAGTCTGGTAAACAACTTCCATGCGGTCGACACGTCCGTGACAGCTCACACAACCGACGCCAACATTTACGTGGGCAGCATGGTTAAAATGTGCATAGTCGGCAACCTTGTGGATTTTAACCCACTCAATAGGTTTACCCGTCTCCCAAGCATCACGCAACGGAGCCAATTTCTCACTGTCAGGCTTGATTTGCGAGTGACAGTTCATACATGTTTCTGTCGGCGGAATATTGGCTTTTGCCGACACTGCGACAGATGTATGGCAGTATTGACAGTCGATGCCAAGTTGACCTGCATGAAGCGCATGGCTGTAGGCAATCGGTTGGTCAGGCATATACCCGACATCCGTGAACTTCGGTGAAAAATAATACCAGATTCCTAGTATCAGAGCGGTAGTGACTACTACGAGCCCGACAAGCAGAATTCTTGGGACTTGATTTGCCCGTTTTGGGAAAAGTTGAGGCATACGTACGAACCCTTGACGTTGAGATGTGATCACGCTTTTAGGACAGCCCCAAATATACGCCATAAGACGCATCAATCCCCTCATATGTGGCTTATTTATAATCAATCCACATAAAAAGAAACCATAAGGTGCTTTGCTGACCTACTATCTATAGCGCGTCGAAAAATAATCCAAAATCGCCTGAAACCCAATACTAATCGGACGATTTGTAACCGTTATAATCCTTTGTTCCCCCTTGTTTTTTCACACAATTCGATTATGTTGATTATAGGTTCCATCTGCAGCCATGCAGCTTTCATGGCCGCAAATGGCATCTTGTTAACAGCAATCTACACATAAGGAGAAGCCATGTCTCAACTAGTTAAGTTGCACCCGGTGTCGCCACAGCAATCCAAGATATTTGCCGTAGTCGACGCGCTTCGGTCGGGTAGTGTCGCTTTCATCCCTACCGACACGTCTTTTGCATTGGC
>CAZVRJ010000105.1:0-3063 GCA_964629885.1 uncultured Chitinophagales bacterium | reverse complement strand
TGATCGAAAACATGTCGTTCCAGTACCTGATGACCGGCGACGAAGATGCCGCCGATCTTGCTATTGAGGCGCTCGACACCCTGATGCGATTCCAGAAGTGGGATTACTTCCTTGAGGGTGGCACGCAGACCATTGGATTCCAGCGTGCACCGAGCTCGACTAAGGCCACCGTGTTGGGTATTCAGTGGTTAGGCGGCAAGGTAAGCGATGAGAAGCGCAAAGAGTATCTCAGCACTATGGCTACCCAAGGTTTGGAGCCATGTTTCTGGGGCATCTATGGGATGCGAAACAAAGACAAAGTCAAGGGATGGGGATTCGACGAAAGCAGCACCTATCTCGAGCATCGTCCTGGCGACCGCGGACTCGATTTCACGAACTGGCCCATCATCCTCGACGGCAACAATCTCAAGGCTGTTCCGGCCAACTCGTTGCTCATGGGATCGTTGATGTACCAGCTTGAGTTCGGCGATTCTGACGACACCCGTCGTTGGATCGAGCAAGCTCTGTACAGCTACAGCACACTCAAAACCGTTTTCAAAGAAGATGGCTCCTATGATGAGGGTGCCGCATATTCGACCTACACAGCCATCCAACTTGCAGAGACCGAGACGGTGCTCTTGAACATGATGGATCGCAAAGACACGACCCTCGTGAACTGGCGCGGTTATGGTGACTACTTGATCCAGATGTCGATGCCGACTCACGAAACCCCCACAACCATCGTCAATTTTGGCGATAACTGGCGTGCAGGAAATTCGTCAATCGCATTTTTTGTGGCATCGAAATACAATCATCCAGGGGCGCAGTGGCTTGGCCGTGAGCGCTATGTAAACCACGACACACGTTCCGTTTTGTGGTACGATTCGTCTGTGGTGCCACAGCAACCGCCTCAAGAGCCTACCATCTGGACCTGTGAACTAGAATGGGTGATTATGCGCACTGGATTCGGCACAGAGGACATGGTTCTCGCTTTTCGAAGTGGCGGACCATCGAACCACGAACACGCCGACCGGAACAGCTTCCTAATTTCGGCATTTGGTGAGCAGCTCATCGCTGACTTGGAGAAGGCACCATACTCACGCAACGATCCAAGTTGGATGATGCGTACTACGGCAGGGCACAACGCCGTACTCATCAATGGGTTGCCACACCAGTACCATGATGGCTCTGAGGGCACCAACGCCTCGGATGCAGCCGCCAAGCTACTTGGTCATGGAGAAAAGGATGGGGTGCTCTATGCGCATAGCGATGCAACGCAAGCTTATCAATTGGTAGATCCGAATATCGATAGTGTAGTACGTAGTCTGTTTTTTGTGCCCGACATGCACTCGACCATCGTGCTGGACACTGTTCGCATGAAATCTGGCTTCAATGCGACGCTTCAAGCCCGATACTTCGCCTACAACATGGATGGTCAGGGCAAGATCGAGCTCATTCCTAATGGATTTAAAACCAGCAGACCGAAAGCTCACGTCAGTGGACGCTTTTTCGGCAGTCAGGCAGTCAGCGTGAACACATCGCTGCTTCCGATTGCCCCTGAGCGTCAGGCAGACTATCCGTTTGCTCATGCCGATCTTCCAGCAGCTGAGCAAAACTGGCTCGTAACGGTACTCAGCACCGGTTCAGCCGAAAAATTATCCGCTGCCGGCCGTGTGCAGCAAGTAGACGACAACTTTGGAACCGCAGTAGTTGTGACCTTCGAGCGTGATGATAAATCAGTGATGGTCATTATGCGTCCCGAAGGCGACGATCCCACATTTTTCACCGTACAACGTTAATGATCTACCTCGACTGTAACGCATCCATCGGGATGCACGGTCCAACCGACGCGCGCATCCCATTTAAGAAGTCGCAGCTCCTCGAAGATATGGAGCACACCGGCATACATGGATCCCTCATTTGGCATTGGCTGGCCAAGGAGTACGACCCCATGTATGGCAACCGGGTGCTCATGGAAGAGATAGCCGGAAATCCGCGGCTTCTTCCCGTTTGGGTGGTATTGCCGCATTGGGCCGACGAGTTCCCGCAAGGGGAGGAGTTGGCTGAACTGCTTACCTCCAACGGGGTAAAGGCAGTAAAGATGTTTCCCAAGCGTCAGAACTACGCCTTCAATGAGATGGTCTGTGGACGTCTATTCGATGTGCTCGAAGATTTGGGGATGCCATTGTTGCTCGACTGCGGCAACTTTGGCGACCACATGCAGGTGACCTTCGACGAGCTCGACATGTTCTGCCATAATCGTCCAGGAATACCCGTCATCATTCAGAATGCCCGTTGGGAGCGTCCGAGGGATTTCATTGCGTTTATGGACACCCACAAGAACACCTTCATCGAGTTTTCGAACTTTCAGATCCACTACGGACCCGAGTTCATGACCGAGAAAGTCGGTGCTGACAGGCTCATACTTGGAACGGAGTGGCCGTTCAAGAGTCCGGGTGCAGCCCGAAGCTTCGTGGATTATTGCGAACTGAGCGATGCAGACAAAGCCGCTTTTGCGGGTGGGAATCTGGCGCGGATTTTGAGGCTTGAAACGCTACCAGGCGAGTACCCTGCTAAAGATCAAGGAGTCATTCTCAAAAAGACCAAAGCCGGCAAGCCAATGGATCATATACCTGTAATTGATCCGCATACGCACGTTTTGCACGATGGATTGATGGGAAGCGGATATATTCCGATTCCTTTCGGCGACTGCGAGCACATGGTACGACGCAACAAGCGCATTGGTATCGACCGGTTTGCATGCAGTTCTTGGATCGGCATATGGATCGACTATGCGCGCGGCAACGAGCTCATCAAAGATTTGTGCGACCGTTATCCGGATGACATCATCGGCTATGCGGCCATCGATCCGAAGAAATCGGACGATTTCGAGGCCGACATCAAGCTGTGCCACGACACCTACGGGTTTAGGGGGTTGAAGCCGTACAATCCGAGGGTGGATATCCCTTACAATGATCCACGTTATGATCCGTGGTACAAAAAGGGCAACGAGATCGGTGCTTTCGTGAAGCTGCACCAGACCGCCATCGGCGACAATTTCCTGAATGAAATCGCCGACATATC
>CAZVRJ010000104.1:0-3148 GCA_964629885.1 uncultured Chitinophagales bacterium | reverse complement strand
GGCGTAGCATCCTGCAGGATGCGGGCGTTGAGGGTGCCCTTTAAACCCACGGCGTTGTCTCCATGGCCCACGGCGATGCCCCTTTGACCCATGGCGACGCCATGGGATAAAGGGCCAACGCCATCTCCCAACAACTGACCCAAATCAATTCCGCGACGGTTGATCAGATCCAAGTGATTGGCATTGATCTCGAGCAGGTCGCTGCGACCCACAATCTCTTCAATGCTCGAGACGCCCAATAGGGACAACTGCCTGCGCACATCCTCAGCTATGTACTGAAGCATCTTTACGACGTCATCTTTCGTCCCTTTGTACTTGGCCTTAAACTTGGGGTCGTGGGTGGCAATGCCCGTCGGACACGTATTCTTCTCACAGATTCGGGCCATCACGCAGCCCTCAGCCACTAGCAACAGCTTCCCAAAATCAAACTCATCGGCCCCCAACAATGCTGCCATCACGATGTCGGTTCCTGTCTGGAGACCTCCATCGGTACGAAGGATCACTCGTCCACGCAGATCATTTTCGACGAGTGTCCGGTGAGCCTCCACCAAGCCGAGCTCCCACGGCAAACCGGCATGCTTCATCGACGACAGCGTGGCAGCACCAGTGCCGCCGTCGGCACCTGAAATATGGATCACATCGGCACCTGCCTTTGCAACCCCCACGGCAATGGTGCCTATGTTCGAACCCGCCACCAACTTTACACCGACTTTCACGCCCGGCTTCACTTGCTTGAGCTCGTAAATGAGCTGCTTGAGATCCTCGATGCTGTAGATGTCGTGCAAGGGCGGCGGCGATATGAGGTCGACGTTCGGTAGCGAATGACGCGCCCGCGCTATGTCCTCGTTAACCTTCACACCCATCAGCTGACCACCCTCGCCAGGCTTGGCTCCTTGCGCCACCTTGATCTGGATCTCATCGCCAGTCACCAAATACTGCGCCGTTACACCAAAACGTCCGCTGGCAACTTGCTTGATCGTGGCCGTGATGCCATCCGAATAATAATATGGATTCTCACCGCCCTCTCCCGAGTTGCTGCGTCCACCGATCTCTCGCATAGCCTCGAAAATATCGCGCTGAGACTCAGCGCTGATGGCCCCGAAGCTCATGGCGCCGCTTCCAAAAGTGCGCAATATCTCGGTCGAAGATTGTACACGCGCTATTGGTGTCGGGCTACCTGCCAGCTTAAGCTGCAGCAAGTGCCGGATATTGACTGGAGCATCGCTGATGTTCGACTTCAGGTAGGCTTCATAGAGCTCCATCTTGCCTAATCCAACGCCCGTATCACGTACAAGTTCATGGATCATCTTACTGCGGGTGTTGGTCATCGAGTGTCGCTCGCCCTCCGTACCCTTGTTGTGCTCTTTGTATTGGTAAGTCTTTACAGGTTTTCCGTCCCATTCTACACTTCCAGCCAAAGATGTGTGCTTTAGGATATCATCGACCAATTCTTTGATGCCAATCCCACCAATGGGACTCCCCAAACCCGGGAAGTAGGTGTCGATGATCTCTGAACCCAACCCGATGGCCGTGAACATCTTGGCACTGTGATAGCTCCTGACTACAGATATACCAGCCTTCGACATGATCTTCAGTAGACCCTGTTCGAGCGCTTTAACCAAGTTTTGCTCCCGTTTGTTAGCCGGAAGTGTATCATTCCCCTCGGATCGGGCGATTTCGAGCGCCAGATACGGACACACCGCGGTGGCTCCAAAACTGATAAGAGCCGCAAGGTGATGGGTATTGCGCACTTCCGCAGTATGCACCAGCGTTGATGCCTCCAACCGTAGCCCCAATTCATTCAAGGCATTGACTACCGTACGCAGCACTAAGAGGCTAGGTATCGGAGGACGCTCATAGCTTGCGTCTCTGTCGGTGAGGATTAGAACCGAAACGCCATCCTTGACAGCATCAACTACGTCTTTGGCAATCTTCCTGATGGCCGACCTGAACCCAACCACCCCGTCTGCGCGATCGAAGGTCATGCTGAACTCCCTTGGGATAATCCGCGATCGGCTCTCATGCCTGCCCTTCATCTTTTCGATGTACTGGTACTGAGCCAAGCTCAGAACCGGACTCTCCAGTTCAATGGCGATTGCCGGTGGTATCAGCTCTTTCGGAGCGAAAATGTTAGGGCGTCGTCCGAGATAGGTCGATAGATCGGTGACCATCTTCTCGCGAAGGTAGTCGAGCGGTGGATTCGTAACCTGGGCAAAATTCTGGTAGAAATAGTCGTAGAACGGCCGGGGTTGGTCAGACAAAATGGCTGGACGCGCTGTATCGCCCATGCTTCCGATGGGCTCCTTGCCCTCCTCGATCATCGGTGCCAAAATGCGCTTGAAATCCTCATCCGTGTACTGAAACAGCACGGCTTTGTCGAGATGATGGAGCTCCGTTTCAGTGAAGACGGGGCTGAGTTTGACCGTACGCGGATCGAATGAGGCATCGTAATTGTCGCGACTTTGCGACGGATCAGCAAAGCTCACCTCTCCCCTCTCCAGATCAACCTTTACACCCGAACCTGCACTGAGCGACCCCTTTGCAATGATTTTTGAATCTGGAATCTCGAAAGATCCTGCCTCAGACGACAGGAAGAAATGATCGTCGGTCATGGCCCACCGGCACGGACGAAACCCGTTCCGGTCGAGACGGGCACCGACGGTCTGTCCGTCGCAGAAATTCACGAAAGCAGGACCATCCCAAGGCTCCATCGCCCGACTCCAGAACTTGTAGAAGGCGTTATCCTTGCCTGCCGGTGGCATCAAGATGGCTGTGATGTCCTCGATATGCTGTATGGAGCTTCTGAACATCAACGCTTCGACCATTTCGTTGAGCGAGCCCGTGTCGCTAATTCCCGTGCGGGTGAGCAGCTCGTTGCGTATCAGCCCCATCGAGCGCTCACGCGAGAACCCCCAGCTGCGGTTGCCGGCAATGGTATTGATTTCGCCGTTGTGGCCGATCATGCGGAAGGGCTGGACCTTATCCCACGAGGTGCGCGTGTTGGTGCTGAAACGTCGATGAAACATCGCGAAACGGGTTTTGTATTCCGGATGCTGAAGATCCAGGTAAAATCGGTCTAGGTCGACAGCGCGAGTCAGCGCCTTATAAATGATGGTAGTTGAGCTGAGCGATGCGAAAAAGAAATCTT
>CAZVRJ010000103.1:0-3229 GCA_964629885.1 uncultured Chitinophagales bacterium | reverse complement strand
CGCACATGAGCGCGTGACCGATACTGACGTCGTTTAAGTGAGGAACATGCTCCAAAAAGGCAGGCATGTTCGCGAAATTGAGTCCATGGCCTGCGTTCACTAGCAGCCCCAGTTCATGTGCGCGATTGGCTGCAGCGACTAAACGGTCGAGTTCGCGCTGGTAGTCTCCCCTTATGAACGCGTGCGCATATGTTCCAGTATGCAACTCCACGGCTTCGACGCCAAGATCGGCGGACATCTCCATGTCGTGAACCTCGGGATCCACGAACAGACTGATGATGATGCCAGTCCCCTTGTACTGCGGCACCACACGTCGGCGCAGGTCATCGCCCGCCACGAGCAGGTTGAGTCCGCCCTCGGTAGTTAGTTCCATCCGCTTCTCGGGTACGAGGGTTACAAGATCAGGATTCACTTCCAGTGAGATGCCGATCATTTCGTCGGTCGCGGCCATCTCGAAATCGAGCACGCCGGTCACCACCTCTTTGAGCTTCCATACGTCGGCATCGTTGATGTGTCGACGGTCCTCACGCAGGTGAAAGACGATGCCACGAGCCCCGTTGGCTTCGCAAATGCGGGCGCCTTCGGCAGGATCGGGGACCCCCTCGCCGCGTGCGTTTCGCAATGTGGCGATGTGATCGATGTTAACGAGAAGGGCAGACATTGTTTTTTCGTGAAACGGTTCTATATTTATTGAAGTTTTGCAGGCATAGAGCCTGTTTGCATATACCCATCTACAAAATAAGGACAGGCGTGCTCTAATATGTTCTAATATAACAGATCGCGCCGGCAGCGGCAATGAAAGTAACCGAACACTACGCTAGAGCAACCGAACCCCTCATCTCCTTCGAGGTCATCCCACCGAAGCGCGGAAGCTATGTAAAGGGTGTGTTCGACGCCATCGACGCCATCATGCGGTTTCGTCCACCCTTCATCGACGTGACCTCCCACGCCGCCGAAGCCACCTACGAGGAGCAGGCCGACGGAACCATCCGACGCAACATAAAGCGCAAGCGTCCGGGCACTATCGGGCTTTGCGCTGCCATCAAGCACCGATATGGGGTGGATCCCGTGCCACATATTATTTGCAAGGGCTTCTCCAAAGAAGAGACCGAAGATGCCCTCATTGAGCTCAACTACCTCGGCATCGACAACGTGTTGGCCATCCGTGGCGACGACCATGCGGCACCCAAGCCCCACAACCGCAACCGGGGCGTGAATGAGTACAGCGCCGACTTAGTGAGACAGATTCATGGTATGAACCAGGGCATCTACCTCGAAGAGCTTATCGACGCAGCTCCTACCGACTTCTGCGTAGGTGTTGCCGGTTACCCCGAAAAGCATTTTGAGGCGCCCAACCTCGACTGGGATGTGCGCCGCCTCAAGGAGAAAGTCGACGCCGGTGCCGATTATATTGTCACCCAGATGTTCTTCGACAACCAAGCGTACTTCACCTTCGTGAAGAAGTGCCGCGATGCCGGTATCAAGGTGCCCATCATTCCAGGCATCAAAGTGCTCACATCGGTGAAGCAACTCACGTCTATACCGCGGTCGTTTTTCGTGGACATCCCCGAAGACCTTGCCCGAGAGATGACCGACAATCCGATGCACGCCCGCGAAATCGGCATGGAATGGGGATACCGCCAGTGCCTCGAGCTGCTCGACAACGGTGTACCCGGCCTGCACTATTATATTATGGCCAATCCAAGCGCTGTTGTCGATGTGATCGACAGGCTACCGTTGGGTGTGGTGGGGTGATTAGTAACTAATCACTTCCTACGTGTTTCTACGTATTTTTTAACATAAAACTTTCCTTGTAAGGTGTCATCGCTTATATTTTCTCGTTAATCCGTGTCGGATATACCAAGAAATACGTATCTCGCGTGCAGCAAAAAAATCGATCGAACTGGTTAAGCCTTACCCGCCTATGCCTTATGGCCATGGTCATGGTATATTTAAGCGCTTGCGGTTCCACACGAACAGCTGTTGACAACAAGAAGAACGTCGAAGCGGGTTTGATGAAAGCGTACTCCGAATGGTACGGCACTCCTTACCGCCTCGGCGGAACCACACCAGGTGGCGTTGACTGCAGCGGTTTGGTCCAGAATATCTACACGAACGAGTTTTCTGTCCAACTTCCTCGCACTACTGGCGAGCAGATGCGCGAGGGTCGCAAAATCAAGAAGACTGAGCTTCAAACTGGCGATTTAGTCTTTTTCAAGACCGGCCGACGCACCATGCACGTCGGCATCTACATGGGGAGCAACCGATTCCTCCACTCCAGCACCTCGAATGGTGTTATGATCTCGGGCATCACCGAAGATTACTGGAAACGCAATTACATCGAAGCGCGTAGGGTGTTTTAGTGACTAGTGACTAATCACTAATCACTACCTCACCACCCAAGTCTCTTCACCCTCGAGAAGCTTATCTAAATCTGGGGCGCCGTACCGCTTGGATGCTGCAGCCATTTGATCGGCAACCAGTTGCTCGTAACTGGCGCGCCTCGACTCATAGAAAACACCAAATGGGCGCGGGAATCCATCAATATTGCCCGTAGTAAAGAATCGGCTGAGAATGTAGGCTTTCATCGCATCGTTCTCGTCATGGATCCAAAGATCGTTGGCGCTATGATCAGCACCTAGGTCGACCACCCGTGGCGTCATGCCATCGAGCTTGATGCCCTTGCTGTCGCCGTCGCCGAAAATGAGCGGCATCCCGTGCTCTAGATAAAGCGCACTCGCCGGACGACTCGCCTTGTCGGTATACAGGTCAAACACCCCATCGTTAAATACAACGCAGTTCTGGTAAATCTCCAGAAACGAGGTGCCCTTGTGTTTTGCGGCCCGGTGCATCATCATATTCATATGCTTTGGATCGCGGTCCATCGCTCGCCCAATAAAGCTACCGTCGGCACCCAAAGCCAGTGCAATCGGATTAAACGGATGGTCGATCGACCCCATAGGAGTGCTCTTAGTCACCGATCCCTCCTGACTCGTCGGACTAAACTGCCCCTTCGTCAAGCCGTAGATTTCGTTATTGAAGAGGAGTATGTTGATGTCCACATTGCGCCGCAACACATGGATGATGTGGTTGCCGCCGATCGATAGCGCATCACCGTCGCCCGTAACAAGCCACACACTCAGCTCTGGACGCGAAATCTTCAATCCACTTGCAACCGCAGGACCCCTTCCGTGGATCGTGTGCATCCCATAGGTACTCATGTAGTAGG
>CAZVRJ010000102.1:0-3470 GCA_964629885.1 uncultured Chitinophagales bacterium | reverse complement strand
ATTGCTAATGATTGCTAATGATTGTTCTCGCCCCCTAGCGGCGCGAATAGTCCTGCAAAGGTGCCAAGGCCAGCAAACCACCACCACGTCTCCATGATGCCGGCGATGAGTTCGGGTCCGCCATGAAGCATCGAAGCCACAGTGGCGAAGAAGACGCCGAAAAGGGCGCCACCCAGGGCGCCCTTGACGGAGTTTTTGATGCGATTGACCATCGACTTAGGCTGCTTTGAGTTCGAAGCCTTCGGCTAGCGATTTCTCGCGGGCAATGGCATAGATCATGACGCCATAGGCGGCTTTGGCCAAAACGTCGGCAATTGCATATCCTACCTGGATGCCTACAATGGCTTGAGTTGGATCAAGACCGAAGAATGGCAAGCAGTACACGATTGGGTAGAAGCCCCAGGTTGCAAGCAACAGCAAACGCATGTTGGCGAATAGGATTTTTACGCGGTCTGGCTGATTGCCCATTGCCGTTCCCAGTTCTGTCCAAAGTACATACAGAATGTATGCAAATGGGATGGAGCTGAGCGTTCCCCATAGGCCGTAGGCGCCGAAGAGGGTTTTGTCGCTGTATGCCATCACCTCGCCTGGATAACCAAGAGCGATCATCAGGACTGCGGCAATCGACAGTTTGGTGAGGAGCGGACCACTCTTCTCACGGGCGATGCTCAATACGAGCACAAGTTCCACAAGAAGGAGGGGTACAGTGAGAAGCCAGTCAACATAGCGGTAAGCATCGTTGAACGGGATGCCCGATGCCACGTAGGTGTTGCCAACCATCACGTATGCTGTTTCCCAGCTGTCGAAGATGCGGAAGTAGTGGTATGCTGCGATACCGACCACCAAAGCCGACACCATCAACGAGATGCGGTACTTAGGCGCCACACGCTGCTGGCCCATTATGAAGAACGCGAAAGCGGCCATCATGGCAGCAATCGTGAACGAGAGCATGTTGTACACTAACATGTAATCGGCCGCCGAAATTGTAGGTAGAGACATATCTAAGTCGTATTTGAGTTTTTGGGTTACGTCAGTGATAAAAAAGAGACCTAAAAGTCTGACCTTTCGGGAAAGCGCTTCCATTTTGTGAAAGTTCCCATACTTGATTGGAAATTTTTGCAGATGTATTTAGTATATATCACTCTTAAGATCTTATCTCTTTGTAATTCAATTGGTTGTGTCGATAAAATATTATTTGTATTTAATTCGATAAAATATTCTGCTTGTAATGGGAATTTTTTTATGTATCCAGTAATTCTTCATGAGAATCTCAACAGTAAATCCATGCCATGCCTTTGAAAAAGGTCGTAATTGTGGGTGCAGGCGCCGGAGGTTTATCTCTGCTGAGGCAAATCAACGCCTCGGCACTCGAGCCTATGGATATCACCCTGATCGAATCCGACCCATCGGCTATCGAGCATCGGAATTGGTGCCAGTGGGTGCCAAACGGCGAGGTTTCCGACCACCACATATCGGCTTGGTCATCCATACAGACCCGGACTCCGCATGGCAGCTATCGGTCAAAAGCATCCCGATGGATCTATGTGAGGACGACTGGCGGGTCATACCGATCGCAGGTGCAGCGCGAGACTAGTCGACATCGTGTGGAGTGGTTGCAAGGGCACATATCGGGTATCGAGTATGATCAAGATACCAACAAGGCATTGGTCAACAGTAACTTGGGGATTATCGAGGCCGATTTTGCATTCACATCGGCACAGGGACGACAGATCAGATCACCGCTATGGCAACATTTTCATGGATGGGAGGTTGAGTCCGACCATGACGTATTCGATCCTGACTGTGCAACCCTCATGGATTTTAACATTCCACAGGTGAGCGACGGCGTCGTGTTCATGTACGTGCTGCCCTTCACTTCACGGCGGGCGCTCGTCGAATGCACGGCTTTTTCGCCGACTGCGTGGGATTTGCACTTCTACGAGCGTTACCTGGATGCTTATCTAAGTGATATGTTTTCCCTTCGCAAAGGTGACTACAACGTGTTGGAGGAAGAGACGGGACGCATCCCGATGTGCATGAATGGGTCTGTCGACCCGATTAACCCGCGCACCTGGCCGATCGGGTCGTTGGCGAATACCATCAAGCCGACAACAGGCTACGCCTTCACGCGCATCCAGAAGGCATGCCACCATATGGTACACACCTGGGAGCAAACAGGAATGCCGACACTGCCGGGACAGGCTGCCGGGCGCTTTGCCTGGTATGATAGGCTGATGCTCGATATCATCGATAAAGAGCCTGCATTGATGGTCCCTGTTTTCGACCGACTTTTTCGGCGCAATTCCATCGACGATATTTTCACATTTCTAGATGAGAAGTCGAATTTGGCCCAGGAAGCACTTATGTTCATGAAACTTCCCCCTAAACCCTTTTTGAAAGCTGTATGGCGTACCGCTACGTCTTGAGCGGACTGCTTGTCCTGCTCGCCCTGACCGCTTCCGAATTGGTAATCGTTATCGAAATCCCTCTGTTCATCGTGTTAGTGGGCAGCATCGGAATCCTCCATGGGGCGCTCGACCATCAGGTGGCCTTTCGGCATTTCGGGATGCGAGCCGACAGGCTAGGTTGGGCAAAATTTATGGGTGGTTACATTGGTGTCATGATTCTATACGGTGCCGTGTGGTATGTAGTGCCACTGTTGGCGCTGATCATTTTCTTGGCGTTGTCGGTGTGGCATTTTGGCCAGAGCGACATGAATGCCTTCTCGATGGAAAAAGGGGAGAGCGTCATGAACATCACCCGAAGCTTGGCTGTACTTGGCGTCATGTTCGGCTTGCATGTTGGCGAAGTGCAGGAGATTGTAGACAGTGTGGTACCATGGCAGATTCCTGCAATAGTGGGGTATGTCATGGCAGTAGGTGGCCTTTTGTTGCATGTTGCTGCTTTGATCTGGTTCAGGCCATCACCGCTAGTGTGGGCTCTGTTCGATATTGTCTGGCTCAGTGTGGTTTCGTCCATCTTGCCACTCTTGCTGGCTTTTGCGGTCTATTTTGCGATGTGGCACTCCGTTAACCATCTCGCCGAACTACGAAACTACCTGCATTATGACCGATGGACCCATCTGGTTTGGAATGGCTTGCCATTTACTGTTTTGGCATTGGTCATCATCGCGACGTTTGCAATGATGCTGCCGAGTGGTGCCAACCCAATGGAATGGGTGCTATTCCTGTTTATAGCCATCAGCCTGATGACCATGCCACACATGTTGTTGGTCGACAAGATGATGAGGCGTTAATTTATTTTGCAAATTCCAAAGGCTAGTGCTAAATTTAAATAACTATGCAGCACATCTACTTCCAAAATCTCATTTGCAATTCAATGGCACAATGTATGTGTCGAATGCACATGATGTGACCGGAAGGCTGAGAGTTTCATAGATATAGCAGACAATCTCGCCCTTCCGTCCTAATCGATTGAAGGGTTTTTTGTTTGTGAGTGATAGGTGAGCT
>CAZVRJ010000101.1:0-3478 GCA_964629885.1 uncultured Chitinophagales bacterium | reverse complement strand
CTGTAAGCATGAACATCCTCCGGATCCTCGTCTCGACCAAAGTCACACTTGTACTCCTGCTGCTCTATGCCATTGCCATGGCGGTTGCGACCTTTGTCGAGAACGATTACGGGATTCCCGTTTCGTGGGCGCTTATCTACAACGCTTGGTGGTTCGAGCTGATTCAACTTTGGCTCGCCATCAATTTCTTGTTTCATCTCCAGCAGTACAAGTTGTTTCATAAGAACCGGTGGCCGGTTGGCTTGTTCCATATCTCCTTCGTGATCATCCTGCTCGGAGCCGGTGTGACCCGTTACACCAGCATGGATGGCAGCATCCACATCCGTGAGGGCATGGCCTCGAACACCGTTTTCACGAATGTGCATTACCTGCAGGTTCGACAGGCGGCCGACTCGGTCGGGCAAAAGTTTGAGATGCCGATGGTGCTGATCGACCGCGGATTCGAACCCGTCGAAGTGGATGTAGCCTTCGACGATGCCCGATTCAAGGTTGTGATCGACGACTACCTGAAGGGAGCCCGCGAGGTAATCGTAGAAGGTAATCGCTCGTTCGTTGACATCGCCGTGGCAACGGAAGCAGGTCGCCAGGACTACGTAATCGACATCGGCCGCACACTCGACCTCGAATCCATCCGCGTGACAGCATCCGAAGATTCAACCCACCCTGTGCGCATCTTCCGGCAGGATACCACCTGGATGATCGCCACCGACATCGAGCTGCACATGATGGATATGAGCAGCACGTTCATCGGCACCATTGCGGCCGAATCTGTGCAGCCAATCGCCCTGCGTACGCTCTACAACTGGCCAGAAGGTGCCTTCCTGATCAAGGGATTTCACGAGAACGCCGACGTCGATTACATCGAGGAGACCAACCGTGAGCTGGCCGAGAATTTACTCGACATTGTGACCTACCGGGTGTTGGACGACCAGGGCGACTTGGTCCGCGCGTCGTTCGTGCGCATCGTGCGGTTCGAGCCGGCTTGGACCCGCTTCGAATACGGCGGACGCCAGTACGCCATCACCTTTGGTCCGAAGCCCATCACCCTGCCCTTCTCGCTCTTCCTGCGCGAGTTCGATCTTGAGCGGTATCCGGGTAGTCAGAGTCCGTCGAGTTACGCCAGTGAGGTGACCGTCCTCGACGGCGAGACCCAGCTCGATTACCGGATCTTCATGAACAACGTGCTCGACTATCGGGGGTATCGGTTCTATCAGGCATCATACGACACCGACGAGAAAGGGACTATCCTTTCGGTGAATCAAGACCGTCCGGGCACGTTAATCACGTACCTCGGATATACATTACTCACTATCGGAATGTTCTTGACCCTATTCATTAGGGGCAGCCGTTTTCAGACGCTGAATAAAAAGCTCGGGCGGGTCAAGAAGTCGGTCGCGGCTACAGCTTCGGTTGCTCTATTGCCCATCCTTCTGTATACGTCGGCAATGGCACAAGAGTTTCGTCCGGTCGAGATGTCGATTGTGCCCGTTGAACATGCGGAAAAATATGGGCGGTTGATTGTGCAGGATTTGGACGGACGCATGAAGCCGCTCAACACCCTCGCCCATGAAATCATGCGCAAGCTCACAGGTACCACGTGGATCGGCGTAGAGGGCGAGGTAGGTGAGATCCGCCTCACGCCTGAGCAGTTTCTGCTGGCGATGCAGATTGATCCGGTGACCATGAGTCACCAGCGCCTCATCAAGATCGACCCGATGAAATCGTCGGAGGTGCTAAAGCATCTGGGCAAGGAGCCCACCGACCGGTTGCGGTTCATGGATTTTGTGGATGCTGAGGGTGCATATCTGATCCAGAGCCGCGTTGAGCATGCCAACCGCCTCAAGCCGGCCGAGCGGAGCGAAGCCTTCAAGGAGATCCTCAAGCTCGACGAGCGCTTCAATATATTCTACGGGCTGATCACCGGCGATTTCCTGCGCCTCTTCCCCAAGCGCGGCGACGCCAACAACACCTGGTTCACCGGCATGCAGTCGGGGATGGGCTTCGACCCTGAGGATGCCACCTTCGTGAGGAGCATCACCCCGATGTACATCAACGCGCTGAAGAAGGGCATCGAAACGGGCGACTTCGCTGAGGCGGACGAAATTTTGGGCTACATCGCCCTCTTCCAGGAGAAAGCCGGCGAGGCGGTGTATCCCGGCGAGAACGAAATCAAGGCCGAGCTGCTGTACACCAGGCTCAATCTGGGGGCGCGGCTGTTCGGACCCTTCTGGTTGCTCGGGGCGGTGATGCTTGTTTTGAGCATCGTGATGCTGTTCAAGGCGGGCAAGGCCCTCGAGACGTCGTGGCGGGTGGGGAGTATCCTGAGCTGGATCGGATTCGGGGTCTTCACCTTCCATCTGCTGCTGCGTTGGTATATCGCCAAGCATCCGCCGTGGAGCGATGGATTTGAGATGCTCGTCTTCGTAGCCTGGGGCGTGCTGCTCTTCGGATTGCTCTTCGCCGGCAAGTCACGGTTCACGCTACCTTTGGGACTGCTTTTCGCCGGCACCCTGCTGTTTGTGGGCTTCCTCGACTGGCTCAACCCCGAGATCACCAACCTGATGCCTGTGCTCAAGACGTTTTGGCTGAAAATCCATGTGTCCATCATCGTGAGCGGGTATGCGCCGTTGGCGTTGTCGGCCGTGATCGGACTCATGAGCCTCATGCTGTTTATCTTCAGGCCGGAGGAGCCGAACGAGCGCTGGTTCGAGAGTATCCGCGAGCTGAGGATGGTCAACGAGATGTCGATCACCATCGGGCTGTTCCTGCTCACGGTCGGTACCTTCCTAGGGGGTGTATGGGCCAATGAGAGCTGGGGACGCTATTGGGCCTGGGATCCGAAAGAGACCTGGGCGCTGATCTCCATCATCGTGTACGCCATTGTGCTGCACATGCGCTTGGTGCCGTCGCTCAACAGCGGACTCATCTACAATTTGGCCAGTCTGTGGGCCTTTTCGAGCATCATCATGACCTCGTTCGGGGTGAATTACTATCTGTCGGGATTGCACTCGTACGCTGCCGGCGATCCAGTGCCGATTCCACAGTGGGTGTATTGGGTGGTCGCGTTGCTGTTCGCTGTGTCGTGCCTGGCGGCGTATCGGTACAAGGCAGACGAGCGGTATCGGGTGTGACTTATGCCACCACCCCCGTCCCCGTAATTTATCCCGACGAAGTCGGGACCTACCGCAGTGGAGGGGTGACACGCGGATTAATGATGTCTCCGACATAGGTCCTTACAGGATGGCAACGGCTTAGTTAGAAGGAGTGAGATGCCTACGGGTGGTCCTTCGTTACACTCAGGATGACAAGGTCCTTACAGGATGACAGCGGCACAGTTAAAGTACGTAAGACCCCTGCGGGGTAGGTCCTTACAGGATGACAGCGGCACAGTTAAAAGGAGTGAGATGCCTACGGCATAGTTCTTCTTATCAAATGATCTCATTGATCAAATAGATCCGCGGTCCATCTTTATCCCTTC
>CAZVRJ010000100.1:0-3508 GCA_964629885.1 uncultured Chitinophagales bacterium | reverse complement strand
TTTCCTTCTCGTACTGGGCCATTTTCTTCTCAAATTCAACGTGGTCGAAATTGGACATTGAAGCCATGATGCGATTGGTCACTTCCTGCATGTGGCGGTTCAATTCAACCCAACGGGCGGAGTCTGGCATCGGTGGTGCAATTGCCGGCACAGGGATGCTTGGCATTGGCGGCATCGGCGGGATAGACAAGCCGCTGCCCGATGGTGGGGTTGGCGGAGTCGGTATTTTGCCGCCTGCTCGGCTGATTTCGGCCTCGTATTTGCCGTATTCGCTCGGAGGCACCCGTTTCCCGTTCACATACAGCTCAGTGATCACACCGCGGGTGTTCTTAACGATAGTGATTTCGCGGTTTTTGGGTGGTATGCTATCGTTCTGTGCCTGGAATACCTGGCCGGCCTGACCAAATGAAAGATCCAGACCGGCTGATGCGGGCGTCCAATTCGACGTATTGTCGGCAAATGATTGCGATGCTTTCGTTGTGTCGTTCGATGTGTTATTTGGAGCCAGCATCAGGAAGAAGCATAGCCCAACAACCATGACGGCACTGGCTGTGAATCGGGTGGAGTAGATGGTATTTTTCATTTCTTTGTTCAGTATTCTGTGGATTCGTTCGAGTAATTCGCCGTTCTCGCCAGTCAGGGCCAATCCAGTCTTAGGTATTCCATAACCGGAGTTGGTGCCTTTTGGCATAATGGCAGCCGCCGCTGCATGCAATGCTTTTGCGTAGGTCAATGGATCGCCCTTAAGGCTCAATACACGGTCGTCGCAACAATGCTCGCGCTCGGTGCGGGCTCCATCAGATAGCCACCAAATGGCCGGGTGGAAAAAGAACATGATTTCAACTATACCCTGCATTACGTTCATCATGTAGTCGTGTCGGCGGATGTGCGACAGCTCATGTAGAAGGATCATCTCGACGTGTGACGGTGGCAAGTTTGTAAGCATCCCGACAGGGAGCAGGATGATAGGCTTGAGCCATCCAGCGGTCATCGGCACGGTTACCTTCGCCGACTCGGCCATTTGCACGATGCGGCGGATGCCGAGACTGCCGGATAAGCTTGCCAGCCTTGTTTTCCATTCTTCAGTGATGTCGTTAGATGCCGACCCACGTAGACGGCTGATCGCCCAAATTCCACCCATGAATCGGATGCTGAGCATCATAACACCTGCGAACCACAAAATGACCAGATATTGAAGATTTTGTGGTCCAGGTCTGAGGAACTCCATCAGCAATTCCCAAGTGCCGGGATTAACCAAGCTACCCGTCACGTTTGATAGTGCCTCGTTTATGTACGGGTTCTGTGCACTGACCGTCGCACTGGTCGAAGCCGTAGTCTCGATACCGCTATAAAGCCGGAAAAAAGTAATAATGGACAGTATGGGTGCCATAACCAATGCACCCATGAAGGTCGCATAACGTGCTGCGGACCTGCGCGAATCAAGTCGGGTCATGGCCATTGCTACGATAACCGCAATAACACCAACCTGCCATATGGAGTGGATTAGCGTCCAACCGAGCGCGTAGATGAAATCGCCGCCTACATATTCAAATAAGCGATTCATTGTTCATCTCCTTCCATTTCGTCGAGCAACTTCCGAATTTGGTCGAGTTCGACTCTATTTGGCTGGCGACGCCCGAGGGCATGAAGCACCATATTCGCTGACGATCCACCGAACGTCGTTTCAAGGAACGAGTCGAGTAAATGTCCGCGAGTGTCCGACTCAGTAACGGCTGCAATATACACATGGCTTCGGGCTGACTCATCGCGGATCACCAAGCCCTTTTCGTGCATGATCTGCAGCATCTTGAGGGTCGTGGTGTACCCGACATCCCTTTTGGATGCCAGGAATGTGTTGATGTCGCGCACGGTAAGCGAGCCATGATTCCACAGAATTTGGAGGATCTCCAATTCGGCCTCGGTAGGTTTATGCAGTTTGTCGTTCATAAAGTCGATTGATTTCCAAGTTACATGGCATCGGCGGGCGACGCCTACGAAGCGTTTCGTAGAATATATACGAACCCCTTCGTACATGCAATACGAGCTGGGGAAATAAAGTTGCGTTGGTTGCGTATATTTGTGACGAAATGCAACAGACTGCCACAAGCGACGATTATGTGGCTCAAACATCAAATCAGAATGCAAACCGTGACCATAATCTTTCGCCGGTCCTATTTACTTATTGCAGTCATTTTGCTGGCATCTTGCACAAGTGGCAACGCTCAGCGGGTTGATGCAGACAGATTCTTGGCCGACATAGAGACCTTGGCAGCCGACGACATGAACGGCCGCCTAGTGGGTACCGAGGGCAGCGTGAAGGCGCAGCGATACATATTGGATCGGTACGAGGAAATTGGCTTGGCGGCTTGGAGGGGTGAACATCGGCACACCTTCAAGATGAAGCATCGCGACGGTCGCGATATCGACAATGCCACCAACTTGATCGGTGTGTTGGAGGGTACTGCTAAGGACGGAAGGTACATTGTGATCACGGCGCACTACGACCACCTGGGTGAGCACGACGGCAAGATCTTCAACGGTGCCGACGACAACGCGTCAGGGGTTGCCGGTCTGCTTGCTGCTGCGGCCTATTTCAAGAGCAATCCGTTGCCGGTGGGTCTCATTTTTGCGGCGCTCGATGCCGAGGAAGGGGGTCTAAGAGGTGCGCATGCTCTCGTGGCGCAGATGGATAGCTTGGGAATGCTCGATTCGGTGGTGATGAACATCAACATGGACATGATCAGCGTTTCGGAAGCAGGCGAATTGTACGCCGTTGGAACCTACCACTACCCGTTTTTGAAGCCGGTTATTGAAGCAGTTGCGAGCGAGAGTCGGGTAAAATTGCTGATGGGTCACGATAGCCCAGATCTGAAGCCGGGCGACGATTGGACCAATGCGAGCGACCATGCAGCATTTCACCGAAAGGGAATTCCGTTCATCTATTTCGGGGTTGAAGACCATGCGTGGTATCATACTGCCGACGATACCTTCGATAAGGTGACAAAAGAGTTTGCCGTCGGCGCGGCCGAGACGGTGATCTTGGCCATCAAGGCGTTCGGGTCGATGGAATCGGTCGGCACACGCTAAAACCTTCTAACAAGCACATCTTTTTTTGTAAACATGTCAGAGCAAAACCGTTTAGAAGCCTTCCGCGCGAATCGCGCCATCATGAACGACAAGGTGATGGATTTGGACCATCTGGGCATCAAGCGTTTCTTCAATTTGGATACGGCAACCTATCGCGATGGTGCACTCGATTCGAAGACCAAGGAGCTTTTGGGTCTTGTCGCCTCAGCCGTGCTTCGCTGCAACGACTGCATCGACTACCACTTGGAGAAATGCGCCGAGACCGGCAGCTCGAAGGCGGAGATCGTGGACGCGCTCAACGTCGCCCTCGTGGTAGGCGGCTCGATCGTGATCCCGCATCTGAGGCATGCCGTGGGGACGCTCGAGCTGCTCGAGCAAGAAGAAAGAATAAAGAAGAAAGAAGAAGGATAGGACTTAGAAG
>CAZVRJ010000099.1:0-3891 GCA_964629885.1 uncultured Chitinophagales bacterium | reverse complement strand
TCGACAATTCCTTTGAAGTAGGGACCGGATTCTCGGGCCAAGTGCTTGAATTGCAATCAGATTCGCGTGAACGTATCGTTGTTGTTGGCTCAATGACTCAGTATAACGGTAAAAGCCTCGCGAATATCGCAAGATTACAGCCTGACGGCTCCTTGGATGCGGAGTACTTCAGTGGCTCAAGTGTCGGCGGATCTGTGCACGTGATTGCAATTCAGCCCGACGATAACGTGATATTCGGCGGTGGATTCGACCGGGTTGGAACGAATTACCGAGCAAATATTGCCCGTCTTCTAGCCGGTGTTCCGACCTCGATCGACGACGATGGCATTGCCCCTACCCTGCCATCCATCTTCTCGATCGAGCCCAACTTCCCAAACCCGTTCAACCCCACTACCACGCTGCGGGTGAACATGCCCGAGGCGGCCGAACTGTCGGTGAGGGTGTATGACCTGACCGGGCGCGTTGTCATGCAGCTGCCCGCACGCAACCTGCAGGCCGGAAGGCACAGCATCACGGTCGATGCATCCAGGCTCGGCTCGGGTGTGTATCTGTACAAGGTGCGCGCTGGTAGCTATGAGGGCGTCGGGAAGATGACGTTGGTGAAATGAGATGCCAATGGCAGAGGTCCTTCGCTTCGCTCAGGATGACAGTGGCATTTACATGAGAATAAGATGTCTGCGACTTAGGTCCCGACTTCGTCGGGATGACAATGACAGTATAATAAGTGCAAGATGCCTGCGGCATAGGTGCTCGTTCGTGACTGATCATGCTCGTTCGTGACTGTTCGTGACTGTTCGTGATCGTTCGTACTTGTTCGTGATTGTTTCTGACTGTTCGTGATTGGTAATTGATAATCATTGATAGTCACTGATAATGATCGATAATGATTGGTAATCATTTTTTTTGATCCAACTCGAGCGGGTTTTTCGTATTACGGTGCAAGCACTTACCTAAAACGAAAACTGATCTGTATGCACCGCACATTAACTTGTTCTACAAGTTTCAAATACAATGTTTTAATACTTATTCTATCATTTTGGACATGTACTGCTTTAGCTCAAATACCTGGCAGTATCGATGCTAGCTTCAACCCATTTGAAAACACTCCGGCAAATGAACTGCGGGCCGACGTAATCTACAAGGTGCTGGAGCAACCCGACGGGAAAATCTTAGTAGGCGGCTCCTTCCCCCTCTTCAGAGGCCAGATTGCAAACGGGATTGTCCGCCTCAATGCAGATCTATCACCCGATGTCAATTTTGTGTTCGACAATACGGGCAATGGGACAGTGTGGAGCATCGCTCTCCAATCCGACGGCAAGATCCTAGTTGGGGGCGAGTTCAACAGGTACGCCGGATCGACCAGTAAGAATATCGTCCGTCTGATGCCAAACGGCACAGTGGATGCCTCGTTCAACGCTGGTACAGGGGCTGATGCAATGGTGACAGCCATCGCTGTGCTCGGTAACGGTCAGATTATGGTTGGCGGACAATTCACCAGCTTCGACGGCAAACCAGCGGGAAGAATGGTGCGTCTGAACTCGAATGGATCGGTCGATATCACGCTCGACACATCCGGGCTTTTCGACAACTCACCGAATGTCATTCTCCCACAGGGTGACAAATGGGTTGTGGCCGGCAACATGACGTCATGCCGCGGAAATACGATCGGCCGTATAGCCCGGATAAATGCCGATGGCAACTGCGACAACACGTTTCAGGCTGGCACTGGTTCAAGCGGCACCATCCACGACATGAAATTTGACCAACAGGGACGCATTCTGCTAGCTGGGTTCATCAATAATTTCAATGGACAAAATGCAAGACACCTCACACGTCTCAGTGCTGAGGGTGCAGTCGATGTACCGTTTCAGACAGGTACTGTATTTGATTTCTACACGCGTGCATTGAATATACACAGCGACGGTACCATCACTGTGATGGGTTTGTTCAAACAATTCAACAACCAGCTGGTGGGGCATGCAGTCAACATCACGGAAAATGGAGCAAACACCAACGCAATTACGGGCATTGATGGATTTCAGTTTCCCCCGTTTACCTATACTGAACTGTCGAACGGCAATATAATTGTAGCCAGCGGTTATTCGCATTATCTCGAGGAAAACGTCTACATGATTGGTGTGTATGATAAAAGCGGCGAAATTGTCCATCGAAATACCCACACCAAAGGCTTCAATGGAAGTATTCAAGTCACCAAAGAGTTGAAAGATGGCCGAATCATGGTGGGCGGTTTCTTCAACTATTACAATGGTGAATACACTGGAAATGCTTTGGCTCGTCTAAATCCTGACGGTACACTCGATACATCATTCCGTATCGGCGCAGGCTTCAACAGCTTGGTACAGGATATCGAAGTGCAACCAGACGGTAAGCTGATCTTGGCCGGTTTTTTTTCCGAGTTTGATGGTACAACGAGTAGATCCATCATCCGTTTACTGCCGAACGGTGAAATCGATCCTAGCTTCCACATTGGCTCCGGGTTTATCAACGCGGTGTATGATGTCGAGTTACTAGATAATGGTAAAATTCTCGCAGTTGGTTCGTTTACTATGTATAACGGCACTGCAGCAAATCGAATCGTCAGGTTGAATCCGGACGGTTCAAGGGATGAAACGTTTCTGACGGGAGCAGGCTTTAATTCGAGTGTTCTGAGAGCAAAGGTGCTTCAAGATGGCCGTATTGTGTTAGCAGGATTGTTCACGAACTACCAAAATCAGCCGTTTTCAAGAATTATTCGTCTCAATGCTGACGGTACAATTGACACATCGTTCAATCCGGGTACTGGAGCCGACGCAAACATCAATGTATTCGCATCCGACCAAGAGGGTCGCATTTACATCGGCGGAGGTTTTCGGCATTTTGACGGTGTAGAGGTAAACCGCGTCGCAAGGTTGCTACCCGATGGGTCTCGTGACGCATCTTTCATTGTCGGTGCTGGATTTGATTCAGACGTTTATTCGATGAATATAGACCGTAGAGGCCGATTATTGGTTGGCGGCTTGTTCTCGAAGTACGACGACAAGAATGCAATACTAGTAGCTCGTTTGAATATAGATGGCAGCTTGGATTCGGAGTTCATGTCCGGCCTGGGTATGGATAACGGCTCCTTCAAAGGTCTTTTTGACGAGGTAACCATGATATACACGTTGGAAAGTGGCGATTTTCTCGTGGGTGGGTTTTTTAATCGGATCGGAATGCATGTCCGGTCAGGCATGGCCAAACTTCAATACGGCTTGCCCACCTCGATCGACGACGATGGCATTGCCCCTACCCTACCCACCGCCTTCGCCCTGCATGGCAACTACCCCAATCCGTTCAACCCCACTACCACGCTGCGGGTGAACATGCCCGAGGCGGCCGAACTGTCGGTGAGGGTGTATGACCTGACTGGGCGCGTTGTCATGCAGCTTCCGGCACGCAACCTGCAGGCCGGGCGGCATAACATCACACTCGATGCATCCAGGCTCGGCTCGGGTGTTTACCTGTACCGCCTAAGCACAGGGACTTGGGCTGCAAGCGGAAAGATGACGTTGGTGAAGTGAGATGCCAATGGCAAAGGTCCCGACTACGTCGGGATGACAGCGGCAATTTAAAAATTGAATTAGACCCCTATGGGGTGGGTCCCGACTACGTCGGGATGACAATGACAGTATAATAAGTGCAAGATGCCTGCGGCATAGGTGCTTGTTCATGACTGTTCGTGATCGTTCGTGACTGTTCGTGATCGTTCGTGATTGTTTCTGACTGTTCGTGATTCGTAATTGATAATCACTGATAGTCATTGTTAATGATTGATAATGATTGTTCATGATTGAGATTCTCCGTATTTTGCTCGTCTATCCGATTCTCCATAATTCCATAGACACGGATCAT
>CAZVRJ010000098.1:0-4004 GCA_964629885.1 uncultured Chitinophagales bacterium | reverse complement strand
GAGCCGGAAACACTCTTGCTGACAGATGTCGACCATTCGATAAAACCCTGATCGTTCGTTTTGACACGAGTTTGACCAAGTCGTTCACGTCCCGATTGCAGTGTCAAGTCGACATCTGCGTTCACGACTGGTTGTCCCTCAATATCATATAGCACCCATTGAAACAGCAATTGGTCTGATGTTGGACCCATTTCGACTTTTAAGTCGGCCTGTGGGACATTATCGCCGGGATTTATAATTCGAATGCTGCGGCGAAACATCCATGACTCGTCAAAGTTTTTCATCCAATTCGTGTACGCCCTGAGCGTATACTCACCTGGGGCAAGGTTCTCTGGCAGATAAAAATCGCCGGCTACGCCACCGTCTATAGATTTGAGCACTTTCGAAAGTACCACCTCACCAGATGGCGACAAAAGCTCGGCGTACATTGTCTGGCTTGGGCTATCTGGCTTGTGATTCACAAGCCAAGCCTTGTACCACATTATCTCGCCAGCGGCGTAAAATGGACGATCGGTGGCAATGTAGATCTTCTCAGGTGTGAACTGATTCACATATTGCTGCAACACTTCCACCGCCTTCGATAATGGGTCGCTATATCTGTATAATGCCGAACCAACTAAAAAAATGCCGGCGGCTACGAGTACCAGAGCCTTGCTGACTGTTCGCTTCATCGTTGTGGACTTAAATCACCAAATTTCGATAGTTATATGTGATTTAATCTATCAAATTAGTAGCAGTCCACCAAAAAGTAAGATCAATGCTGCAAATCGGGCTTGCCTTCCTGAATTAAGTAAATCATCACGATGAGGGCACTCACCAAAAAGGAAGCAAACGTCAAATGAAGAACCTGGAAGGCAGCAGGCATGCCCATATAAGCCAAACCAACGCCCAATAATATCTGCAGCACAATGAGGAGAATGATTCCAAATCCTGCTTTGTAAACCGGATTCGCTAGAGACGACTTGTTAATGAACCACCCTAAGTACACACCCAAAATCAAAAGTGACCAGGACGTACTACGGTGCAGGTGGTCTATAAAGCCAACATTTTCGAGCCACTGCGAGCGATCAAGATTTGGATTGGCCTTGACCACGGCATCGATCGCTTCACGAACTTGGGTCCCAAGACCCATTTGCAAAACAGCGGCGAACAGAAGTATACCTGTGACTATAAAAAGGTGCTTTCGAACACCGTCGTTGATGGTGTATGACAAGTGCTCTGTAAAGGCTTTGAATGTGGCATAAATCAACAGATTAACTATAACCATCGCAAGCAGCATGTGAAGTGTTATGAGCCACTCATCGAGAGCCGACCTTACAACTTGCCCGCCCAACCAACCTTGAAAGATGACCAAGACAAGCGAAGCGACCGAAGCCCACGTAATTTGCGGCTTGGACTTTCTGAATCGCAGCGATAATGCTGCTGTGGCAATAATCAGAAGCCCGATCACAACGCCCACAAGCCTGTTTATGTACTCAATCCACATCTTTACCACATTGAACTGAGATGGGTCAAACTGTGATGGAAGTTGTTCGACAGTAGTTGGCGGGATCCACGAGCCGAAGCAACGGGGCCAATCGGGACATCCTAGTCCGGCACCTGCAGCCCTTACCAAGCCGCCAACAAAAATCAGAAACAAAGTTGCAGCCACGGTGGTAAGGGCTGTCTTCTGGAAGGAGTCGAGTTTCATGAAACACTATTAGGACAATGTGGTCTTAAAATATACGGCGGATGCGGACGAATAACCATCCGCAATTCATTCTTAACATTGCAAGAGCTGATCACGTTTCCTCGTTATATGGCCAATATCGCCTGATATTGGGTATGCTGTCCATATTTTACTGCTATCTCATATGTAAAATCCGTATTTTAGGAGGATGCAGGGAAGTCGGTGTTATTTGCGTAAATCGTTAGTCCCTCAACAAAGAAATTGATGCAATTACGTTGGGCATGAATCAAAACCAGACAGCCAAGGCAACCCATTCGGGTTTTTCGGTCACTCTGAGAGATTACTATACTCTCACGAAGCCCCGCATCACAATGCTGGTTCTTGTGAGCATGGTGATCGGGTACGTTTTGGGAGCCGGATCTGCATTCAGCTGGTTGACCCTCTTAAATGCCATGCTCGGCACCTTCCTGATTGCAAGTGGGACGAGCGCGTACAACATGTTCATCGAGCGCGACCTAGACGGGCTCATGAACCGCACAAGCAATCGTCCATTGCCTACTCGTCGGGTTAGCCCGGCAGCAGCGTTCGTATTCAGCACCTTCCTGATTTTCGCTGGGCTCAGCTATCTCGTCATCCAGATAAATTTGACGGCGGCCTTGGTTTCGGCAGCCACAACTGCGCTTTACCTTTGGGCTTACACACCTATGAAGCGCGTATCGTTTGTGAACGTTTTTGTTGGCGCAATACCCGGTGCACTGCCACCAGTAGGTGGATGGGCCGCCGCAACAGGCACAATCGCAGACCCTGGCATGTGGGTGCTTTTCATGATCGTGTTTCTGTGGCAGGTGCCACACGTGACTGCAATTGCCTGGATGTACGGAGAAGACTACTCTCGAGCCGGCTTCAGAATGCTCCCGCTTAACGACGACAGCGGAATAAAGCTCGCCCGCATCACCTTTGCAGTGATCCTGTTCCTAATCCCAACAGTGATCGCACTCTATTTCGTCGGAACCAGTTCGTGGATCTACCTAGTAGGATCCCTTGCAGCTACGTTTTACTACATTTGGCACGGTTTCCGTTTCCTGGAAGTACGCGACCGGACGAACGCCCGCAAGCTCATGTTTGCATCGCTAGGATACCTCCCCATGATCTGGATATTAATCCTGATCGATAGAGTCCTTCTTTAGTAGAGTGGTTAGTAGTAAAGTAGTTAGTGGTTAGTGGTTAGTGGTTAGTAGTAAAACTGATTAGAATCTCTACTAACTACTAACTACTCTACTACTCTACTACTCCGTGAAGCCGCCTTTAGTCATCTGGATCGGATCGAGTGCCTTGTTGAGCTCCTCGTCGTTCAGATCGGTCATTTCACGGGCCACGTCTTTGAGGCTGCGGTTCTCAGCATAAGCCTTTTTGGCAATCTTAGCCGCCAAGTCGTACCCTATCAATGGATTGAGTGCCGTAACGAGAATCGGGTTCTTCTCAAGTTTGTCGGTCACGTTGGCGACGTTCACCCTGATCTTGCTCACTGATTGGTCAGCCAAGTTGCGGCTGGCATTTGCCAGCAAACGCACCGATTCAAGCACGTTGTGAGCCACAACAGGCAACATCACGTTGAGCTCAAAATTGCCCATCATTCCACCTACATTCACGGTGGCATCATTGCCGATAACCTGTGCACAAACCATTGCAACCGACTCCTCGATAACAGGATTGACCTTTCCTGGCATGATAGAGGATCCCGGCTGAAGCGGCGCAAGGAATACATCGGATAGTCCACTATTCGGTCCGGAGTTCATCCACCGAAGGTCATTCACGATCTTCATGAGACTGACGGCGACAGTCTTCAGCTGTCCGCTCAGTTCTACAACGGCATCGACGGTCGACTGTGCCTCGAAGTGATCTCTGGCTTCGATGAAATCAAAGCCGGTGTCCTTGGCAATGTCGCTCGCAAAACGGGCAGCAAACTCAGGATGCGTGTTTATGCCTGTTCCGACGGCGGTACCACCCTGAGGCAGCTCTCTGGCGCGCACCAGTGCGGCATCAACCCGCTCGATGCCCGACCTGATCTGGCTGGCATAGCCCCCAAACACCTGTGCAAAGGTCACGGGCATGGCGTCCATGAGGTGGGTGCGCCCTGTCTTGACGACATCTGCATTCGCCTTGGCTTGGGACTCAAAGGCTGAGGCAAGGTGATCTAAAGCTGGTATGAGGCTGTTTTTGGCCTCAAGGCATGCAGCTACCCGAATTGCAGTCGGAATCACATCGTTGGAGCTCTGCCCGAAATTGACGTGGTCGTTCGGATGAATCTTGACATCGGTCAATCCATCGGCTGCTA
>CAZVRJ010000097.1:0-4064 GCA_964629885.1 uncultured Chitinophagales bacterium | reverse complement strand
GCCGCGGAAGGTTGCGGTGATCGGGGCGGGTCCGATAGGGTTGATGTGCCAGATCACGATGCAGGAGCTGCTCGGGGCGCAGGTGATGGTCACCGACTTGGATAAGGACAGGGAGGGCGTGGCACGGGAACTCGGCTCTTGCAATCAGAATGCTGATCTTGGGAAGCAGTTGTTTGAGTGGACCGAGGGTGAGGGGGCGGATGTGGTGATTGATGCGGTGGGGTCGGCGGCTACGAAGCGTCAATCGCTCGAGTGGGTGCGTCCAGGTGGAGCCGCCGTGTGGATAGGTCTGCACGGAAACGAAATGCAGCTCGAGACGTATGGAATCACCTTGCCCGAGAAATTCGTGTATGGCACTTATGCCGCCAAGATCGAGGATCTGCGCGTGGCCCTTGACCTGATGGCCGCCGGAAAGGTCGAGACGTCCATCTGGGTGAGCGTGGTGTCGATAGATGATGGCGTCGAGGCTTTAAATGATGTGATGGAGGGGAAGCACATCAAGGTGGTGCTTCGCATGGTGGACTGACACTATTTGAAATCACGAAATGTTTTGTTAGTATGTGGTTGTGTCCTAATTAATGGCTTGGAATTGTAACGCGACGGAACTCCTCAAGAAACTCCATATCTGCCACACCATGAAAATGATCCAAAACATCAAGGACGGTTACGCCAAAATGAATTCCATTCAACTCGAGAAGGAAATGAAGAAGAGCAAATGGGCTGTGGTAGCTGTACTTGGAATAGTGTTTTTGGGTATAGGCATGGAAATGATGTTTTCACCAAATGCAACGTGGACATCCTATCTAGACAATCTCATTTGGCTCTGGATGGTTGGGTTCTTTGTGTTCAACTACCATGTGATACGTAACGAGCTGTCCTCTCGGGAGGAGGCGCACGCTTAAGTTACCCCCATGCCCAACACCTCCAAAGACACGAAACCTGAGCTGATCCTTCGGCGGGTGCTGTGGAGGAGGGGTTTGCGCTACCGCATCCACAACCGGAAACTGCCGGGCACGCCCGACATCTCCATCATGAAATACCGTGTGGCGGTTTTCGTCGACGGGTCGTTTTGGCATGGACGCGACTATAAGGGCGAGCCGTTCACCAAGACGAACCAGGAATTCTGGGAGCGTAAGATTCAGCGCAACATCGACCGCGACGACCGCGTGGAGGAGGACCTCCTCGAAATGGGCTATTCGGTGATCCGGATGTGGGACACCGACGTGGTGAAGGACCCCGAAAGAGCCGCTGACGAGGTGGAGCAGGCGGTGAGGTACAAGAGCAAGAGCAAGAACAAGAACACGAACAAGAGCAATAGCAATAGCAAGATGTGACGAGTGAAACGAATTGGGTCACTTGTAACGAAACAGGTACTTGATCGGGCGTTTATAATTTCCGACATTCCCCTCAGTGTCAAGTTAGCAATGTATTTACAGGGGAGGAGTGTCCCAATGAAACGGATTGTGTCATTCGCAATGGTCATCGTATGTAGCTTTAGTGCTGCTCATGTTACGGGCCAAAATTTAGATCGCATCTTTTATTCGACATTTTCGCCACAGGGCTGGGATGTCTTCATATCGCTCGACCAAGGCGAGACGGTGCGCAAACTCACGGACCACCCGTCGCTCGACTACGGCGCCGTGGTAAGCCCAGACAACCGCTGGGTGGTGTTCACGTCCGAACGAAACGGGATGGCCCAGCTTTATGCGCTTTCGCTTGACAGCACCGATGCCGAACCAATTCGCTTGTTTAATACCGGATCGTTTCAAGACCAAGCTGTTTTTTCGCCAGATGGCACCCAACTAGCGTTCGTCGGATCACATGAGGGTAATGCTGATATCTATCTCACCCCGTTCTTGCCAGGAGTTGTTCAGGTCGATAGCGTGCTGGTCAACATCACCAACCACTCGGGGGGTGACTTTCGTCCAGCCTTTTCACCCGACGGTAGCCAAATCGTATTCACCAGCGACCGTGACCACGAAATCATCCCACATCCCGATTTTCCGTTCGCAAGGCAGAGAGGCGGTGATATCTATTCGATTAGAGTTGATGGGTCCGACGTGCAACGACTTACCGAAAACGAGCGCTGGGATGGGACCACCCACTGGTCGAGTATTGATGGCAAGATCTACTTTTATAGCCAGCGGGAGGGCACCGCTAACATCTTCCGGATGAACAGCGATGGAACCGACCAGCAGCGGGTTTTTACCTACGATGGTCCAGCAGTTGGTCCTGTTCTACTCGAAAACGGAGACATCGTTTTCACTACCTGGCACAGCGAGACTCAGATAGCGCCAATGCGATGGACAGCCTCTACTGGCGAAATAAAACCTTTTTTGGTTGCTGCTCCGCACGTTGCAAATGACCTCAAAATCAATGTACAAGGAGCCATTGTGTTTCATGGCGGGGATGAAATCCCTTTGCCTGAAACACCTGTCGCCGATTTTGGATTCCGTGGCAACCCCTTGGCCTACCTGCCCGACACGATGTCGTTTTCGGGGAATCAAGTTAATATCTACGGCGTCAGGCGGGCATTTGTGGCGCCACCTGGTATGACGGCTCCTGTATTGTATTTCGATTCCTTCGATGTAGGAGGCTTTTGGGAATTTTTCCGTCCGCTGGGATACGTCTTTTTTGCAATTCCCCTGCTCGTTATCGGGATTGCACTTTATAGTATCGTTGTTGGTCTCCTCAGGCGCAAGTACATCCCATTTGGACGACACGCCGTTTTTAGTGCTTTGGCAATAGGTGCAGGAGCCGTTTCAATGGGTCTTTTCTACTATGTGGCTGTAGTTGAGATGTATAGTGTGGGTATGATCATGGCTTACATGACTCCCATCATCATCTTACTTGCCGTTCAGTTGTATTACTCGGTGCGCCTATACCGCAAAATGAACCGAGCAAATCCATACGATAAAAAACTGCAATGGATGTATGTGGCTACGACGGCAATGTTGGTGATCGGATTGTCGATCATCACATTTGGGTACAACTATTTGCTGGTTGGCGACATCCATTTCTATGGTTACAATTATCAGACGGGTCAAAAAGAAAAGGTCTTCACCTTGAAGAAGGCCTGGAATACCAACTCCATCAACTTCAGTGTGCTCGACAGCAAGGTGACCCACGATGGAGAAGCGATGCTTATTACTACGAGTAGTTTTCGTGCCGATCCCGATAAGCAGGGGGATATTTGGAAATACACGTTCAGTACGGGTGAGGTCGAATTGCTGTCGACCACTGATAAAAACGACGGTTTTGCCGACTTGAGTTCGGATAATGTGAGGATGGTGTTTCGAAGTGGTCGATCTGGGAATTTTGACATCTATCTGAGTGACAACGGCCGTTTGTCGAAGCTGACCGACGACGAGCAGCGCGATAATTTTCCGGCCATCTCGCCGGACGGAATGAGGGTCGTGTTCGCATCCGACCGGCTGCACTCAAGCGAATCATACAAGACATTCGACATCTTCATGATGGAGGAGCAGGCCCGCAACACTTGGTCGCCCCCTGAGCGGATTTCGATAGGCGCCGGCCAAAATGCGCACCCGCATTTTTCGCCCGACGGCAAATGGGTGATTTATACCACCGAGGGATATGGCATCAACGATGAACAGCCGCTTATTCAAGGGCTGATATTCAGTCCGCAGATGTACGGTGAGATCGTGGCCTACAATATCGAGACGAAGGAACGTATACGTCTCACTCACAATAAATGGGAAGATGGCACGCCGCTATGGGTGAATGCGATCGAGTAAATGCGAGAGCGAGAACAAGAGCAAGAGCAAGAGCAAGAACAAGAACACGAACGAGGGGTGTGAAATAGTTGAACAATAATTTTGGAGGATCGGTGTTTATATGTAACTTTGAAATACAAAGTACTTTTATGAACATAAGCCTACAAGCATGAAGGAAGACGTGAACGACTATGCCCGCGACTTGGCCGAAATCCGGTCTATGATGGAGAGATCTTCCAAATTCCTCTCACTGTCTGGCTGGGAGGGCATCATGGCCGGGGTGTACGCCCTCATCGGTGCCTTCGTCGTGCACCAGGTGTTCGGATT
>CAZVRJ010000096.1:0-4112 GCA_964629885.1 uncultured Chitinophagales bacterium | reverse complement strand
GACAAGGACAATCAATTTAGGGTTTCCATCCAAACACCATATCAGGATCCATTGCCACGCTTGTTGCCATTGCTGGCAGCATGATCATCTTGAAGAACGCGAAGAAATTGCGGTTTCGGTGAGACAGTGATTAGTGATTAGTGACTAGTGGTTCAGTATGAATTTCTAGTCACTAATCACTAGTTACTAGTCACTACTAACTAGTTAATTAAGTTAATTTACATTGCGGAACGATTTCAGTACTTTGTAGTCTTATTCTGAAATCGCTTTTTTGCAACACGATTCATCAACATCCCCTATGGAAGTACTCTCCGGCAGCCAACTCTCCTTCGACTTCACCGAAGATCAAATCATGATTCGCGACTCGGTTCACGATTTCGTGGCACGCAGCGTAGCACCATCGGTGATGGAGAGAGATAATTCGTGTGAGTTTCCGCACGACATCGTAGCCGAGCTCAGCGAAATGGGACTTATGGGGATGGTCCACCCCGAAAAATTTGGCGGATCTGGAGCTGATTATGTCAGCTTTGCGCTGGCACTCGAAGAAATTGCCCGTTGGGATGCCAGTTTGGCACTGACCGTATCGTCGCACACGTCGCTGTGTTCAGGACACATCGCACTGGCTGGAAACGACGAGCAAAAAATGAAGTTTTTGACACCGCTTGCATCCGGAAAAACTCTTGGGGCTTGGTGCCTCACCGAGCCGGGGTCGGGAAGTGATGCATCCGGTATGAAAACAACAGCAGTACTCGATGGTGACGAGTGGGTGATAAACGGATCCAAAATATTCATCACACAGGCAAGTGTCGGTGGCGTTTATGTAGTTTTGGCTGTGACCGACAAGTCGCTTGGTACCAAAGGGATAAGTGCCTTCATCATAGAACGTTCCACACCAGGATTAAAGATTGGTCCTAAGCTGCACAAACTGGGAATGAACAGCTCCGACACAGCCGAGGTTTACTTTGAAGACTGTCGTATACCCAAGGGGAACCTGCTCGGCGAGATAAATATGGGTTTCATCGACACCATGAAAGTGCTCGACTCGGGTCGCATCGGCATTGCTGCATTGTGCGTCGGTATAGCTCGTGGCGCCCTCGAAGAATCGATTGCCTACGCCCAAGAGCGCAAGCAGTTTGGCAAGCCAATTGCGGCGTTCCAAGGTGTCAGCTTCAAGATCGCCGACATGGCCACACAGCTTGAGGCAGCCCGTCTGCTCACGCTTCGCGCCGCATGGCTGCGTGACCAAGGTCGTCCCTTTTCGAAAGAATCGTCGATGGCCAAATTGTACGCCAGCGAATTGGCAACTCGCGCAAGCCTCGACGCCATCCAAATTCACGGCGGTTATGGTTACACGAAAGAGTACCATGTCGAACGCTTCCTACGCGACGCAAAGCTGCTTGAAATCGGCGAGGGCACGTCGGAGGTGCAGCGAATCGTGATTGGTAAACATGTGATCCGGTAATAGGTTGTAATTGCTCATAATGCATGCGGCATAACCGCCACCACTTAGAGGATGATATCAACCGGCTCGAGGCAGGAAGCTCGCTCCTAGAAACCGATGCCGATACCCGTGCAGAATATCGGCGAGTGGTGGCCAAACACAGCGAAGACTATCTGACCAATTTGTCGGACGGATTGGCGTACGACCCCGATGGTTACGGTCCCGACGCCACCGATGAAATGCTACGTCCCGGCGAGCCTGTCCCCATCGACGAATTGGTCGACTATGTCGAAAAGCGGGTCAATAAGCCCGGCATCAACATGACCTCGGGCGGACTGATGGGGTTCATCCCCGGAGGCGGGGTGTTCGAGTCGGCATTGGGCGACTATATGGCAGCGGTCGCAAATCGATACGCAGGAATGTTCTACGCGTCGCCCGGCGCCGTTCGTATGGAAAACGCCATGATCCGATGGTCAGGCGAAGTGATCGGATACACAGGGCATTTTGGTGGAAGCCTGACTTCAGGTGGAAGCATGGCCAACTTGACGGCTATCACCACAGCCCGCCATTCAATGGGCATACGAAACCGCGATGCCGAAACCACGGTGATCTACACCACGAAACGCACGCATCATAGTGTATTTAAAGCATTGAAGGTAAGCGGGTTGCATGAGTGCATCATGCGGACCATCGACTTGGATGCCAGCTATCGCATCGACGTCAGAAAGCTTGAGCAGCAGATTGTTGACGACAAGGAAGCTGGGCTTCGTCCATTCCTCTGCATCATAAACGCTGGCAGCACCGATATCGGAGCTGTCGATCAGCCCATTCCTGTATCCAAGATCACCCAAAAGCACGGATTGTGGCTCCACATCGACGCAGCATACGGTGGATTCTTCATGCTCACACGATGGGGTAAGGAATTCCTGAAGGGCATTGAACAGGCCGACTCCGTTATTCTTGACCCACATAAGGGACTATTTCTTCCATATGGCACCGGTATCGTGCTCGTCAGGAATGCTATCCATCTCATCGACACATTCAAATATCACGCCTCGTATCTGCAGGATGCCGAATCGACAACTGCGGAGGAATCACCCACCGATGTTTCTGCCGAACTGAGCAAACATTTTAGGGGGATGCGGATGTGGCTGCCACTCAAAGTACATGGTGTGGCGCCTTTCAGAGATGCACTCGACGAAAAGCTCCTGCTCACCCGCTACCTATGGGATAAAATCCGAGAGATGGGTTTCGACACGGGCCCCTACCCCGACCTTACAATTGTGATCTTTCGCTACAATAGATCTGGGGTCGACACCGACGCAATGAATCATCAGATAATCGAAGACATTCGGAGAGATGGACGCATTTTTTTATCGTCCACCAATCTGGACGGCGTGTTTTATCTGCGGGTTGCCATCTTATCGTTTCGTACGCACAAACGACACATCGACCTGTTGATTGAGTTGCTGAAAAAGTCTTTACAGAAGCATCTTCCCAATGTAGGCAAGATGTGAAAATGACTTAACCTGCGTATCTTAATCTAACTGTTCAACTTCTATTTTGATTCTCATGTCGAAGATTACATTTAACACCGACGATGCATTCCTGTTTGAATCCCTTTTGAGTGAAGATGACCGCATGGTCATGGAATCGGCCCGAGACTACGCCCAATCAAAGCTAGAACCCAGGGCACTCGAAGGCAATCAACATGAGATTTTCGATATTGAAATCGGTCGCGAAATGGGTGAACTTGGTCTCTTGGGCGCCACCATCGACCCGAAGTACGGTGGAGCAGGCGTATCTAAGACTGCCTATGGACTCATCGCCCGCGAAGTTGAACGCGTCGACTCCGGTTACCGCTCATTTATGTCGGTGCAAAGTTCCCTAGTGATGCACCCCATCAACAAATTCGGAACCGAAGAGCAGAGACAACGCTTTCTGCCCCGCCTTGCTACCGGAGAAATTCTCGGCTGCTTCGGCCTTACAGAACCCGACCACGGATCTGACCCTGGCTCAATGGTCACCACGGCAACTAAGGTCGACGGTGGTTGGATCGTCAGCGGTGCCAAAGCTTGGATCACCAACTCGCCCATCGCCGACGTGGCCGTAGTTTGGGCCAAGACCAAGAAATCGACCACCGAAGAGGATGGCACCATCCGTGGATTCCTTCTCGAAAAAGGCATGAAAGGCTTCAGCGCACCGAAGACCCTCAATAAGATGTCGCTGCGTGCATCAAGTACCGGCGAGCTCATCTTTGAAGATGTATTCGTGCCCGACGAGAATGCGTTCCCCGATATCAAAGGACTCAAGGGTCCATTCGAGTGCCTCAACAACGCGCGATACGGTATCGCTTGGGGAGTTATTGGTGCCGCTGAGAACTGCTACCACCGCGCTCGCCGCTATGTAGGTGAGCGCAAGCAATTTGGACTGCCTTTATCGGCCAACCAGCTCATTCAGACCAAACTGGCCAATATGCTTACGGAAATCACCAGCATGCAGATGCTGGCTTGGAGGCTGGGTCAGCTGTTCGACGAGGGCAAGATTCACCCAAGCATGATTTCGTTGGCTAAGCGCAACAACTCAGGGAAAGCCCTCGACATCGCACGTGTATCGCGCGACATGCACGGCGGCAACGGCATCACCGGCGAGTACCGCGTGATCCACCACA
>CAZVRJ010000095.1:0-4233 GCA_964629885.1 uncultured Chitinophagales bacterium | reverse complement strand
CAAGGCGTGGTGTGACGCTCGGCGAAGGGGAGGAGATGGTGTTGAGGGGGATAGCATTGGACATTGGGCATTGAGCATTGGGCATCGGGCATCGAACATTGGACATCGGACATTGATAAAATTTCACCACCCCCGTCCCCGGCCGGGCTAATTCCACCACCCCCGTCCCCTCCACCGCTACCGCAGTGGAGGGGTGACATTCTTTGAACGGTTTCTGAGAATTGATTTTATACCTCGATTCCCATTGTGCAACCGCAGAATGGCTTAACAAGTGCCAAGATGCTACAGCTCTGAATTTAACTGATCAACGAGTCACCCCTCCACTATGAAGGTCCCTCTCTTCGATCGGGATAAATTCCGGGGACGGGGGAGGTGGCATTAGTTCGGGGGAGGTGGAATTAGCCCAGAGGGGAAGGGGGGTGGTGGCATTAGCCTGGAGGTAGCATTATATTTTATTTACTATATTAAGGCTATGAACTTATACAATGCGATTGTATTGCTTCTTGCTGCCTTGTGGGCTTCGGCTGCAATGCCCGATCCCACTGTGTCGCCTGTGTCGTTCGACAATCGGGTGCACAAGGTGGATTATGCGGTTCCGTCGGGACTAAACGCCATCCATTTCGATACGGATGGAACATCGGCATTTGTTGTTTCGGAAGACCTTTACACCGTTCTGAAATACGACATCGAGACTGGAAATCTGCTTGGTAGCGTGGGTAGAGAAGGGATGGGTCCTGGTGAATTTTCCGACAAAATACTACGCATTAGTGTAATTGATCGACATGTTTATGCACTTAGTGGACGATCTATCCACATCTTTGACAAAGACCTGAAGTATGTTGATCGTCATGTGACCAAGTATATGATGACGGGGATAAGGCGCATGATAGATGGCAACCACATCCTCTGCACGATGATGGTGGGCAACATACCGGAGCCGAAATCTTCGTATAACATGACCGTCGTGAAACAGATGAAATTTGATCAGCCGGACCATACCACATTCAGGCTTGGTACCGAAATGGAGAATCACAGTTTAAGTCAGTGCCAGATTGCCACCAATAAGACCATGGTTGCCGCCACGCAGAATGGTGCCAGGAATGTGCGTTTCCATACCATGGCGGGCACCTTGCGTAAGCGTGTGCCGGTTAACATAGCTAAAACGGAATTGCACTATTTGAACATGTTTCAACCTGCGATCGTCACCAATATCTATAAGAACATGGGGTACACCGATTTCCGGATACCTGTGGGCATGCATATATCAAACTTGCAGATGAGTGAAACGTATACGATGGTACAGGGGGGCACTTCGGCCGAGCATCCGATGCGGTCGATTGCCATCATCGAGCACGGCACCTGGAGGGTGCATTACGACGTGCTTCCCACCGATTGCGGAAACAACCGCCTAGTGGGCAACCGCCTCATTTGCATGGTGTCGCACGAGCAAAGCCGCTATTTCGCGGTGTATGAGCTGTAGTTGAGACACGAGACACGAGAAGCGAGACGCGAGACATGCAAAGCATTCCCCTGATCCACTTTTCCCCAAATTTTCGTTTATTACAGACACTGAAGGAGCAGCGCAGCTGCCGTTTTACGATTCCACGTCAATTTCTGAACTCATGAAAACCACATTATCCATATTTATCGCATTTGTATTCACGTTTGTGAGCATCGATCCGGCTTCGGCCCAGGTGCTTCGTCGACTCCAGCAAAAGGCCGCAGATGCCGTTGAGCGCAAAGTCGAGCAAAAGGTCGACGAGAAGATCGAGCAGATGGCCGACAGGCTCGTAAATAACTCATTCGACGCCATTTTCGGCGAAATGGGGACCAATGCCGACGGGACGCCTCGCAAATTGCCTTTCACCATGGGTGCTAACGTGCCCAAAGAGGATGTCTACACATTCAGTACCGTCGTGACCATGGAAATCGAGACGATCAAGGCGAATGGATCGTCTGACGGCAAGGCCGAGATGCTTATGCACATGAACGATGGCGCCCAATACACCGGCACCAAGATAACCAGCGACGAAATGCGTTCGAGCAACTCGGATGTGTTCATCATCTACGACTTCAAAAATGAGTCCATGCTCATGCTGATGGACTCCGAAGGCAGCAAAATGAGCATCGGATACAAGTGGACCGAGGCGCTCGCAGCCATTGAGGAAGATGCGGCAGCAAACGATGTGAATTGGGACGAAACCGAGACCTGGAACGGCTATAAGAGGATCGGAACCCGCACCATTGCCGGCTACAAGTGCGACGGATACGAGTTTGAGGACGAAAACGCAACCATGCAGATCTGGGTGACCCGTGAGGTCGAGTTCGGCTGGCACACCATGTTCGGCGCCAATGCCAACTCCAAGCAGCTCAAGGGAAGAGTGCCAGACGAGTATCCGTACGGGATGATGATGGAGCTGACCTCAACCAACAAGAAGAGCAACGAGAAGGCCGTCATGAAGGTGACTAACATCAACGAGCGCGCGAATGTGCGCTATGTGATGGCCGACTACCCGACGGTGAGCCTGGGGCAGTAGGGGGGCATTGGACATTGGGCATTGGACATCGGACATTGAAGATGCCTACGGCCTAATCAAACTGATGCCTACGGCTGGTCCTTCACTTCGTTCAGGATGACAGTGCATTTTGTAATATTGTTGGGGGGAGGGCGGCGCGTAGCGCCGCCCTCCCCCTTTTTATGTAGTGAAGCTGTCATCCTGTAAGGACCTACCCCACAGGGGTCTTATTGAGCGTAGTGGTTTAATTGTTCGCAGGGGTCTTATTGAGCGTAGTGGTTTAATTGTCCACAGCTGTCAAAAAAATGAAGTGTCTTGTGTAATTGGGGTCGATCTCCGATATTGCACCCATACTGCAACCACTCATCGACCTTCTAGCCGTATGCTGCGAATAACCAATACGATCCGCCAATATGTCGTGGCGGTATCAGCCGTCATAGTACTAACAATTATCAATTCGACAGTTGTGCAGGCGCAGCCTCAGTACGGGAACGTGCAGGTCGCTAATTTCTCGCCCTATGAGGATCTGAGCATCCAGCTGCGCACCACCTTCGCAACGCTGCCGCCTACGTTCTTCCAAGGATCGCCTCCGATTGCCTATACAGCCATAACAGGGCAGATTCCTGCGGGCATTGCCATTACAATGACCCTGTTCCGTGGACCCGACATCCAGAACCTCACCCCGATCGACACCCTGGTGGCGACGCTCAAGCCCAACGGGAATTACATCTTGGCGGTGATGGGCGGAGCCAACGACGAGCCTATCCAGTCGAGGCTGATCCACAATGCGCGTTTTGAGGCCGACAACGAGGAATTGGTCGAATACATGTTCCTGAACGCCACTACGGGTACTCAGCCGTTTCGGATCGATTTGCTTACCAATTCGGCTCCGTACGAAACTGTGACCGAGATGGTGTCGAATTTCGGGTTGGGCGACACCACCGAGTATGCTACCCTCGCGGGTGACACTAAAATCACGTTTTCTGTGCAGGAAAACGGCAAGGAGGCCACACGGGTGCAGTTCGACCTCACCGAGGCCAGGGGCAAGGCGCTGATGTTCGTGCTCACGGGTCAGGATGGCGGCGAAGGCGAGCAGGCCATACGGATGCTGGGATTCACCAGCGACGCCGATCCATCGGCCGAAAACCGCATCACGGGTCAGGTACCGACAAACCTCGGATCTGACCGTGCCGACGTGCCCGACCAGTTTTTGTTATATGGCAATTACCCCAATCCGTTCAATCCGACCACCACGCTGCGATTTAGTCTGCCGTCGAATGGCGACGTGAGCCTGACGGTCTTCGATCTGCTCGGACGCCAGAAGCAGCACATCAACATGGGATTGCTCCGTGCCGGCGAGCAGCGCGTGAACCTCGACGCCACCACTTGGCCCAGCGGTGTCTATATATATAAGGTTAACTTCGCCGGAATGACCGCGGTGGGCAAGATGACGTTGGTGAAGTGACTCTCCCCCGACCCCTCTCTATTGACATAGAGAGGGGAGCATCGTCTACGTGTTTCTACGTACTTCCCCCTCCCCCTAACCCTCTCCTTCTTCCTTCTTCCTTCTTCTTTCTTCTTGGCATCTACGTAGTAACCACCATTTTGCATCATAAAGCCCACAAATCTTTGCAGAACGCACAATAAGCCCTATTTTTATTCCTGTGGATATCCCACATGAATGCTTTATCCGGTCGTACCCGCAAGGGAGTCTTCC
>CAZVRJ010000094.1:0-4288 GCA_964629885.1 uncultured Chitinophagales bacterium | reverse complement strand
ATCCGGTCCACCGCGAAATGGAAACCCGTTTCGAGAAGCTGCAGGAACTTGGCCTTGGCGTCGAGCGCTTCGCCATGATGCAGATCGTGCCCGATAAGGAGGGCGACCGCGGTGACGACAAGAGCCTGACGCTGTTCAATCCGTCGCCTTTCGTTCGTAATGAAGTCGTCGAAGTCGACGTCGAGTTTTTCAGTCAACAGATTGTTGTGGGCTTGAATCCCGATGTGGTGGTCGATCCCGCACTGCCACCGATCGCCGGATTCCGCCTCGAAGATTTGGATGGCAACAGCGTCCCCTTCGAAATCCTCGACCGCAAAGTAGATTTTGGGATATCGTACAACCGCTTCGACTACCCGGCGCAGTCGCTGGTCGAGCGTTTCGGCGTTCGGTTCGAGACGGGCGATGTGCCAGCACTCGGAATGAAGGCGCTGACGGTCGTACGCACCGATAGATTTGCAGACCCAGCATCTGCCATGGAAAAACCATCGGGGCATCGCATCACGAATGGTTTGATTACCCTCGAAGCAAACAGCGACGGTAGCTTCTCCCTCACCGATCACGAAACGGGGCAGCATTATGGTCCGATGGGCCATTTCGAGGACAACGGCGATGCCGGAGACGAATACAACTGGTCACCGCCCATGATGGGCGATCGCATCTACGACTCGCGTACTACGGCCAATGTACGCATTGAGGCAATCGATGGAGTCCTGCGTCAAGGTCTGCGCGTAATCGGATCGTGGAATCTGCCCGCAGGCGTAACCGAAGACGAAAACTACCGCCTCGAGGAGACCAAAACGCTTCAGTTTACGACAACCGCTTGGGTGACCAAAGGGGAGAAGCTCGTCCGTTTCGAGACTACGGTCGACAACACGGCCAAAGATCATCGCTTCCGGGTCGTGTTTCACACCGGTGCCGAAACCAACACCCATTGGGCGGATGTGCAATTCGGAGTGATCAAGCGTGAGCAGCAGTCGTGGAATACCGCCGACTTTAAGATCGAAGTGCCGACTTCCGTGGCTCCGATGCAGCGGTTTGTCTGCGTGGAACACGGCAACAAGGCAGCGACCCTCATCTCTAAGGGCATGCCGGAGTACGAGCTCAGGCACAACAGCAACGGAACGCTTCTTTTGACGCTGCTCCGTTGTGTGGGTGAGCTTGGCAGAGGCGAGATTGTGATGCGTCCGGGCGGACGCGGTGGCTGGAAGAACTCCACACCCGACGCCCAGTGCCTCGGCACGCACACCTTCGAGTATGGATTCCTGCCACGATCCAATTCGTGGTCGGACGATATCGCGGCGATCAACCACGCCACCGAGAAGATCCTGTTGCCGATTCGGTCAACGCGACGCAAGATGGAAGCATCCGACCTGCCGAGCCAGCTCGAAATCAGCAATCCGACCATCGTTTTGAGCGCCCTCAAGCCGTCCGAAGACGGAAAAGGCACCATAGTTCGCATGTACAACCCATCCGACAGGCCTCAGAGCACCAAAGTAAGCTGGGCGAAAGCCGGAAAGGTATTTGAATGTAACCTCGAAGAGCAAGACCTCAAGCAAATCGGCGAGGGTCTCGGTGAGGTTGAATTGGATTTGGCTCCATATAAAATTGTGACACTGAAAATTTGACATCCATGAAACGCAGTTCATTTCTTGCCGCCGCTGCCGCCCTCCCCGGGCTGCCCTACATGTTCTCCGGCCACCCCAGTGCGGCCGAAACCGCCATGCTCATGGAGGCCATGGCCGTAAAACCCGGTGAACCCGGGTATCAAGCGTTGCATCCTGATGCCCAGACCGACTTCACCAGCACCGACTACTACTTCCTTGGTAACGGCAAGGTCTGCGTGGCTTTGCAGCATGCGTTCGGGAAGGCCGCAGAGGCTGGGATGACACCGCTCGGGCTCATGTTCTGGAATCCTGCCCAGTTCGCACGTAAGTGGAGTACATACATGTTCCATCCCGAGTGGGGACTACGTCGCGGCATGGTGTCGGTGGCAGTCGACGGAACCGTGTACCAGGCTGTGGCCGACGACATCAAGGTTGAGCGTACCTACATCGACGGAATACCAACCGTAGAGGTGACCTGGCCTGCCGGTCCACATACGATGGTTGAGCGTCTTTGGGTGGATGCCGACAGTCCCCTACTGCTACGTGAGCTAGAGCTGAAGAACGGCGGCTCTGGCGAGGTGGATGTGCGGTTCAACTCATCGCTGTACTACAACCACATCCTGTTCACCGACTACCGCAGCGACAAAAAGAACAATGTACTCCGCGCCGACGGCTATGCGCATATGGAGCTGTATACGGATCCACCCGCCATCCTCTCTGACCGCTTTTTTCACACCGAGGCCGGTAAGGCTCCTGTGGGTGGATCGGCCCGTTCCACTATCTATTATTGTGTGAATACCACTAAGGAGGAGGTCGCCACGGTATCCGATACGGTTCGCCGGCACCGTTCGCGTCGCATGTGGGGTGGTACCAACCAAATTGAGACCGATAATCCCGCCTATAACAAGCTGTATGCCGCTAGTCGCGACAACATCCGCGCTGTGGTCGCTGAAGATGGCCGCTACGACGCATCTATCTGGCAGTACAACATGGAATGGACCATCGACGCCGCGCATGTGGCCATGGGTGCGACAGAGACGGGCATGTACGATGTGGCGGCCGCCATGTTGAACAACATCGTGACGCGTCTATCCAACGAAAATGGCGTGATGGCCCACTCGAGCCGCTTCCGTGAGAATCTCGAGACTGAACTCAACCAGCAGGGCGCGATCTTGGGCTCGCTTTGGACCTATTGGGCCTGGACCGGCGACCTCAACCTGATCCGCAAGCTGTGGCCGCAGATCGTCAAGATCGCCGAAATGCCGCTCAAGCAGCCATATATGCACGAGAGCGGGATGCTCTACGCTGGAATCGAGTTCTTCGAGCGTGACCAACACATGGGCATCGTGGCTGGATTCGACCTGTCGCATCAGGCTTATGTGAGCTGGGGCTTGCAAAAAGCAGCGATCCTCGCGCGCGAAATCGGCGACACGCAGTCGGCAAGCAAGTGGGACGCTGCCGGCAAGCGGATGTTCGACGCCATGATGAACCATCCTACACTCAAGATGGTCGAAGATGGCATGTTCATCAAGCGTCGTCTGCCCGACGGAACCCGCCAACGCGTCATGAAACCCCGCGAAGTGGGCACCGACCACGTGCCTCTCGATTCGCCTTTGGCACATGAGGGTCAGCCACTGCTCGATCCCGATATCAGCCTGCTGCACCCAGCCATGCTCAAGCTCATCGACATCAAAGATCCGATCGTGGCCAAGACCATCGCCAGTGTCAAGACCCTTTGGGATGACAAGATGTACGGCGGTTATCTGCGGTACCATCCATCTTCTGAGCCCGATAGCCCTGGCGGCTGGACCTTCCCGACCGCAAAGGTCGCCAAGGTGATGGCCGAGTTTGGCGACACCGCCGACGTGAAGCGCGTGCTCGACTGGTTCACCACCGTTCCTGGTCATAACGGAGCTGCGTATCCTGAGTTTTATGCCCTTACACCGCGTCCAGTTCCGCCGCTACCGCCAATGGGAGTGATCGTATGGGGATGGGGCGAAATCGTTGGCTTGTTCGTATCGAACGTGCTCGGTGCGCGTCCAGATACTAGCGGACGCAATCTGCTCATGCGTCCAACCCTGCCCGACGGTGTCAATAAGGTGAACGGCACCGTGATGCACCGCGGGCGTGAGATCAGAGTCACCGTCGAGCGTGGTCGTTCGTCGGGCACTTGGAATGGAAGGGCACTTGTGAAAGACGGCGATGCCTGGAAACTGCCCGATGAAGTGCGTGGTGGAGATGTAGTAATTAGGGTTTAAATCAATTGTAAGGGCTTACATGACGTGTTGTAAGCCCTTTTCATCTTGATTTATATTGTGGATTTACTAACTTTGGATCACGGCCGGAATAGCAGGTGCAGCCGGTCACTTTTAACAGTTCATTTATCTATGCGACCCCAGGAGTAGCCATGCAGACAGCATTATTTCAAGGAGAGTACCCAGTAAGCCAGGAGAAAATCGATTTCTTCCAGGAAAACGGGTACGTCCAATTCGATGACGTTCTAACCGACGAGGAAGTAGAAGCCCTTCGTGCCGACTTGGCGAAAGCCACGGCCGAAAAGAAAGGCTTTGTGCGCGACCTGGCAGGGAATGGCGACATCGACAAAAACGAGAAGGACAAGATCCTTCAGATGCTGAATTTATGGCAGAATTACGACAACATCCGTCAGTACGTGATGAGCCGTC
>CAZVRJ010000093.1:0-4425 GCA_964629885.1 uncultured Chitinophagales bacterium | reverse complement strand
TCACGACCGTCTTTTGGCCCTTCTTGACGCCACCTTCGATCTGGTTGCCCATGCCATACGATTTCGCTTTGGCGCGCACGTAAGCCATTGGCAGACTGAGCTTATCGGATACCCATGCAGCATGCGGGATGCCCGCGGTTGCTGTGCCGGTAATCACGGATGTCTCGGGGTATTCTTTTTGGATGAAATTCGCAAAGGCTGATGCCATTTCGCGGCGCAGATCCGGATAAAGTAATGTGAGACGATTGTCGCAATAAATGGGGGAGTTCCATCCCGATGCCCATACAAAGGGCTCGTTCGGACGCAGGACGACCGCGTTGATCTCTAGGAGGGTTTTCGCAAGCTTACGCGAAAACGCTGTATCGATGATCGCATCGGTAGGGGGTGGAAGATGTATAGCCTCGGTATTCATAGCAGTTATAACGTATATATATAGCCTCGTAATATACGGAAGAAAGACGTAGGACGTAAGACATAGGACGTAGGAAGGAAAAAAGATGTCCTTCCTACATCCTTCCTATGTCTTATGTCCTACGTTCTACGTCCTTCCTATGTCTTACGTCTTACGTCCTACGTCCTTCCTATGTCTTACGTCTTACGTCCTACGTCCTTCCTCAGATACTCCACCCCCGTATACACCGTGAGCGCCGTCACAAGCAGTAATCCCCAGTAAAAAATATCGCTATCGAGCAGGAGGCGGGCAGTTTCGCCAAGATGTATGGTCGAAGAGGCAAAGGCACCGACAATAAGTGCCGTGTACAGGTACACCATTTGGATGGCCGTCTTCCATTTGGCCAGGTTGCTGGTCGCCACGTTCAATGTCGGCTTGCCATCCCTGTTGAGTCTGATGAGGGTTGTTGCGACATCCCGGATGATGATAAGTGCGATGGCCCACAGAGGGAACTGGTCGGGACGTATGTACCACAGGCAAAGGAATCCGGCCGTGGTCAGGAATTTGTCGGCCAGAGGATCCAAGAAGTTGCCAGTCACTGATTTTGCGCCGTAATTGCGGGCGATATACCCGTCGAAGAAGTCGGTGACGGCCGCTATGGCGAACACGGCGATGCTGAGTGCGCTCCAGAACTCCTCCTCCTGAACATACATAGCGACAAAAATCGGCGCCATGATGATGCGACTCACGCTCAATATGTTCGGGATTTTCTTGACCATGCTATGTGTGACGTTGAATGCGCAACAAATTCCGTCACAAAAGTAATCAAAAAAATCGGTTCGGATGCATAACCGATTGTATCGTTGCACACTGCGAGTGATGGCTGAAGTAGTTAACTTCACAGCTTATTGGTGCAATCATCCATTTTTTCTAACTCCTTGATAGCGCACATTCTCTCTATAGGCAACGAAATCCTCATCGGCGACACGGTGAACACGAACGCAACGTGGATGGCTGCCCGGCTCACGGCCGTGGGCGTCCATGTGCAGCAAGTGCTTGTAATCGGTGATTCACATTCGCAGATCATGGATGCTCTGCAGGCCTCAACGGGAGTTGCCGATCTGCTGCTGATCACAGGTGGGTTGGGTCCGACGCGCGACGACATCACCAAAGCGGCACTTGCGGCCATGGCCGGATGCGGCTATCGTCTCGACGAGGATGTCTTGCACTTTGTGAAGGCGATGTTCGAGCGCCGTGGGCTCACATTTTCTCCATCCAACCGAGAGCAAGCTATGGTTCCGGAGGCCGCCGAGACCCTCTTCAATCGGATTGGCACTGCACCCGGTTTGTGGATGAAATTCGGCCGGTGCGATGTGGCTGCTATGCCGGGAGTGCCATCTGAGATGAAATATCTGATGGTTCACGAGGTGATGCCACGGGTGCTGCAGCGTCTCGATGGGAAAGCTGCCTATGAGGTCTCCTACATGCACACATATGGCATCAGCGAGAGCCAACTGGCCGACGAGGTGGTTGGCGACACCGAAAATCTGACTTCCGACAACGTGATGTTGGCGTATTTGCCGGGACAGGGTGGGGTTACGCTGCGCGTGAGCAGTTTCGCTGAGACGCCCGTCCAAGCCCGGCACCAGGCGCGTCCCTTAATCGACTATCTCCTCAGCCGGGCTGGCGACCACATCTTCTCGCAGGAACCCGATGCCTCATTGGCACGCACCGTGGTCGGGATGCTGGGGGTTCGCGGCATGAAGATCGCCACGGCCGAAAGCTGCACCGGTGGGCTCCTGGCCGGTGCCATCACCGACATTGCCGGCAGCAGCGCCGTCTTCGACGGGGGCATCATCGCCTATGCCAACCGCATCAAGGAAACCGAGCTGTCGGTTCCCCCGTCCATCTTGGATACGCATGGGGCTGTAAGCGCCCAAACCGCCCTCGCCATGGCCGAAGCTGTGGCACGAAAATTCGGCGCCGACATCGGCGTCTCAACGACGGGCATTGCCGGACCCGACGGTGGAACCCCCGACAAGCCGGTAGGCACCATTTGGATCGGCTATTGGTCCGATGGCACCCAGTTTTCAACCCTTGCACGGCTGTTTCGTGACCGCGACGGCAACCGGATGCGCTCGGTGGGCATCGCCCTCGACATCGTGCGCCGCCAGCTCGAAGGCATCGATCGGCTTCCCTTCGACATGCAAAGGGTGTATCCAGGTTGAGGCTCTTTGCAATCATATTGACCGTCATCGTCTTGGCAACCATTCCGACGATCGGAGTTGCGCAAGTGGTCGATTCAATGTCTGCGAAGTCGGTTATCATGCCACCCGACTCAACCATCTTACGCACGTTCGGTGGACTCGTTTTGAGCACCGACAGCCTGCAGCGCTGGCAACAGTGGAGCGGGTTCGGGGAGTGGGCTTCAAGGCAGTCGCGATTTATTTCGCGGGACCTCGGCGGATATGGTCGTAATACGGGAATTAGCACATCGCCGTATTCGATCAATTCAGATCGCATTCGATGGAATGGGGTAATCATCAATAATCCGTTGACGACACAGTTCAACCCATCCGAAATCCCTTTCGAGCAGTCGTCGGAAGTTGTCCATCATGACACAGGGCTCTCCGAATTCGGCGTCTATCCCCAGATTTATTCCGTGCTTAAGCCGTTGACGGTGATCCAGTACGAGCAGAGCAGCTACGAATACCGCAATCTTGACGGAGTTCTCGCGATGCCGGCAACCGACAAGTTGACAATTCAGGCTTCGTTTCAAGGGCAGAAGGACGACGGTAAATATGCCAGATCTAACTTTGCAGGCCGACGGTCGACGGGCAATATCCGTTACGATATGGATGGCAAATGGACGACCGATGCCTTTTGGCTGTATCAAGGCGCTGAAATGCAGGAGTCGATGGGCTACCAGTTCAACGATCCATCGGAGTTTAGTTTTGACCGTTTCAGGGCACAGGCACGATCGTCGAACACGGCTAGCATGCGGCGATTTTTCCTTTTTGGAGTGAAGGTGAGTCCCGATGGAGCCGCTCAAGACCGGGGCATCACCCTGTACCGAAAACTGCACCGCCATGAGTGGCGGACCACCGACACTACGGCAATTCGAGTGCAGCAGTGGGGCTTCAATGCCATTTATGCACTTCCAATCGGATCTCAAGCTCGTCTTATGCCCTATGTCGATGCTTCGTTGGTGTCGAAAAATCTTGGAGATGTCGAGTCGCCAAGCAGGTCGGCCGATATGATGTATAACCTTGGCATCCAAGGTGAGTATAATGTGGGCAAGTTGGCAGATATGATCTTCCATGCGGAAACATCGAGCTCACTTGTTGGCGCTGGTGCAATGATGGATGTGGCAGGCAGATTTCACGTACCATTCAATACAGGCGTCATGGTGGGATATTCATTAGTATCGGCGCCACAGCCTATTTCGCTCGATTTCGCATCCAATTTTGATTACGTGTTAAACGAACTACCTAGCAAAATGGATGGTACTACCTTTTATGCGAACATCTTGAGGTCGACCGGTACGTTGCGGTACCGCTTTGATTATCGCTACACGAATTCGGGTTCAATCCCAGCCGTGCGTAGCGATAAGCAGATCGTTTCGTTGAGTCTTGAGGAGTCGGCTATGATCTCTGGTTCGTTGGAACATCATACAGACCACACCGAGGCTATGATTGGCTTCAACAGTACATCCTGGGGTTTTACTAATGGTGCTTTAGGTCCGTCGAGCGAGCAAAGGTTGATTTCGAGCGCTTTTTGGAAGGGCTACGTATTCAAGAGGGCGGGATATTTGAAGGGGGGAGCGGTTTTCAGTGCCACGCTGTCTGAATCGAGGTCGATGGCCTATCAGCCCGAGCTGGGTATTTGGTTGTTTAGTGCCGATGGAGCTGCTGTTCCAGCGCATCATAGGCTGGACCTTGAGTTCGCCGCGAGAGTGCGGAGCATGATACTTACGGGTAGACTCGAGAATACATTGGACGGATGGACACAAAAAGGTTATTTTCAGACGTTAC
>CAZVRJ010000092.1:0-4454 GCA_964629885.1 uncultured Chitinophagales bacterium | reverse complement strand
CGACGTGACGGTCGAATCGCTCGAACTCCGTGAAAAAGTCGGTATTAGGAAAGTAGCTGTCGATGATACCGACACTGTCGTTCGGATCGAAGGCCGCCACCAAGTCGTTGCCAGTCTCTTTGATGGCCTTCATGTGCCGAGGAGCGATATACCCAGCCGCGCCAATAAGTGCGAAACGTTTCAAGAAGTGACTAGTGATTAGTGACTAGTGATTAGTGAAGATACGAAACATTGGGCATTGGACATTGGACATTGGGCATTGGGCATTGGACATTGGGCATTTATGCCGAGTGCAACGAGGCCTGTCATCCCGACGGGGCAATGTCATCCTGAACGAAGTGAAGGAACTAGAGGGCGAAGCCCGAAGGGTATGCGAAGGACCGTGCGGAAAGACATAAGCCATAGGACGTAAGACATAGGACATAAGACGTTACACGTAGGCTACTTTCTAATCACTAATCACTAATCACTAGTCACTAATTCCACGTCCTAACCAATACCGCAGAGCTTATAGCTATCGACAAGATCGGTCCTACTACTCGCACGTAGTCGGCAAAGATCGGTTTGCGTTTTACCTCGATGGCAATCACATCCATGTTACGCATCCGTGTATCGCGAATAAAGGGATCGAGCGACTCGTGGTAGCGAAGGTCCATGCGCTGCACTGGACGTCCATCGGTTGGGTTCAGAATCAGACTCACGCGCAGTTTCGACCAGTCGAGCTGGGTCTCCACACTCGAGAATCCCCGTGGACCCTTCGCGTACGATAGCATCTCCATCAAACGAGTGCCGCGGGGCACAAGATAGGTGCCGGGCACGGTCACATCCCCCCAGACCATAATGGTATCGGCTAGTTGACCCGGCTCAGCAACGCGAATGATGGCTTCGGCGACCTGAAAATTCCGGCTGGTTCCGAAATTCTGGGCTAGTGCATCGACACCCGAGATGGTCGTAAAAAGGCAAAATAGCCCAAAAAGACGCCCAATGGATACAAATCGACCTCTTTGGGCCGTTATAGTTAGATGTGACATGGCATTGTGATGATTATTGGGTGGCACTAACCAGATCATGTTGACTGGTACTTGCTGTATCCCTCATAGTTGTATTTGTAGTAGTAGCTGGAGTAATACGATCCACCCGCTTTCTTAGGGTCGAAAGCTGTGAGAACTGCTCCCAAGATGTTCGCATTAATCTGATTGAGGTTCTTCAACAGAATATCGAACTCAGGTTCCTTCGTCTGGTTGAACCGGCAGCAGACGATCACGCCATCTGCTTTCACGATCATCGGGGCCGCATCCGAGATAATACCGAATGGTGGCGTGTCGATAATCACATGGTCAAAACGCTCCTCAAGCAGGGTGATGATTTCGCGGAGGCGCGCGCTTCGGCTCACTTCGACAGGGTTAGGTGGACGCTTACCCGACGTCATGAGGTGCACACTTTGCATTACGGATGGCTGAATGGCATCGTCAAATCGCACTCGTTGAACACCACATCGATCACCCCAGGCTCCATAGCCACACCAAATATGCCATGCAGACGTGGACGACGATAATCGGCATCGAGAATCACCACTTTCTTACCTGCTTCGGCAAAGGCAATGGCTAGGTTCGATGCCACAGTGGTCTTACCCTCACCCTTGTTGGCAGAGGTCACGACGATCGTCTTGAGGCTTTTGTCGGGCGATGCATACATCACATTACTCTGAAGACGGCGGTATGCTTCCGATACGGGCGATATCGAGTCGAGAACCATGCTCAATTCGGTAGATATCGGCACACCTTTCACAAGCACTGTGGTTCGGTCTTTCGAAAACTTGTTACTCAATTTGCTGATATCGGGGATAATCGACAGCAACGTAACGCTTTTCGACTCGAGCTTTTCGATACTGTTGATTTCGTTCTTGATCATATCGCGCATGAAAATGAATCCAACAGCAAGGCCAAATCCGAAACCAAGACCAATCAGGTAGATGATCTGTTTACGTGGACGCACTGCCTCGCGCGGCACCTCCGATAGGTCGATTACGCGTCCGAGGCCAGTCTGGGTCTGCTCCCAAAGCGCTGTTTCGGCCGCTTGCTCGGCGATGAGCAAATAGAGTTTCTCGTTCATGTCGAGGTCGCGCTGACGGCGTGCCAACTCGAGCATGTTGCCGGGGATGGCATTAAATTGGCGGTCGTAATCTCCGAGTCGCTGACGGAACAGGTTCAGCATGGCCTGCAGCTGCGTTTCCTCGATTTCAAGTTTGAGGATGCTTTCGCGAAGACTGGCAAACCGTTGCGGGAGGTTACCGTCCGTCGAGCCAATGAAACCAATCCGTGTAGGATCGTCGCTGATCAATTCGGATGCGATTCTCCCGATCTCGCCTCTGATCCCGTTAATTTGGGTATTTAGATCGCGCAGGGTAGCGTCGGTTTCCAAGATATTTGGATTGCGGCTAACCAGAAGCACCTTCTCGGTCTCCTTTTCGGCTAGCGCCATCTGAAGCTGAGCTATGCGGGGTGCAATGGATGCCGTGAGCTGCTCTGCGATGCCGGGCGATAAGGTGTTGAGCTCTTGACGGTAGGTACGGAGGCTGGCTTGGACGGAGGTAAGGCGAATTTCGGACGATTGCACTTCAGCCTGCAACGACGATAGGGCGCCAATGAGCTGGGTGGCCTGCTCGTCGAGTTTGACGACGTTTTGCCGGTTCATGAATCCCTGAAGATCATCCTCGGCAGAGCCCAAGGTTACGTTCACGCGTTCCATCTCGCCACTAAGGAAATCAAGCGCCGAGCGCGCCTGCTCACGGCTCATGTCTACAGAGACATCCGAATAGGTTTGGATGGCGAGGTCCACAACACGGGCGGCTTCAACTGGCGACGGACTTTCATAGCTTAGCCGAACGAGGTCGGAAGTACGATCGGCACGCTGAACGTCAATTCTGCCAGATAGTCTGCGGTACACGGTCTCCTCATCGACGACGGCAGGGTCATCGGGGAAATCGTTGTACATGATTGGGAAAAGATCGGCACTTGTGGTCTGTTGCTCAGCGTACAGACGCGTAGCAACTTGTCGGGCAAAAGTGCGTGATCGGAGCACTTGGATTTCGTTGTCGAGCGTGCTGCTTGCCCCGAATCCGTAGTTGCTTTGAAGGAAGGTGCTCAGGTTGTCGCTCTGGATACCGCCCTGTCGTTGCGAGCTGATCTGCATCGATCCATCGGCCCTGTAATAGGGTGTGGCTTGCTGTGCATAATACCAAGCTCCGACACCTCCTAGAGCTGTCATAATCAGAATCAGCCACTTATAGTGCCAAAGGGTGTAGAGCAATTTTCGTGCATCGCCAGCACCAGCTTCATCTTCGAGATAGTGGGCATTGTAGCCGTACGACTCGGGGATGATTTCTCCTTTATATGCAGCGCGTTTGTTGGATCCTAAGTTCATAATCTAACGTTGCGAATAGTGTTGCCTAAACTAACAGAAGGTTCATTCATGAGTTAGGTGTATAAAATCGTTTGTTGATATATATGAAAGCATTGCTCCAAAATTATACACTTATAAGGCGTTTAGCTTCCTCTTTTGTATACCCTAACTTATCGAACCCATGTTGTAGTAGATTTGTTTCGTAATGGACACGAATATTTTGATACGTATAGGCTTCTTGCTACCGCTTCTCGCTATGCACCATTCTCGCGGGAATATGGACCACGAAATCGAGTTGAAGGCTCTCGAGGCGCAAACTCACCGTCTGTTTATCAATGCGGATCACAATGCCGCTGAGTCCACGGAAATCGCCGTTGGTGATTCGAACGGTGTCGCCATTTTGAAAGGATTCGGAGAAGTCTTCGTCGGCACCATGCAACAAGTACTGCATGGCAACGATCTCATCGTCGCGGACAACGGCGGGTTTTTTGTTCCAGAATACGGTGTTGATGATAGATGGATCCTGCATCACCTCGATGCGCTGGTGCTCCTCGACGTGTGCGAAGATGTAGCCGGGCAGAATGGGTTTGTAGACCTTCTTCCAACGGTCGCTCCACCGCATCCGGGTTTTCATTAGAGGACAAAACACCTCATATCCCCTTTCGAGAAGCCTATCATGCACTTTCTTTTCGTGCTTGGGGCGGGTGTAAAATGCTCTCCAAATGGTATCCATGTAAGATTATCTACTCCGATATAGTTAGTAAGTTCCTAACATTGCTTTACAACCAATTCATTTGTGGGCACAAAAAAAGGCCTTCCGATTACTCAGAAGGCCTCAAACGTGCCGAAGGCGGGACTCGAACCCGCATGAGGTTGCCCTCACACGCCCCTGAAACGTGCGCGTCTACCAATTCCACCACTTCGGCAATACATCAACGTGGTTGTACTCGCAGCCCCTGAATCCCGACGGAGTCGGGACTACCAATTCCACCACTTTGGCGTAGAAAGGAAAAATACGAAGATCGTGCGATGGATGCAAAAGAACGATCACT
>CAZVRJ010000091.1:0-4567 GCA_964629885.1 uncultured Chitinophagales bacterium | reverse complement strand
CAAGTCAAACATTTTCCATCAGGCTGCAATACTCGGCCTATACGACCCCGATCGTGCACGTAAAGTGCGCCTTAACGGCGAAGATTCCACTTGGGAGGCGTTTTTGGAATTCTGCGCAACCAACAGTCCTAACAAGACGCGAAGCGTAGCAGTACTTTCTGAAGGCAACAGTTCACAGACGATGGCACGCCTTCGTCGTGAATCTGGATTATCAAATTTACGTTGGGTAACCTACGAGCCATTTGGCGACGAGAACCAACTGGCTGGAAACGCAATGGCATTTGGCCGCCGTCTGCGCACCGATTCCCATTTCGACAAGGCTCAGGTAATCGTTGCTATCGATTCCGATTTCTTGAACTTGGCCATCAACAATGTCGAAAACGTGCGCCGCTTTACCGACCGCCGTCGCAATGTTGATACCAACGCAGGCGAGATTTCCCGTCTGTACTCCATAGAGAGCACTTTCTCGGTAACCGGCTCCAATGCCGACCACAGACTCCGCCTTAAGCCATCCGACATCCAAGCGTTTACCTACGCCCTCGCGGCGCAGATTGGCGCAATGCCTGGTTACTCTAACCACATGTCGGGCAATGAGTTTTTGACCAGTCTTGCCACCGATCTGCGTTCATATGCGGGTAATTCTGTGGTTGTAGCCGGCGATGGCATGCCAGCAGAAATTCATGCCGCAGTTGCAGCCATCAACAGCGCGCTTGGCAACGTCGGCACCACGGTCACCTACAAAGAGGTCACACATACAGGCGAGATTGACCAAAAGCAGGCGCTTGCGCAGCTGGTTACCGACCTTAACAGCGGCAACATCGACACGTTGATCATGCTGGGTACCAACCCTGTGTTCAACGCGCCAGCCGACTTGGATATGGCGAACGCACTCAAAAAGGCAGCCACTACCATTCAGGTGTCCGATTACGTGGACGAGACGACGCGTAACGGCGTGACTTGGCATATCCCGCGCACCCACTTCCTAGAGGCTTGGGGCGACGGTGCATCGCCGAATGGTCAAGCGAGCATCATCCAGCCGCTCATCCAGCCTCTCTTCGGCGCTAAGAGCGAGATAGAGGTGTTGAATGCGGTTTTCAATGGCACAGACGCCACAGCTCATGACCTTGTAAGAGGCACTTGGGTAGGCACTCTTGGCGAAAACGGCTGGATTACTGCATTAAACGACGGCGTAATACCTGACACGGCAAAGTCTGACGCTGCAGTGAGTCTGTCGGCCGGCTGGGCCGACGCCGCCGCCGCCGCCATGCAGGCCGTATCGACTGCAAACAGCGATATTGAAGTATCGTTCAAACCAGACAACCACGTTTTCGACGGTCGTTATGCAAATAACGGCTGGCTACAGGAATTCCCAGATCCAATCACTAAGATCACTTGGGACAATGTGGCGCTTGTGAGCCCCCAGACGGCGACAGCCCTGGGCATCAAAGATATTTATAATGGAAAGAACAACGAGAATCACACGACGCTGATCTCTGTATCGGTGAATGGCGCCAGCGTGACGATCCCAGCTTGGATCCTCCCAGGCCATGCCGAAAATACGGTAACTGTGCTTTGCGGTTACGGAAGCAGCGTCGGCAAAGTATCGAGTGGAGTTGGAACCAACGTGTATCCAATCCGCACGACCTCATCGATGTACGCATCTGCAGCGACGGTCTCCGCGAATCAAGGCACCTACATGATTGCCTGCACGCAAGACCACCACAGCATGGAAGGACGCCCGTTGATCCGCCAAGCCACTGTGGCCGAGTTCCAAAGCGATCCAGACTTTGCACAGAAGATGGTTTACGTGCCGGGCAAGAAGGAAGGCGACCCGTTTGCAATTACGTTGTTCGATGCGCAGACCTATCCTGAGTACGAACCTCAGTGGGGAATGACCATCGACTTGAACTCCTGCATCGGTTGCGGAGTTTGCACCATTGCCTGCCAGGCTGAAAACAATATCCCGGTCATCGGCAAGAAGGAAGTCTCGCGCTCGCGCGAAATGCAGTGGATTCGAGTCGACCGCTACTTTGTAGGCGACGACGTGAACAATCCTCAGATGGTGCACCAGCCAATTCCGTGTATGCACTGCGAACTGGCTCCGTGCGAGCAGGTTTGTCCGGTGGCAGCTACCACGCACAGCGACGACGGCTTGAACCAGATGACGTACAACCGTTGCATAGGTACACGCTACTGCGCCAACAACTGCCCATACAAAGTTCGCCGCTTCAACTTCTTCAACTACTCGAGAATCTACCTCGAAGAAAACAACGTCGACGATCCGGAAATTCTGCACATGGCCATGAATCCGGATGTTACCATTCGATTCCGTGGTGTGATGGAGAAGTGCACGTACTGTGTACAGCGAATCAACCGCAAAAAGATCGAGACCAAGATCGAAACCGGCAACTCAGTGAAACCTGCCGACGGATCTGTCATTACGGCATGCCAACAGGCTTGCCCGGCAAACGCCATCAGTTTCGGCGACCTCACCGACGCCAACAGCAAGGTATCGAAGGCGAAATCATCCTCGCGCAACTATGTGCTGCTCGAAGAATTGAACATCCGTCCTAGAACATCCTACCTTGCCCGTATCACAAATCCCAACGGTCAGACCGTGAACGCGTAATAAACCCCTTTCGTAGCCGAAATGAGTTCTAAATATCAGTACGTACCGGAACCTGCCCTAGTAAAGGGCAATCACGATTTCGGATCGATCACAGCGATGATCGCCGATTTGTGCGACACGCAAAAGAATAAGACCCCTCTGGGTTGGTACCTCGCATTTGGGGTGTCGAACGTTCTTTTGCTCATCCTTTTGGGCAGCATAGGCTACCTGTTCTGGGAAGGAACAGGTATTTGGGGCTTGCAATCTCCGGTAGGTTGGGGTTGGGCGATCATCAACTTTGTGTGGTGGGTCGGTATTGGCCACGCTGGAACCCTAATTTCGGCCATTTTATTTCTGTTTAGGCAGAATTGGCGTACTGCCATCAACCGATTCGCTGAGGCGATGACGATCTTTGCCGTTATGTGCGCCTTGGTGTTCCCTGCCATCCACGTCGGTCGTATATGGGTCATCTACTGGGTGTTCCCGATCCCCAACCAGATGTACATGTGGCCAAACTTCAACAGCCCCCTCCTGTGGGACGTGTTCGCTGTTTCGACCTACTTCACTGTATCCTTGTTGTTTTGGTTTGTTGGATTGGTACCCGACATGGCTACTGTCCGCGATCGCGTAACCAGCAATCTCGCAAAAAAGGTGTACGGTTTCTTGTCGCTTGGATGGACCGGTGGAAATCGCCAGTGGCAGCATTACGAGAAGTCGTACATGATCTTGGCTGGTCTTGCCACACCGCTTGTACTCTCCGTACACACCATCGTTTCGTTTGACTTTGCCGTGTCGATCATTCCTGGTTGGCACACGACCATTTTCCCTCCGTATTTCGTTGCCGGAGCCATTTTCTCCGGATTTGCCATGGTGCAGACCTTGATGCTCGTAGCAAGAAAAGTCTACAACGTGCAAGACATCATGACGGACGACCACATGGAGAAGATGAACATCGTCATCATCGTGACGGGCACGATGGTTGGATTCGCCTACGCCATGGAATTCTTCATTGCCTGGTACAGTGGTGTCGAATACGAAAAGTTCATCTTTATGGAGCGTGCGCTGGGCCAATATGCCTGGGCTTACTGGATCATGATCATCTGCAACGTTGTGTTCCCGCAGCTGTTCTGGTTTAAGAAGATGCGCCGCAATGTTGTGGTCACTTTTGTGTTGTCCATAATCGTCAACATTGGTATGTGGTTTGAGCGATTCGTGATCACTGTGACCTCGCTTTCGCAAGATTACCTGCCATCATCATGGTCGTACTACTCCCCTACAATGTGGGACGTTCTTACCTATGTTGGCACATTCGGTCTGTTCTTCACATTCTTCCTGTTGTTCCTGCGCTTCCTGCCAATTGTGGCCATCGCTGAGATTAAGGCGGTAATGCCACAGGCCGACCCTCACTACCATGAGCACCATGGCCATTCTGACACGAAAGCACACTAAACGAGCAATCTGTTAGCCGATTAAACACAACCTATATGTCTGCTGATAAAAACCATACTGACCAACCGGCAACCTTCGGAGTCCTGGCTGAGTTTGCCAATACGGGCGAACTGATGAAGGCCGCCACTAAGGTCCGTGATGCCGGTTACAAGAACTTTGATGTCTACAGCCCGTTCCCTATCCACGGCATGGACGATGCCATGGGACTAAAGCCGTCAAAATTAGGTTGGATCGTGCTCGTACATGCTCTGATCGGCTTTTTCGGTGCAGTTGCATTAATGGTATGGACCTCTTCGATCGACTATCCGATCAATATCAGTGGCAAGCCATTTATCAACGCCCCTGCATTTGTTCCGGTAACATTTGAGCTTACAGTTCTCTTGTCTGCTTTTGGTGCCGTTTTTGGAATGTTTTTCCTCAACGACATGCCAAAGCACTACAACCCGCTGTTCAACAGCGAGCGATTCTCGCGTGTGACCGACGACAAATTTTTCATTTGCATCGAGTCGA
>CAZVRJ010000090.1:0-4760 GCA_964629885.1 uncultured Chitinophagales bacterium | reverse complement strand
AAGGTTTTAGACACACCTCATCCGTTCCGCTTCAGAGCAGATTCGGCCACCACCAGCCGTTATTGAGCGAAAAAGATGTGTTTTTGCAAATTTGGTGCATCCTTCAATTTACGTGAATTACGTGATCGCTGTCAACACTTTTTTCTTTGTGTTGTAAAATGTGAAAACAAGCAATGTTCAACCGCCATGTACGTTAGTTGCCAATCGAATGAACGGACTGCTCTTAAAGGAATTTCTAGTAGTACCTGCGTATATTAAGGCGTCCGAATCCCAAACCAGCATATCCTACTTTGTTTAGGCTTTTATCAGGAATTCTACTTCTAATCGCAGTGTTGGCATCCTGCGACGAGGCGCCGGGCGTGAATGCGTTCGACAATCCCCCACCCAGAATCACCGAAATGGTGATATCGCCGGGCGACTTACAATTCGACCGAGACAGCGATGGAGTGAAGGACACCACCATACAATTTACGATTTCGGTTAGGAATCTCGATGTGGGACCACTCGAAAATCCTCCTCAGCTCATATTGAACGATATCGACTTGGGTGTGAAGCGTTTCGATCAGGAGTTGTCTACGTACGATGCCACGACGAATCGATATTCGACCACATTCACATTGACGACAAACACGAACCAATTCCGAAATTTCGAGTTGATCGTCTACGCCGTTAACAGCGAAAATGAATTGGGTAACCGGATTGTGCGCATCCTCAAGTTTTTAGGGATACCCGGTATCAAGCCAGTGGTGGTAAATGCAACCATAACTCCTGCTGTCGCGCAAATTCCGATCGCAGGACAACCGGCACGGCGCATCGATTTCTTGGCCGAAGTATCCGACGAAGATGGTCTCGACAACATCGACCAAGTATTCATGAGATTAGTGAGCGAAACAACGGGTCCACTTGGCACTCCTTTTCTGATGACGGCAGGCTCGGTGACTGGCAACGTAAAGCGTTATACCACCACCCTCGAAATCAACAGTAGCAACTCTCCCGACAAGATCCGCGTACTTTTCTATGCCAACGACCGCGCCGGCCTGCGTAGTGACACCCTATACCGCAGCCTGGAGATCATAAGATGATAAAATCCGCTCTTGTTCTTGCTCTTGCTCTTGCTCTTGCTCTTGTTCTTGTTCTTGCTCCCATTGTTGCTCATGCCCAAATCGTCGGACCGCTCATACCATCTGGTCCCAATCCCGTATCGCAGAACAGCATCTCCAACATGGGCAGCTATGGCGATAGCCTGTGGATTGGTCCGCGACTGCAGTTAAACGTTGGCGGCAGCATCGACTGGATACGACCACTTGGGGCAGATTCGGTAGTAAATGGACGTGGACGCATGTTCTCGGTCGCCTTGGCCAAGGACACCGTTTTTGCCGGAATTGGATACAACGTAGTCGTTGAGGAAAACTCTGTACAGTCTGGGATGGGTTTCTACAAGTCGACCAACGGCGGTAGAGATTGGTCATTCATCCCGTTTCCTCTCGATCCGTGCAACCGGTCGGGAAGCACCGATGCCTGCGATAATATCATCATACCATACGGTGCAGGATCGATTGAGGCGCTTGCTGTCGTTGTGCCCCAGCAGTCGCCCCCATACGACGTGGCATTTTCGGGAAACACCGTCTTTTTCGCTGGATGGGCAAGCGGCATTAAAAGAAGCCGTGATTTTGGACAGACATGGGAACGCGTCGTTCTGCCTCCAACCCGGTTGAGCGAGCTAAACCCGAACTTGGCATACAATTTCGTGATGAATCCGCGTCCACCAGCCAGGACCGACCCCAACCCAAGCGACTACCTCAATTTTAACGCTTTTTCGGTTTTCGTTGATCTCGACGGCAACGTTTGGGCTGGAACGGCTGGTGGAATCAACATCTCAGACAATGCGCTTACCGCGTCGGCCGACCGCATCCGATGGCGACACGTTACCACAAGCGGGGCACGCAACGGCATGCTCGGCAATTGGGTGATCCGAATTAAACAAGATCCATCCACAGGACGCGTATGGCTCACCAATTGGGTTGGCGGTCTGCAGGGAGAGCGCTTCGGCATCGTGAGCACCGGCGATCTGGGCGTCACCTTCGAGCAGCATTTGGCCGGCGAGAAGATCTACGACATCGCGTTTGACGGCAACACCATCTACGCAACGGGCGACAATGGCTTGTTTGTCACCCGCGACAATGGAAGCACCTGGGAGCAGGTACGTCAGATCGTGAGCGCAAACGCACGACTCAAGAACGGTGCTGTATTTTATTCCGTGGCAAAAGCTGGCAACACCCTTTTTGTTGGAACATCCGACGGCATTGCGAGCACAAACGACGGCGGACAGACTTGGAGCATCACCAGAGTTAATATGCTGCCCGGAGAAGGCAATGTGTTTCAAGAGAGTGTTCCAGATGTTAAGACTTTTGCATACCCCAATCCATTTTCGCACCGTCAGCACCGTGAACTTCGCATTACGTTCGATGTGCCGCAGTCGGGAAACACGACCATACGAATCTATGATTTCGGGATGAACCTTGTACGCGAGCTCGATAGTCGCAATCTGCCGTCGGGTCCTCACGAAGCAGTTTGGGATGGCTACGACGCAGTGGGACGCAAAGTGGCAAACGGTAGCTATTTCTACCAGGTTGCCATGAACGGATCGACGGCAAACGGCAAAATCTTGGTGCTCGAATGAAAAGTCTAATACTCTTACACTCTCGCATACCCTCGCTCTTGCTCTTGCCACTGCTCTTGCTCTTGAAGTTGCGCTTGTCCTTGCCGTTGCTCTTGTTCTTGCTCTTGCTCCTGCCGTTGCTCTTGTCCACTCCCATTAGCCTATATGCGCAGAGTGGTGGCTTTGCAGGCGCACACACCCGGATGGGATTTAACCCAAGGGGCATTGGCATGGGAAATGCGCTCGTTTCGGTTACCGACGAGGGCATATATTCCTATCACAATCCGGCACACGCAGCCGATGTGCTGTCTACACAGATCGACATTAGCACGGCGGTTATGGGATTCGGACGCTCCCTCAACTCGCTGGGTGCTGCGTTGCGACTGCCCCCGAATGCAGGGTTGTACGTTGGGGTGCTTAATGCCAACGTCAAGGATATCGACGGACGCACATCGAGCGGATACCACACGAGGATGTACGCCGTGCACGATTATCAGCTGTTCACGAGCTTCGGCATCAAACCAGGCAAAAATGTACGATTGGGTGCCACATTGAAGCTGAATTTCGCCGATTATGATAAGGATGTATCGGCATCGCAGGCATTTGGGATGGATTTCGGCCTGCTTATCACCCCATCTGAAAAGCTGAGGATCGGATTTGCCGTTCAGGATCTATTCTCAGAAACCATATGGAATACCGCCGATTTCTACGGCGCCGCGGGTAGCTCCAACACATCGAACAGTTGGCCCACAAGAATCACGCTCGGCGGATCCTACCGCACAAGTGAGGTTTTTTTAATCAGCTTGGAGCTGGAGCAGCAAGTTCAAAGCTCCATCGTCGTAGATCGCAGTGTCGAAACAGGATTCGGCGTTCCCATACCCTTTAACCGCGAGACCGATATTTCTACGTCCACGCGCAAACTTCGAATCGGCGCCCGTCATCACATCCATGAACGCCTTACCCTTCGTGCCGGTTACCAAAACGGAGATTTGGGATATTTTGAAGACAACCAACGGATGAGCTTGGGTTTCAGTGTCCATCTCCCCTTCGACACAATGTCGCCATCCATCGACTACTCCGTTACACGCGAGCCGGGCGGGATTTCTTTTATGCACGCATTTGCCATCCGACTAAATCTATGAAAAACACGATCCTGACAATGCTGCTACTGCTGATTCTCGGATCTGGGGCCAGCTTAGGCCAAACGGCCGGCGGTTTACGTTTCCTCGAAATTGGTTCAGATCCATTATCGTTGGGGATGTCGGAGACCAAGACCGCCGTGCTTCTTGGTGCGCCGTCCATCTTTGCAAACCCTGCCAACTTGGCGCTCGAAGAGTCATCATCGCTTAGTGCAACACACACCTTTTGGATTGCAGATACCAGAAACATTCAGGGAGCAGTCAACTTCCGTAAGAACCAAAACGCATTTGCATTTGGGGTTTACACCTCCCTGATCGACGACATTCAAGCCCGATCGGTTCCGGGTGGATCGAGTGGATCCTTTTCATGGCAATATTATGCTTTCGCCGCTTCGGTTGCACGCAATATGGGTCCAATTAGCCTCGGCGCAACCGGGATGTACCTATATGAGCAAGTGTATCTTTCGAGTGCACGTGGATTCGCCTTCAACGCCGGGGCGACAACATCGTTGCTTCAAGACAGGCTTCGACTTGCAGCCGCGGCGACATCCATTGGCAAAATGGATCCTTTGAATGCGAGCCGTAGCGAAGTCCCCGGACGCATCAAAGTGGGCGCTGAGGTGCACGCCGTGCAGTTCTCTGTCGATGGTTCATCCGAAATCCCGATCCTGATATCGTTGGCGGCCGATTTCGTGAAACCTGTAGAGTGGATCGATCAGGAGCAGTCGCCTTTTCAAGAGGACATCCCCGGTTTCATCCGATCGACCGACACGCCTTGGGTCAATACTGCGATACGTGCCGACATTGCTAACATCTTGAACATTCGCCTAGGATACACCACGAACGATACCAGTCGACCATTCAGCATCGGTGCTGGGGTACGACGCTTCGGAGTTGAGGCCGATTTCGCATTCGTTCCGTTCAACGACGGCTTCGGCAGTGCCATATCATTTGGACTCAGA
>CAZVRJ010000089.1:0-4778 GCA_964629885.1 uncultured Chitinophagales bacterium | reverse complement strand
TCGACTTGGGTGGCGACGTCATTGCACGTGCCTCGAATCATCCATCGGTCCACGCAGCCGAGGCCTATGTGTCGGGTACCCTAGGCCACTGGCGCCTCGATGCTGGACGCCGAAGCATCCCAGCTGGGCTCGGCTCTAATCCACTGTCGATTGGTGGACTCCTCATGAGCACGAATGCCACCCCGCCGGCGGGATTCTTTCTGTCCACGCCCGATTATGTGCCGATACCGCTCGCACAGGGGTACTTATCTTTCAAGGCCATGTTTGGCAATGCTTGGCTGATGGGTCCACGATACGTCAGCGATCCGATGATCCATCGCAAACATCTGTACCTGCGTATCGACCTGTTTGGGTTCGACGGGCACGCCGGACTCATCCATAACGCCATCTGGGGAGGGGTACACCGAGAATTGGGGCGATTGCCTTCGTCGGCGGGCGATTTCGCGCGGGTTGTTTTCGGCAGGCCGGGAACCGACCCCCGCCTCGGAGCCGACATGGCCAACGTGATCGGCAACAACATGGCTGCATACGATTTCATGCTTGCTCGAAACGTGGGCAACTGGCGGTTTGAAGCCATACGGCTCTTCTACCTCGAGGATAAAGTATCGATGCGTTTCCGCAGCCCTTGGGATGGCAGCTGGGGTGCCCGCATCTACGCAGACAGGAAGCGCATGCCGTGGATGAACACATTTGTGTACGACCACGTGAACACCATCCGACAGGATTCTGAGGATGGTCAGCCCTTCGGGCGCGCCGATTACTACAACCACATGGTGTACCGCAGCGGATTCACCCACTTCGGGCGCAGCCTCGGTTTGCCTTTAATGAGCACCGAACCTCGCCGATCCTTCCGCATTGACAATAATATGATACTCGCACACCACGTGGGTTTGGGCGGTTCGCCGCAACCGAGCTTCAGCTATGCGCTCCGTGCCACGTACTCGCGCAATTACGGCACATTAAACACAGGACCACCCGTCCGACCGACCGCGGGATTGCGTCCAGATCGACGCACCGATCAGTGGTACACATCGATCGACATGCAGTGGCAACCGGTGGGTGCCCGATGGGGCCTCATCGGCGCCGTCGCCCGCGACATAGGCGACCTGCGCAAAGAAGATTGGGGATTTATGCTCGGCGCGCAAAGAAAGTTGTAAGTCCCTAATCCCTAGTCCCAAATCCCTAATCCCTATTTTCGTCCACTTTCTTGAGATAGAGGTCGTGCTTTGGAATGGGTTGTCTTTTGGGGTTCATAAACCTAATGTTGTGGACGACTGGTTGTCGTAATGTCCGCTGAGGTACACTCAAGCCCATCCAAGAAAGGATGGCGATGTTTCCAGGGCGAAGCGGAAGCACTACAGCCGCCACAATCAATGTCGTAGCGAGTATCAAATTGATGTTCATGCCCATTTGGGCCATCATGTAGGCCAGTAGGATGATCATCATCTGTACTAGCTGCAAGTAGACGGTTGTATCGCGGGCATTGAAACCATAATCCATGAGTATGTGGTGTACATGGTCGCGGCTGGGGGTAAAGGCAGCGCGGCCTGTAGTTTTACGCAGAATCACCACTCGAAGGATGTCGAACAAAGGGACAATCAGTATAGCCGCAACTAAAACGGGAGCATATGCATTGATGGCAAAGGTAGGGTTAGTGCCTACCACAGTAACGAACTGAACAGCAAGGAAGGCGAGTGTAAAACCTACGACCAAAGATCCAGTGTCGCCCATAAAAATACGTGCCGGTGGTCGGTTGTGAATTTGGAACCCAATCAATGCACCTGTAAGCGAAAACGCGATCAGCACTAGCTCGTAGTTACCATTCGCAGCAAAGAATGCACCAAATAAGGCTGCAGCCATTGCGCCCTGCGTGGCAGCGAGTCCATCCACACCGTCGATCATGTTATAGGCGTTAATGATGAGAACTATCACAAATAGGCTCAGTGGGATGGCAACAAACATGGGTATTGTAGCTATGCCAAACACGCCATTAAAGACTGTAATCCAAGCGTTTGTGTCGATTAGAATCAGGTTGGCAACCACAATCATGAATAGCATTTTGCGTTTTGCCGAAATTGGGACTAGGTCGTCGGCCATTCCAACAAAGAGGAGGATTACTACGCAGAGCCTGAAATAATGGTTCAAGTCAACAGTTAGCATTTCGGCCAGCACCACTATCGCAATCATTAAACCGAGGAAAATTCCGATTCCTCCCATCATTGGTGTGGGTTCGCTGTGGAACTTGCGGTCATTATCGGGATGGTCGAATATACCTCTAACCCGCACGATACGAACCACTTGTGGAATGATCCACCAAGTAATCAAGCTTGACAAGACTACGGATAAAATTACTATGAGAGCGACGAATGTCATCGGTCTATTGCTTAAGTTACTCGACTTCAAACCCTGAAGTACTATCTCACGAATTCGTGCAGATCTGCGCTTTGTTCGGCTTTATTGTTCTAGTCAGTAATGCATTATTTACTACAACTAATTTGACTACAAATAAAATTAAATGTTCCTAATATGGGACATATATACAAGGTATTTTTTTTAAATAAACGAAAAGTATCGTAGTTCACTGAACTGGAAGCAGTTAGCAGTGAACATTGAACAGTGAAGAGTGGGCAGTGAACAGTAGGTGGCATTGCAGTAATTTTTGCTCTATCATTCTTGACCCATCTGTAATAATGAACACCATTTATCGGTTACCAGTTACTAATCACTAATCACTAGTCACTAGTCACTAGTCACTAATCACTAATCACTAATCACTAATCACTAATCACTAGTCACTGCAAGATGCTCCAGTCTCTCATCGACAAAATCGCCTCTAAAACGTATACCATCGGCATTATCGGCCTTGGGTACGTAGGTCTACCGCTGATGTGGACGTTCCATAAAAACGGGATGCCGGTTATCGGTTTCGACATTGATCCATCGAAAATCGAGCATTTGAAGGCAGGACGACCGTACATCAAGCACTTGGGCGAAGCGATGATGCAGGCGCTGTCGAAGAGCGATCGGTGCGACGCCACCACAGATTTCAGCCGCCTCGCTGAGAGCGATGCTATCCTGCTGTGTGTTCCAACGCCGCTGAACACCTGGCGCGAGCCCGACATGAGCTATGTGGTCGATACAACGAGGACCGTTGCGGAGCATCTGCGTCCGGGTCAACTGGTAATCCTCGAGTCGACCACTTGGCCAGGCACCACCGAGGAGCTGATGATCCCCATCCTCGAGGAGACATCCGGCCTGAAGGCAGGCGTGGATTTTTATGTGGCGTACAGTCCTGAGCGCGAGGATCCGGGTAACCCAAATTTCAATACAGCGCGGATCCCCAAAGTGGTTGGTGGACACGGCGAGGATGCGCTTACGCTTGCGTTAGCATTATATAATACCTCGATTGTGCAGACAGTGCCCGTGCGCGACTGCAAGACCTCCGAGGCGGTTAAACTCACCGAGAACATCTTCCGTTCGGTGAACATCGCTCTAGTGAACGAGCTTAAGGTGGTGTTTCACGCCATGGGCATTGATGTTCACGAGGTGCTCGATGCGGCCGCAACAAAGCCCTTCGGTTTCATGAAATTCACTCCGGGTCCAGGTCTGGGTGGACACTGCATCCCCATCGATCCGTTCTATCTCACTTGGAAAGCTCGCGAGTACGGGTTGAACACGCGCTTCATCGAGCTGGCTGGCGAGGTGAACACAGCGATGCCCAAGTATGTGGTCGACCAGGTGATTCTGGCGCTTAACGGCATCCGGAAGTCGCTCAACGGCAGCCGGATCCTGCTTATGGGACTCGCCTACAAGCCGGATGTCGACGATATGCGCGAGTCGCCCACCTACGTGATCATGCACCTGCTCGAGGATATGGGCGCCGAAGTCGAGTATTATGATCCGCACATCCCGGTTATTCCGATCACCCGCGAGCATGCTCAGTATGCCGGCAAGATGAGTGTGGAGTGGGGCGAGGGATTGGTGCGCGGTTTTGATGCTGCGGTAATTGTTACCGACCACAAGGGCGTCGATTACGAAAGTTTGCGTAACTGGGTGCCTGTAGTGGTCGATTCGAGGAATGTGTATAAAGGCGAGGTGGATGGGGTGGTGAAGGCATAAGCAATGATTAGCAGACATTGCATTGATGTTGCAGTTATGTTACTTTGACCTCAATCGTATTGCTCATCATAGAGATAACGTTTATGGGCCTATCTGAAATAGCCAAAGAAACCGCCACGATCCGATTTGCCGGTGACTCGGGCGATGGTATGCAGCTCACCGGTTCACAGTTCACCAATACCACTGCTCTACAAGGCAACGACCTGAGCACACTGCCCGATTTCCCTGCCGAAATCCGCGCTCCAGCCGGCACTGTTGCAGGGGTCTCCGGGTTCCAGATCCAGTTTGGCAGCCGCGCCATTTACTCGCCGGGCGATCAATGCGACGTGCTCGTGGCTATGAACGCCGCCGCCCTAAAGGCCAACATCAAGCACCTTCGCACCGGTGGCATCATCATCGCAAACGTCGATGGCTTTGGCAAGAAAGATCTCTCACTGGCGAAGTACGCCCCCGACGACGATCCTCTCGAAGCGGTGCAGACAACGGGCTACACGGTTATCCGCGTCGACATCACCAAGCTTACGCGGGCCAGTCTTGCCGAATCTGGACTCTCGGTGAAGGACATCGACCGCTGCAAAAATATGTTCGTTCTGGGTATCGTGTACTGGCTGTTCAGCCGCACGATGGATCCCACCATCGACTTCCTCCGCAAGAAATTC
>CAZVRJ010000088.1:0-4957 GCA_964629885.1 uncultured Chitinophagales bacterium | reverse complement strand
AGTCGAGGAAATCGATGGCCTCGCAGGTCTCGGCGTCAGCCTCGATGAAATTCTTACCCACTTCAACCGCCATCCAGGCGTTGATTTCCATCCTGCGGCGACGGATCACTTCAGCAGCGCGGAACATGTAATCGGCGCGCTTCTCGGCGGACACGTGCTTCCATGTGGCGAATGCTGCCCAAGCGGCTTCGAGGGCGCCCTCGGCTTGGGCTTTGCTGGCCATGGGGAAGTGGCCGATCACTTCCGATAAATTGCCCGGGTTTACGCTTTCGAAGGTGCCGTGGTCGCCATCGACCCATTCCCCGTCAATGAAATTCTTGTACGATTTGCCCAGCTTCCCCTTCACTTCACGGATGGCGGTTTTTTGTCCTGCGTCGATGGTTGGATCCGAAAAATCAAGATAAACTTCGTTTGCAAAGCGTGTGTCAGACATGGCGGGATAATTTTTGGGTTCTCGAGTAACAATTTTAAAAAATGTTCACATCGGCAAGATGTGGACATTAGATCAGAAAAGGGATTTTTTGATAAGAATAGCTTGACAATATACCCAGACTTTGACTTCTATGCCAATTAGCCCCATCGCGACACCCAACATACACCCGATTTTACTTGAAAATGGGCTGATTGCTTGGTAGCTTACGGAACTGACGACACATCCCAAATAACTACTAGTATGAGCAAAATTAAAGTAGGAATTAACGGCTTTGGTCGCATTGGGCGACTTGTAACCCGTTACATATTGGCCAACTATGCCGACAAGATTGACATTGTAGGTGTGAACGACCTTACGGATGCGGCTACACTCGCCCACCTGTTCAAGTTTGATTCTACGCAAGGCAAATTCGATGGTGAAGTGACGGTCGATGGAAACGACATCATCATCAACGGCGACCGCATTGGCATCACAGCCGAGAAAGACCCAGCCAACCTAAACTGGGCTGCTCTTGGCGCCGAAGTGATCATTGAATCAACGGGCTTCTTCACCAAGAAGGAAGCCGCCGAGAAACACCTAGCAGCTGGAGCAAAAAAAGTTATCATTTCGGCTCCTGGAACCGGCGACATAAAGACCGTTGTGCTTGGCGTTAACAATGATATTATTGACAAAAACACAGCGATCTACTCGAATGCAAGCTGCACCACTAACTGCTTGGCACCGATGGTGAAAGTCCTCGACGACAATTTTGGCGTCGTAAAGGGCTTCATGACTACGATCCACGCCTACACGGGAGACCAGCGCCTTCTCGACGCACCTCACAAAGACCTACGCCGCGCGCGTTCCGCAGCCGTAAACATCGTGCCGACCTCCACTGGCGCTGCCAAAGCCGTTGGACTCGTACTGCCGCACCTCAAAGGCAAACTCGACGGCGGTGCCATCCGTGTTCCGGTCCCAACAGGCTCGTTGACCGACTTTGTTGCCGAAGTGAGCAAAGAAACTACGCTTGAGGAAGTCTTGGCTGCATTCAAAGCAGCTGCCGACGGACCAATGAAGGGCATACTCCAGTACTCAACCATGCCATTGGTTTCGACCGACATCATCGGTGATCCGCATTCATGCATCTTCGATGCCGAATTGACCAAAGTTAGCGGTAAAATGGTAAAAGTGATTGGCTGGTACGACAATGAGGCTGGTTACAGCGCCCGTACTGCTGAACTCATTTTGCACATTGCCTAATCGAACATTACAGACGGTCTGACTATACTGAAAAGGCCGGGTCAGGATATCTCCTGCCCGGCCTTTGTTGTTTCATGAGACTACGAGCGTATGCAGCTCGTCCCATTTATCAATAGCTGTAGTAGAGTGGCGAATCGGGTCCGACAGGGATACCGGTAAGCACCCAGATGATGAGTACCACGATGCTCAGAATCAGGAACATGATCGAGTATGGCAACATCAATGATATGAGCGTGCCAATTCCCAGATCCTTCTGATACTTCTGTGCATAGATGATCACCAATGGGAAGTAAGCCATCAACGGCGTGATGATGTTAGTGAATGAGTCGCCAAGTCGATAGGTTGCCTGTGTAATTTCAGGCGACAAACCCATCAGCATCAACATGGGTACAAAGATTGGGGCCATGAGCGCCCATTTGGCCGAAGCACTACCGATGAACAGGTTGATGAACCCCGTGAAAAGCAGGAAGGATATTAATAACGGAATACCCGAAAAACCTATCGCACTCAGAAACTCCGCACCGTTAATGGCCGTGATCACGCCAAGGTTTGACCAGTTGAAGAAGGCCACAAAGTGGGCCGCAACGAACGCAAGTACAATGTATGAACCAAGGCTGCTCATGCTATCGGCCATCATCTCGGCAACATTCTTATCGCTTTTGATTTTGCCCACAATAACACCGTAGATAATGCCGGGAATCAGGAATATGAACATCATCAATGCGACGATGGAATTCAAGAACGGGGTGATCGTCAGCAGTGCGTCCATGTCGCGAAGGATGCCATTTTCTGGCACAACTAGAAGTGCAATCAGTATGCTAACAATCAGGATTGATATCCCTGCCCAGCGTAGGCCCTTACGCTCGATGGGTTCGATCGGTTTCGTGATGCTATCGTCGACCACATCACCGTGGTACGCACCCAGGCGCGGCTCCACAATTTTCTCTGACACATACCAGCCTACCATCGTGTAAAGTGGCACCATTACGATCATAAGAAAGTAGTTCGCAGCTGCATTGACCGTGTACGCCTCATCGAGCAACTGAGCTGCTGGTTCGGTGAAGCTAGCGAGCAGCGGATCAAGCGATGTCACAATCAAGTTGGCACTGAATCCACCTGATACACCCGCAAATGTCGCAGCCAAGCCGGCCAAAGGATGTCTGCCTGCGCTCATGAAAATAACCGCGCCAAGGGGGATCAAAACCACATATCCAGCATCGACGGCCATGCTCGACATGATGCCCGCAAATACAAGCGCAGCCGTTAGCAGACTACGAGGCACCTTAAGGACAAACGTTTTCAATGCAGCCCCAATCATCCCCGTTTTGTCGGCAACTCCAATGCCCAGCATCACAACAAGCACCATCCCCAATGGGGCAAATCCGGTAAATGTGGCGGGCATCTGTGTGAAGATGCGAATTACATTGTCTTTGGAGAAAAGATTGATGGCCTCAATGGTTGCTTTTGTACCCGGATGGATGGCATTGACACCAAGCCAAGCTGCAATCCACGATCCAAAAAGGACCATCAAGATGAGAATGAAAAAGAGGGTGACTGGATCGGGCAACTTGTTGCCGACATACTCGACAAAATCCAGAAAACGCGTGAGTAACGATCGTTTCGGCTTGGTCATGCGGGAAAAATTGAAAATTGAAGATTGAAGATTACAGATTGCCAGTCAACACTGACCTCCCAAAATCATAATTGGAACATAATATACAAGAGCAACCGCAAGAGCAAGAACAACCGCAAGAGCAAGAGCAGGAGCAGCGGCAAGAGATTACGCCGTAGGCGTCTTTTATTTATTTACCATTGCCTGTCATCCCGACGAAGTCGGGACCTATGCCGAAGGCATCTTTCAATACTCGTACTTCCACAATATGTCTATCCCACTGCGTCGGTCATTGCCCTGGGTTACAACTAGCAGCAGATTTCTGCGGATGTAATACTCCAGCACGACCCGAGTTACAGCCTCACTTCCCCCAAGTTCATTCAATACTGCAACGAATAGCTTATCGGTGATGTACTTCCCTGCCTTTATACTTGTGGTTACCGTCTCACCTTGACGATTGGAATCGATTTGAAGCACATCAATTCCCAACGACTCTGTCGCCAAGCTTTCAAGCCTGTCTACTAGCACTCCAATGGCTGCATCGCGCGCCAGGGCACTGCCGCCACCGCCACCACTGAACGATTGCTGCCAAGTGAACAAGGCTCCAAAAGGTTTCCCAAACAACGTATAGCTAATAATATTCTCAAGCTCCATTTCAGGGTTACTGGTGAAATCGAATGTTGGATCACTTACCGTGCCACCAATCAAATACCGAATCTCAATGTCTTCGGGTACCCTAAGCTCATAAAGCGAAACAATGTCCAAGTTTGGGTTAAATGGATCCCCGCTAAAGGTTAGCTGTCCACGCTCAATCTGGAACCGTTTGCCGTACTGCATAGCATAACCCTGTCTGGTGCTCAAGCTTCCAAATGCCATCAAATCCGAGCCACTGTCTTTCAAGAGATCTAAATCGCCAAGAAGTTCAATTGCCAGTTCGGGAGATGTCCTATTCCGCATCCAAACGTTTGGATCGACCTGAACTCTCATACGAATGCTTAGGCTGTCGTACATAGACGGAGCTTGAAGCGGTTCTTCACCTTCGAGTTGAACATCCTCCACAATTCGTTCACCAAAATTATCAAGGTAAATATTAGCACTGTTCACAATCATCGATCCGGTCAACTCAGGTCTGTCTAGCGTCCCAACTAATTTGCTGTCAAAACTGATTACTGCACGGGCATCCCTGGTATCTGATACGGTAAACTGCCTTGCCCGAAGATCGACGGAGAGTTCACCGGGATCAAATCCGTCCATTCGGATGTATCCGCTTCCAGTAAGATCCCCAGAGCCACTGCGCATGGTCAATGTTTCAATATCGATTCGGTCGTGATTAAATACGAAGTTAGCAGCCACATTGCGAAGCAAAACATTACCAGGAATGACCCTCAATCCGGCATTTTGCAAGGTCAAGTTACCATCGAGTAAGGGCTGCCCAATAGTGCCTTGTAGAACTATGCTTCCATCTATTGCACCGGTAAGCTGGTCGGCATACTCCGACGGCAAAAACTGGCTTATCAATGCCAGATTGAAGCCCTCTGCTACTAGACTTCCATCGACTGGATCGGATGATTCCGGCAGTATTTGGGAAAAATTGCGCAAATCAAGGTTTAGAGGCAGATTAAACGATGAGCTAAAAACTTGTTGCCCTGTAGCAGATAGCGAGGCGTTACACG
>CAZVRJ010000087.1:0-5288 GCA_964629885.1 uncultured Chitinophagales bacterium | reverse complement strand
TGATCGTTCGTGATCGTTCGTGATCGTTCGTGATCGTTCGTGATCGTTCGTGATCATAAATATCTGCTAATAATTGTGAACTTGCTGGTCTCCTTTCACTGTAGTAACTTGCATTGCCTAATCCATACTGGAGCGGAGGACCCACACCTTGGGGTGAATTCTGAAAAGAAGGCACATCTCTCAGTGCTAACCCGTCAGCTAACTTCGTAGGCATTGAGGGAAGTGCGATGGCTGCCATCTTGGTGGCACCGGAGGCTTCCATGCTTTGGAACTAAGCCCCCGGAGTTATGAACTACGCCGTCATATCTATCGCGAAAGAGCCGATCCTCACCTTCGGCATCATTCTGCTCATCACGCTCCTCGTCCCCATCCTGTTCCAACGGATGAAGCTTCCCGGCATCGTGGGGTTGCTCATCGCCGGATCGGTGGTTGGACAAAACGGATTTGGATTCATTGAGGCCGCAGGTGTGATCGACGTGTTGGGAAAGGTTGGATTGCTATATCTCATGTTTTTGGCCGGCCTTGAAATTAGCCTCGACCAGTTGGTGCGCGAACGTTCAAGGATTGCCGTTTTTGGCTCGCTCACTTTCTTGATCCCACAGTTGGTCGGCACTGCCGTATTCCTAGCTCTAGGTTACGGATGGATGGCCGCCATCCTCATTGCCAGCATGTTTGCATCGCACACACCTGTCGGATACCCCATCATCACCCGATTGGGCCTAACTCGCGAACCGAGCGTTTCGACGGCCATCGGAGGTACCATCCTCACCGACACCGCCGCTCTTTTGGTACTTGCCGTGGTGGCACGAACAGTCGAAGGCAACATGGGCGTGTCGTTCTGGCTCACCTTTATTGGCTTGTTCATTGTCTATGTTATTGCCGTTTTCTGGTTATTGCCTCGCATCAGTTTGCAGTTCTTCCGTAGCGTGGGCGAAGTGGGCCGATTTACCTATGTATATGTGATCGGCATGATGCTGATCACGGCATGGGTTGCCCAAGAAATTGGCATTGAGGCCATTGTGGGGGCGTTCTTTGCGGGTCTAGCTTTCAACAGGCTGCTGAGCAATAAGGGTCCACTGAAGAACCGGGTCGAGTTTTTCGGCGATGCGTTCTTCATCCCTCTCTTCCTGATCTATGTGGGAATGTTGGTCGATTTCAAGGTGCTCTTGAGCAGCACTGAAATGTGGATTGTGATGGGAGCAATGGTTGCGACAGTCGTTGTGACGAAATGGCTGGCGGCCTTCATATCAGGACGAATACTTAAGTTCAATTCCGACCAGTCGTGGGTGATTTTTGGCTTGACCAACACGCAGGCTGCTGCCACGTTGGCGGCGGTTTTCGTGGGACTCCAACTCGGCGTGTTCGGCACCGAAATCCTCAACGGAGCCATTATGATGATTTTGGTCACATGCATAATTGGTCCGATAGTGATCGAAAAGTACGGGTTGCGCCTAGCCGACGACGTCACCCGCGAACTCGAGCATGAGCCTGTGGCAGCCCAGCGCATTCTGGTACCGTTAGCAAACCCGCAGACCTCAGCTAGGCTCATTGAGTTCGCATCCAACCTGAAGGGTCGTGATAACGCCACCATCTACCCTCTCTCCGTGCTCGACACGCTGAGCGACTTCCAAACTCGCCGTGAGCGAGCCAACAAGCTGCTCGACCTTGCCGTCGGGCAAATCCATGCTGTAAACTGCGCGGCAGCGCCCCAGCTCGAAACAAACCTGAACATAGCCGAGGGGATATCGCTGTCGGTGGTGAAACACGACATCTCCGACATCGTGATTGGCTGGAACGGCGAGGTTTCGGCCAGCACGCGCATCTTCGGAAGCATCCTCGATCAGATGCTGGCCACTACGCAGCAGAAGACGTTCGTATGCAAACTGGACCATCCCATCTCCACGTTTCGGAGCATTAAGCTGGTGATTCCGCCACGGTCGGCATCGGTGCCAGCCTTCCAAAATATGCTGACCAGTCTGTTCACGCTGATCGAAAACCTCAACGTCAAACTGGACATCTACCATATGTCAACCGACCGAGGGCTTATCGACCGGGCCATCCTTCTTACAGGTAGCCAGCAAACATCGCATTTGCGTCCGTTTGAATCGTTCGACCAGTTAGTCGAAGCGCTGGTCGGCGATACGTTGACCACAGACCTGCCCATCATTGCGGCGATTCGGAATTTCGACGTGGGATGGGCACAAGGGGTCAATCTGCTGCCTCGGATGTTGGCACGTCAGCTGCCCGATGCCAGCTTTGTGGTCGCCTACCTCGAAAACCCCGAACCAGGCGAGTATAAGCTCGACCTGCTGTACACAAACTGAAACAATTACTAGCAGTTATTAGCAGTGACTATCAGTGACTATCAATGATTGATCACGGACAATCATGGACAATCATGAACAATCATGAACAATCGCGAACTATCACGCACAATCATGGACAATCATGAACGGGCATCATCAGAGAGGTCGAGAAAGAAAAGATTTCAATATCAACTAAGTGCATAGTATTATGCCGACATCACTGTGTCCATAAACAACGTTATCACCGATGGCGACCATGCAATCAAAGCTAGTTACGCTTGTGTCAATATGCGTGCTCAGTGCGTGCAGCGGCGCAGACGGCCCTGCCCCGCCGCCGATACTGGCGGCGTACGGCGATTTCGAGTATGCCGAGTACGACACCACCTGGCTGCAGCAGCTGCCAGTGGTCACGTTCAAGTCGGAGGCGCTCTTCACCGACGACGATCTCAGTGATGCCGGGCTACAGGGAGCTGCCGCGGTGTATCCTCTCAGCAAGAATAAATGGATCGTTCATGCCTTCAACACCGGCGCATATTTCCTTGAGAACAATGAACTTGGTTTGTCGTCGTCTAGAATCGGAGCCGTCGGGCAAGGACCGGGCGAGTACGAAAACAACCGGCTGATGGCGACCATGGTCGCCGATTCAACCCTTTGGCTCAACATCACTGGTATTCGACATCTTAAATATGACCTTAAGGGCCAATACCTCGGGGAATCGACGTTTCGTTTGACCACTTGGGGCACAGGGATCACATCAACCTATACAACGGCAAACGGAAATATGTTCATACACGCATCCGAACCCGACAGCATGATCGTGAAATACGCCGCATTCGGAGACTTCGAAATGAGTCTAGACCGTTTCAACCAGTGCATTCCGCGTCCCCTAAAACAGACGACCGGTGGAATGGGCGTCTATGAGCTAACCGGGTATGGCATAAATGAATTTGGTGAGGGGATGGCATTTCTGCGCCGTTATCCATTTTTGATTTTTTTTGACGTGGATGATGCCGGAGAGTGCCATATGAGGCGCATCATCAACATCGACCCATCGAATAGCGACGGAACACCACTTATTTCGACGACAGCGCCAGGCTCCGATCAGCAAGCTTGGCGTGGTTTCCATATCGTCACTGCGGCTCGTCCTATCGACAGGTGCTGGATCATATCGACGAGTGCAATGGCGCATGGCGAGCTTCTTCAGGTGTGCTCAGACGGATCGATGAACCGTGTTCAATTTCTTGACCTCGGCGGGCAGCCAAGAGGGATGAACATTGCAAACATCTATCGCGGGGAGCTGTTCGCCAGCTATTTTTTGGACGGCATCTGGCAGTATGTCAAACTGACTCGCGAAGACAGTTAATCTAACCAAGGCGATCAGTGCATTGTGTGGCACGCCACGCAGCCGTATCATGCAACAACATGACGGATTATCACTGATAATAATTGTTAGTCATTGATAACTGATCGTCATTGATAATTACCGATAATAACTGATAATCATTGCTAATGATTGCTATTCATTCGGCAGCAGCCCGCCGCAACTTTATTCTACTCTTACTCTTCCCGCTGCTGCCGCTGCTGCTGCCTGGCTGCGGGATGTACCAAGACTATAAGGCCCACAAGGAGCTGCTGCAGATCGCCGCGGAGCTCGAAACCAAACACCGCAAGCTAATTGAAGCCGGCGACACATTGGCCGCTGCCGCTGTTGTCGACTCCATCCGCGCCATCGAAGGACAAGTGCTCTACTCCTCCACTCGTCGCAAGATGATCGACCAGACGGCCAAGGACTTCGTGCTCACCGACACCAACGGTCTTCCCGTGAGCCTTAGCAGCTACCAGGGCAAGGTGGTCGTCATCGACTTTTGGGCCTCGTGGTGTGGACCCTGTATTGTCGCCTTCCCCGGGTTGCAGCGCGTACTGGCCGATTCCGATCCCGCCGACGTCCACTTCCTGTTCATCAATACGATGGAAGATAGTCCCGACCAACTCAATAGAGCCAAGGCCTTTATGGAGGGTAAGGGCTACCACGACTTCCATGTGCTGATCGATCCGGGCAGCGACCTGGCCCGTGCCTACCGCGTCGAGGGTCTGCCCACCACCATCGTGATCGGTCCCGACGGCAAGATCAAGTTCCGCAAGACCGGCACCAGCGCCAACCAGCAGACCGCGCAGAAGGAGCTGAAGACGATGATTGCGGTTGCGGGAGGGACATAACTCTCCCCCGGCCCCTCTCTTTGGGGTGATAATAACTCTCCCCCGGCCCCTCTCTTTTCCAAAGAGAGGGGGGGGCAAATGCGGGCATTGGGTATTGGACATTTTTAGAATGAACTTGTATTAATATTTGCATCATTTGATGTTTATTTTGATGTCGTAAGTGGCTATTATACCATTATGAGAACGACATTAACCATCGACGACGAGCTTTTGCAGGAAGCCGAACGCATCACCGGCGTGAAGGAGCGCGTTGCACTTGTGCGCGAAGCATTCAAAGCCCTCATCGAGCGTGAAAGTGCCCGTCGTCTAGCCGCATTGGCCGGCTCCGAGCCAGATATACAACCAACACCACGTCGTAGACCCACATCTGAATGATCTTGGTCGACACATCGGTTTGGGTGGACCATTTCCGAAACGGTAACGAGCGACTCTTCCACCTGCTACTTGATCAGCAAGTTGTTACCCATCCCATGATCATCGGCGAACTGGCGTGTGGCACACTGCGAAACCGCGCAGAAATCCTCCAGCTTCTCAGCAATTTGCCACAAGCAGCTCAGGCATCTCATCTCGAGGTGCTTCATATGATTGAGGAGCGCAAGCTCATGGTTACGGGTATTGGGTATGTCGACGCCCATCTGTTGGCTTCTGTCCTGCTCACGCCAGGCGCTCAGCTGTGGACCCTCGACAGAAAGCTGCAGTCGCTGGGGTGACAGCGAGAAGCGAGAAGCGAGAAGCGAGAAGCGAGAAGCGAGAAGCGAGAAGCGA
>CAZVRJ010000086.1:0-5548 GCA_964629885.1 uncultured Chitinophagales bacterium | reverse complement strand
CCTTTTTGTAGTTATATCTGAACGATATGGATGGCAAATTGCTGAGCACATCCGACTGCTGGCTTAACTGGTCTACTATGTCGTCGAAGGCCCCGTACTGGTCGGTCACATCGACCATGATGCTGAGATTGATGTCCTTCGCAATCCTCCGGGCTCGGTAGAGCCCTACCCGCGGCCGATCCGACTTGTCGTAAAAATACAGCACGCCCGACGAAGTGCCGTCCGCCATAAAGCTCTTGTACTGCTTGATGGGGTTGGCGCCACCTACGAGCCTAATGTCACGCAAATTCATGAGCTTGAACTCTTTCTCGGAATAGCCGAACAAAATCGATGCGGCCTCGTTTGCGTACATGTAATTGCCGTCGTCGTCGGCAACCAAAACGGCAACAGCGTCGTGATCGATCACGGCCGACTTTACGATTTCCAAATCTAAATGTTGTCCCGGCAGGAAGGAGATTAACCTCTCGAGGTCTTCCATGTCTTGGTTAGCTGCTTGTTCGTCCATTGTCCACTCTTGGCCTGTATACACGTGTTTACTGACAACCCTGTAAACCTAACGAAATGCTAACACTTTGGCATTGCTCAAAAGTGTTGGGTTTAGGTTTTAAAAACGTTGAATATCTTGAAGTTACTGCATGTGTGGCTAAAAAGAAAGTGCCGAAATGTACTATTATATCCCCTTTTTGGGGATAATTTTGTGATTTACACTTAACTTAAAATAAACGGCTCTGGCGCAGTGACTATGTCGTAAAGTATGTCGCCTATTTCGCGGCGATGACGATGAGTCCAGTTCCTGTCGAATTTGGTGCCAACAAATCCATCCAATTCAAAAACAGCCCCGGCACGAGGAATATCAAATAATAAAACGGCAGTAACAAAATGAGTGCAAAGCTCTTGTTGAGCATGAGCATGGGCCATTTAATGAGGAACTTCCAGGCCAAAGATCCTAGCGGACCATACGTGTAAATCGACCGGATTGGCGTTAATCCAGCATCTCTGAGCTTTTCTTCAAGCTCGCTCACGTTGTAACCGTCGCGTACGTGCTCACCTATGAAGCTTTCGTCGCTGTCGTGCCCTACGTCGGATCCACCTTGATCTGAAGGCGTATTCACAAGCACAAAGCCTCCGTCGCGAAGCGAGCTGTAAAAATTGCGGAATACCGCACGGTCGTCCTCGATGTGCTCCATAACATCGACACTTAATATAAGATCGTACGCCGGCTGGAAAGTGCGTTGTGTAAGGTCGGCCATCTCAAGATTGACTTGGTTGGCAACGCCCTGACTTTTTAGGAACGACTCGAGCGCCTGCAGGTAGTCGTCCTTCACATCGACAGCCAAAACCCTCGATGAGGACCACTTTTTTACAAACCACCACGTGTACTGCCCGAATCCGGTGCCTGCATCGAGCATCCGGGGTGCTGGACCCAAATCTTTCATCAGGCGATTGACTTCCCGTTTCACGTACCAAGAACGCAAAAAGAAAACCCCCAACAGCCAATAGAAAAGCCGCTGCAGCACCGGACGACGATTAAATATCGCACCCAGTCGGTCCTTTATGGGGTCGTAGTTCATCGAATCAGGTTAAACATCCGGCTAAAGCGCGGTAAGTTGCGCTCTCCGTCCCACGAGAAGTACAGCATCACTGCCTTGCCAACCACGTGGTCGTTAGGTACAAAGCCCCAAAAGCGGCTGTCTTCGCTGTTGTCGCGGTTATCGCCCATCGCGAAATAGTAGTCTTGCTTAATCGTATAGGTGTTCGTTGTCTCGCCGTTTATCACGAATGTGTCGCCGTTCTGCTGAACGGTGTTACCCTCGTAACGGGTAATGACATCCCTGTAAACGTGCCAATTGGCGGCGGTTAGGGTAACAACTTGACCCTCGAATGGGATTACAACTGGTGCGAACTGATCTACGTTGCCATCCATTGGCTTGCTAAATACGAAGCCGCTGTACTGTTTGAAGAAATTTTCATCGACAGGCCTTGCGAACGTTTCGATGCGCTCCACTTCAGGCCATGTGAGCATTTCAGCAGCTTCGGCATCGGTCATGTTGACGATGAACGATCCCCTTTGACTAGTATCGATCATGAGTCCGCCGGCCTCACGCACCTTGGTTGGACTCAAACGTGCCTGACCCGTTGTGTAAACTTCATGGAAGTATTGGATTCCCGGTGCCTCGTCGGTCTCAACTCCGTTAACAATCAGTTTCTTGTCAACAATCTGGAGCGTGTCGCCGGGCATGCCTACGGCTCGTTTGATGTAGTGGGTTCTGGCAGAGATGACCTTGTCTTCGATTGGGTAGTTGAACACGAAGACATCGTTGCGCTTGATGCTAGTAAAACCTGGAAAGCGAAACCAGGGCAGAGTCACATTTGGTACGTGGATTTCCGTGAACGGCAGCGAGATGCTCATTGGTGTGCGGGTGCCGTAATGCAGTTTCGACACGATCAGAAAGTCGCCAGTAAGGAGGCTGTCTTCCATGGATGGTGTCGGGATACGAAACGCGTCGAAAAACAGCGTTTTCAGGATCAATGCCGCAACACCTGCATATAGCAATGCGTCAAACCATTCGCGAATGGCCGACTTTCCTCCTGGTGATGTTGTGCGATCCTTTTCTCGTTCTTGGCGACGTGACGTCTTTGCTTTCATAGATGGTTTTTAATGATCGGGGGCGATTGCTATCAGTTCCTTGCCCGCCCCGGTGCTGTAGTTCGATCGTAGCTAAAGGTACCATTTTTGTACTGGACTAAGTACCATCCTTCTGGGATGGCTTCGCCTTTGGCTTTATCCCTCTCGTCTAGGGCATAGTAATAGTCGGAATATTCGCCCAAGTTCTGCACATCCATCAATAGCTTGCTGAACTCGCGCTTTATCTCAGGCATGATGTCGACGAATCGGGGTAGTCCACCGTATGTCAGCCCTGTAGAAAAAGGACCATTCGGGTCGAGGATCACCATGGGGATGGAGTCGTTCACCTCGAACCAGTATTCGAACTGGATGTACTTTGCCGGACGAAAATCGGCCTCGGCGAGCATGTCGATCACCGTCTTGGTGGGTGCGCCGAAGGCGGTCTGCATACGCGCGCGCACTTCCATGGTCGGGATGTTGTCTATGGTCACGTTGTTTTGGAGTCCACGGCCCGTCACATTCGTTGTGTACTTACGGAAGAAAGCCGGAAGATCCTGCTTTTCGATCTTCCTGAATTTAGGTGCTGCGAAGAAGGCGTTCTGTTGCGCGTGGAGGTCCATTGCGGTGACCATAATGAGGGCAAATACGGCAAAAAAGAGTTTTTTCATCATCAGGATTGGTCCATTGAAAGTACGGCTAAAAACGCTTCCTGTGGAATTTCAACACTTCCCACTTGTTTCATGCGCTTCTTACCTTCCTTCTGTTTTTCGAGAAGTTTACGTTTACGGCTGATGTCACCACCGTAACACTTGGCCAAAACGTCTTTACGCATTGCTTTGACGGTGTCGCGGGCGATGACCTTGTTACCGATGGCCGCCTGGATGGCAACCTCGAACATCTGCCGTGGAATCAGTTCGCGAAGCTTAGCACACAGCTTTTTGCCCCATTCGTACGCTTTGTCGCGGTGGACAATGCTCGAAAGGGCGTCGACAGATTCGGCGTTGAGCAGGATGTCGAGACGCACGAGCTCCCCGTTGCGGTTCCCGATAAACTCATAGTCCAACGAAGCGTAACCGCGAGTATTGCTTTTCAGCTTGTCGTAAAAATCAAAAACCACCTCTGCGAGAGGGAGTTCGTAGGTGATGTCGACCCTTCTCGTATCTAAGTACGTAGTGTTCACATATACGCCCCTGCGATCCTGACACAGTTTCATGATGGAACCGATGTACTCGGATGGGGCGATGATCTGGGCGCGGATGTACGGCTCGAAGATCTCCTCGATTTCGCCGCGATCGGGCATCTTGCTCGGATTCTCGACGTCGACGAGGCTGTTATCTTTGCGTCTGATGGTGAACTGCACGTTCGGCACGGTGGTGATAATGTCCATGTCGAACTCACGTGCGAGGCGTTCCTGCACGATTTCCATGTGGAGCATGCCGAGGAATCCGGCACGGAATCCGAATCCGAGGGCTGCGGAGGTCTCTGGTGTGTACTGGAGTGCAGCGTCGTTGAGCTGCAGCTTCTCGAGTGCGTTGCGGAGGCTTTCGAAATCTTCCGACGATGTTGGGTACAGACCGGAGAAGACCATCGGCTTAACGATCTGGAAGCCTGGGATGGCCTCTTTGGCAGCATTCTTGAGTGTTGTAACCGTGTCGCCGACTTTCGTGTCCTGTATGGATTTCACGCTGCCGATGATGTAGCCAACCTCGCCAGCGGTCAGAATATCGCTTGGTTCGTTCTTTAGACGGAGGTAACCAATTTCCTCGGCGTCGTAGATCTTGTCGGTTGCCATGAACTTGATGGTCTCGCCCTTGCGAAGAGTACCGTTCATGATGCGCACGTACACCACCGAGCCGCGGTAGGTATTGAACACGGAGTCGAAAATCAGTGCGGTAAGCGGTGCGTTCGGGTCGCCCACCGGAGCAGGCACGCGCTCAACGATGGCTTCGAGGAGGGCTTCCACGCCGAGGCCCGTCTTTCCAGAGACCTCTAGGATTTCCTCGCGCTTGCAGCCGATCAGGTCGATCACCTGCTGCGCCACGATTTCCTTCTCGGCCCCGGGTAGATCGATCTTGTTGAGAACGGGGATGATCTCGAGTCCTTGGTCGATTGCCTGGTACAGGTTAGAGATCGTCTGGGCTTCAACGCCTTGCGATGCGTCGACAACGAGGATGGCGCCTTCGCAGGCTTTGAGGGCACGCGACACCTCGTAGGCGAAATCGACGTGACCCGGTGTGTCGATGAGGTTAAAGAAAAATTTCTCGCCAGATTTCGAGGTATAGTCCATCTTAATGGCATGACTTTTGATTGTAATGCCACGTTCCCGCTCGAGGTCCATGTCGTCGAGCACTTGGTTTTGCATGTCCCGTTCGGAAATCGTTCCGGTGCGTTCCAAAAGGCGGTCGGCAAGGGTCGATTTTCCGTGGTCGATGTGGGCGATAATGCAAAAATTCCGGAGGTGCTTCATTGGCTCTGATGAGTTGCCTGTAATAGTGATAAATGCGTAATTACGCTAATTAGGCAAAATACGGAAAAAGAAGGAAATACATCGGGGACATTGGACATTGGACATTGGACATTGGACATTGGACATTGGACATTGGACATTGGGCATTGGACATTGGGCATTGGGCATTGGGCATTGGGCATTGGACATTGGGCATTGGACATTGGGCATTGGACATTGGACATTGAGGCGAAAATAAATTTTCCCTAATCCCTAATCCCTAATCCCTAGTCCCTAGTCCCTAGTCCCTAATCACTAGTCACTAGTCACTAGTCACTAATCACTATTTAATTTTCAATTTTCAATTTTTCTTCCTATATTGAGAATCTGTGCATGTAATAATTGGGCTTCTGAAGTTTTAGTCGGGGTTGTTCACATTGTTAACTGCATCGCCCGGCAACCCATTTGCATATTGC
>CAZVRJ010000085.1:0-5611 GCA_964629885.1 uncultured Chitinophagales bacterium | reverse complement strand
AGTTTGCCGATGGCACGCGATATGCCCCTATCGTCATTCTCGATGACGGCTTTATAAAAGTCGTTACTTAGCATGTGAGTGCGTTGTTTATGCGGCCATAAGGTCACATAATCGTCTTGTAGCAGACACTGTTCTTTTGATGAGTAGGGATTTCTGACAACAACATGTATATTCTACGAAATGCTTTTCATGTTGGCAAGCAGAATTCAACAAATTTGAATTTTTGTCTTTTACGGAATGAACATCCTAGTTACTGGTGGGGCAGGCTTTATTGGTTCGCATATAGTCGATGCCCTTGTCCTGCAAGGACATAAAGTACACGTTGTTGATGATATGAGCGGTGGTTTCGAACAGAATGTCAACAAGGGTGCCACCCTGCATACGTATAGTATTGAAAGCGACGAAGTAGAGTCACTTTGGAAAGAACATCGATTTGAGGTCATGTTTCACCTCGCCGCACAGATGGATGTGCGCAAGTCGGTAGCCGACCCTGTGTTTGATGCTCGTATCAACGTATTGGGTCTTCTTCATCTACTCGAAGTCGGTAGGAAAAATGGTTTGCGCAAAGTGGTCTTCTCAAGTACCGGAGGTGCCATTTATGGAGAACCCGACTTTGTTCCACAGGATGAGAGCCATGTAAACCGTCCAGAGTCGCCTTATGGCATCACTAAACTAGTAAGCGAGCATTATCTGCGCTTCTATGGCACGACCTATGGTCTTGAGTGGATAGCCTTGAGATATGCCAATGTTTATGGACCACGCCAGAATGCCCATGGCGAAGCCGGAGTAGTCGCCATTTTCGCTCAAAAAATGCTTAAGAATGAGCCGTGTTTCATTAACGGAGACGGACTGCAGACACGCGATTTTGTTTATGTTAAGGACGTGGTTGATGCCAACATGAGGGCTCTGAAATACGATGGAAATGGAATATTCAACGTCGGAACGAGCATTGAAACGAACCTCATTACGTTATTCAGACACTTGAAGGCACTCACAGGCAGTAAAATTCCAGAGGCACATGCCGATGCCAAGCCTGGCGAGCAAGTTCGATCGGTGATTGGCACGAAACGTATCGAAGACACGATGGGTTGGCGTCGTCAGTATGACCTCAAGGTTGGGCTTGCCGAAACAGTCGGCTACTTTCGGAACAAGCTTAAGTCTTGACCGAATATGTACCGTGTCAACCTCGACAATTTTGAGGGTCCGCTAGATCTGCTCCTTTTTTTTATACGGAGGGATGAATTAAATGTGTACGACATCCCCATCGCTTACATCACAGATCAGTTTTTGGGTTACATCCACTACTTGGAAGAATTGGATCTGTCGGTAGCAAGTGAGTTTATACTAATGGCAAGCACCCTGATGGCCATCAAGGCAAGGATGATGATCCCCCGTACACTAGACGAGATGATGGAGGATCCGGAGCTTGACCCACGCCAAGATCTCGTACAACGCCTGCTTGAGTATAAACGCTACAAGGAGATGTCGGAGGAGATGAACATGATCGATTATCGTGTGCGGGAGCGTTATTATCGTGAAAACACCGCTGTCGATATCGTAGAGGCGCCCGTCGGAGAAGGCGAATCGTTGAAAAATATATCCATCTTCGATTTGATTGCTGCATTTCGAAAGGTGATGATGGAGGTGAGGACTGAGCCGGTGCACAAGGTGGAGAGAGAGGAAACCACCATCGAGGAAATGGGTCAATTTGTGGTCGACTGGATACGAGTGCATGGTCGCACATCGTTTATCGATATAGTAAGCCGAATGAAATCGAAGCTTCGAATTGTCACCACATTTTTGGCCGTTCTTGAGTTGATCCGCGAACAGGTAGTTTTGTTGTTTGAGGATGAACGTGCCGACCAGTTTTACCTAGAATACAACCCCAATCAGCCAAACAACTAGAATCATGAAGTATCGTGCCCTCAAAATGGGCGTTCTGTCCTTGTCATTATTGGCAGGATGGTCCGCTGTAGCTATAGGTAATGACCCTACAGTTACAAAAAAAGAGCGGAAGTCGATCGAGGAATTTGTAGACATCATCTCGAGCGATCTTCTTTATCAACATCTGTCCATATTGGCCAGCGACGAAATGGAAGGCCGAAATACAGGCTCGGTTGGTATTGAAAAGGCGGCCGAGTATTTGTCACAGCAATATGCTAAGCTGGGACTTATAGCCCCAGGCGAGAACGGATCCTATTTCCAGACAGTGCCTTTCATGGGCACCAAAGTTCAGTACTTGAAATTTTCGCTTAGTAAGCAAACGGACACCGGTGTTGTGCCCTACACGGCGCCGGCACCGCTCAATGACGCGAATATGCTGTTCACACGCATGCAGGGTGGCAAAGGCGGTATGGTTGGCGACATCCTTTTTGCGGGATTTGGGGCCGTCGACACCACATATGGCGTTGACCCGTTCGGCGACATGAACATCAAAGGAAACTGGGTTCTCCTATTTCAAGACCTCCCTCGTGTGGTTGATGGCGATACCCTTCTTGGGTCCCGTGTGAGCAATCAAAGCCGTTTGCTGGATTTGATCATTCGTCGGGAGGCAGCCGGTGTCATCCTGATAGATTCGGAGCCAACACTTCCCTTCGAGATTTATGTAGAAGCATTCCGCAAGCAGATCGAAACACCGGGTAATATTCGATTTGCAGACCGTCCTGCGCCAAATACACTTGCCGGTGGTTATTTGCGCATTCATCCCGAGCTAGCAGCACACCTATTAGGCGTGAATGACATGGCGGGATTAAACGCTCTCAAAGCAGAAATTCAGGCAGATATGCGTGGTTTTAGAGCCCGCCACCTTCAATATGGCTTGACCATGACTATCGATGAGCAGCAAGTTGAGGTGCCATCGCGCAATGTGCTGGCATTCTTGGAGGGAAGCGATCCAGCACTGAAGGACGAAATCGTCGTCCTCTCGTCGCATTACGACCATGTCGGCATTAGTCTTCCAGATGCTAACGGCGATTACATCAACAATGGAGCTGATGATGACGGCTCAGGCACAATTGGAGTTTTGGCCATCGCAACTGCGCTCGCAAAGGCAGCTGAGAATGGTTTTCGACCACGTCGCAGCATTCTCTTCATCAACGTCACCGCTGAGGAAAAGGGACTTTTAGGTTCGAGATATTATTCCGACAACCCTGTGTTTCCTATTGAGAAGCACATAGCCAACATCAATATGGACATGATCGGACGCGATGCGACCGAACACGAGGAAAAAGGGATTACCGACGGTGTCTACATTATTGGAGCGAGCTTGATTTCATCGACGCTTGATTCGCTGTTGATGGTATCGAACGCAAAGACGCACAACTTGCACCTCGATATGAGCCTGAATAATGTGCGTGATCCGCAGCAAATTTATCGCCGCAGCGACCATTGGAACTTCGGCCGTCTCGGTATTCCGTTCGTGTTTTACTTCACTGGAATTCACGAAGATTATCATCGACCTTCGGATTCAGTAGACAAAATCAACTTCGAGAAATACACCAAGATCACACAGCTTATTTACCAGAACACGATCGAAATCGCCAATTCAGACAAGCGGCCGATTGTCGACAATCAAGAGTTCATAGAAGCTACGCGGCAAACGCCGAGAAATTGATGCTTTAAGTTTAAACGGCATAAAAAAACCCACCCTGAGATAATCAGGGTGGGTTTTTCTATTTTTGGCGGATGTACAGTTATTATATCATCCAAAAAACTTCAAACCGTTTACTCTTCCTCGGCAGTTGCCCCACCACTAATGGTGCGGCCGAAGAACATGGCGTTGAAGAACATCTTGTTTGTGCCCTGCCAAAATGCACGGAAGTTCGGGTCGTCGACGATGCCAATTACTCGACCTGAACCAGCAGAACTAACAACGACCGCAGGTGAACCTGCAAGCAATTGCTGATTTTGCACCGAAGCGTAGCCGGCCTGTAGCGGACGGTTTGTGTAGCGAACCGGGCTGGCATAGGGGTTCGTAGTGTTTTCAAGGATGATGTTATTGGCCTTGAAAATGCTGAGATTGCGGTAGTTGTACCCATATCCAAGCGGGTGGGTAAGGTCAATTTGAGCCTCGAAGATGGTTCCTGGTATGGATCCACCTGCACGTGCTGCCGTCATATCTGCATAATCGGGCATGCTGCGCGGATCTTCGCTGCGCCCTTCGCGGCTCTTACTTTTAACGGAGAGCAGGTTGTTTGAGGCTGCCCAGTTGATGGCACTTTCAATTGCAATCAATGTACCGCCTCCACGAACCCAGCTTTGGATACGTTCAACACCGTTCGCACCAAGGGACCCATAGTTGCCTGCTGCCATAATCAGAACGGTGTACTTGTTCAGGTCCACACGGCCGAAAGCGGCTGCCTCCACTAATGCGAGTGGCATGTCGAAGCGTTGGTCGAGAAGGTGCCATATCTCACCTGCACTGCCTGCATTGACGCCAGCCCCAACAAGCATGAGCGAGTTTGGATTGGTGACAACAGAAAAGCTAGGACTGCCAAGATCGATGCCACTTTCAACGAGTCCGGTGCTGACTCCGTAAACAGTCACACCATCGCGGGCGGCATATTCTTGTAGCATGCTGTAAATCTCTGCAGAAGTTGCTGGCTGATTCGTAATTGGAATCATCACGGTGCCGTACGTGAAGTCTTTCATACCCTGCGATGTAGATAGCTTGAACTCGCTAGTGGCAACTCGTGCCATGAGTCCACGCTGCATCATGCTACTCAGCAAGCGTGGTGCGTAATACTCATCCCACTCGAACAGGTAAGCATAATCGCTACGACCGACAACTTGACCTTTATTCCATGTGATCGATGTCACCTGATCGCCCTGAATGTTGGCACGATACTCACTTGCTCCAAGTTCTGCGAATGGCATGCCGTAACCGAGGGGGATAGTCCAAGCAGAAATATCGTAGAAAAGACTGTCTTCAAAGCTTGTGCGGCGCTCGAACATGGCCGTGATCAGGCGATACTGCGGTTGGTTCGTTGGAATTACATAAGCTGAACCAGCCTTGAACTCCTTGCCACCCGAACGGAGATCGCTTGCTAGCTTGTACATCTTGATGTCGTGGTAGGTGAACATCTCAGCCATATGGGCAGTACGTCCAGCATCGAATTGGTCGCCGAATACGTATGCTTTGATTGGTGATGCTGCTGCCTCGCGCATTGCCGTGTCATAAAACTCCTTCTGGTAGGTAAGGAGAGACATGCGCATTTCTTTTGATGCTTTGATTGAAGCCAAGCTTGCCACGAACTGGTTCTTGATGGTGAACGGGAAGGTCACGATGCCATTTACGCTTTCCTGGACGTGCCCACGTGAGCTCGCTTGCTCAAAAAGGATGCCGATCGAGCCGTTTCCATCGGGATAGGTCGAACCCTTTCCATAGTAGAAGTCGTCGAAGCTTTGACGCGTGTAATACAGTGATCCAATTTCGTTTAGACCGGCAGCATTGTATTTGGCGATTTCGGCGGTGAGCTCAAAATTCCGCTTCGGAGTAAGTGGGTTGTTTCTCGATGGTATGCCCGGTTGGAAAAAGAACGTCGAGTTTGTGCCCATTTCGTGAAAATCGAGAACCACGTTCGGCTTCCATTTGTGGAACTGGCGAATGCGA
>CAZVRJ010000084.1:0-5899 GCA_964629885.1 uncultured Chitinophagales bacterium | reverse complement strand
GGATGCGATCACCGTCAGAGCGGCAACGGCAAATGCGTAGAATCGTTTCATCATGGTGAAATATACAACTCGAAAACGGATCCATTTCGTACATTGTGGGGTGGATTTCCCACATAAATAACAATATTCGTATCGACTTAGAAGCTATGAATCAGTCTGACCAACAAGGTTATCTTCTAGTGCTCAACGAGGTAGTTTCACTCCTTAAAGAAGGGCTCAGCTACGAAGCTATCAAACTGCAACATCCACAGCTTAGTGTCGACGATATCAAGGCTTGCCACGAAATTGGACTCCAGCGCCTTAACCGGGAATCGGTGTCGCAACCGGTCTACTGCCGACTCGACACACGGAAGAAATCGAACCACTGAAAAACATCGACGACGTCAGAGAGAAAGAGTTAAGGAAAAAGCATGCCTGAAAAAGTCCTCTTTGACGTCAATGTGATCTTAGATGTCATTGAAAACCGCTTACCACATGTCGCGCACTCAGGTCCTGCTTTAAAATTAGCCGAAACTGGGCATATCAAAGGATTTATAGCCGCAACATCTGTCGATACATTGGCATTTCTGATACGCAGATCATGTTCTAAGGCTCGAACTCATACCATCCTTATCGATTTACTTAGCATACTTGATGTGGCAGCTGTCGATGGTAAAATCATTCGGGAGGCCATCGCTGCAAAATGGGACGCCCCAGAGGATGCAATTGTGTATTTTTCAGCAAGGGCAGCGGGTTGCACAACAATCGTCACTCGTAATAAACCTGATTTCAAGTTGGCAGATATTTCAGTTACAGTCGTTCACCCAGTCGATATACAGAAATGATCATCCACATAAAAAATATGGTGTGCGACCGATGTGTGATGGCCGTATCCGAGCTGTTCCACCAAATGGGGCTCTATCCGACATCCGTTCACCTCGGGCAGGTTGAAATCGATGACGCCCACTGGAGCGATGACCGTCTCGAGCAGATCGACGCCGAGCTGGCCAAGCTGGGTTTCGAGCGCATCGACGACCGCCGAAGTCGCATCATCGAGCAGATCAAGAAGGTGGTGATCGAAACGATGCGAACCGACATGAGCCGAATGTCGCAGAAGTGGTCGGAGCTGATATCCGACAAGCTTCACTACGACTACACCTACCTGAGCGGCCTATTCTCATCTGTCGAGGGCATCACACTGGAGCAGTACATCATCCGCCAGAAAGTTGAGCGGACAAAGGAGTTGCTGGTGTACGACGAGTTCAGTCTGTCTGAAATTGCCTGGCAGCTGGGATACAGCTCCACCGCCCACCTCAGCAATCAATTCAAGAAGGTGACCGGACTCCCACCGTCTCACTTCAGGAGCCTAGGGGCTGACCGTCGCAAACCAATCGATAAAGTTTGATCGATTCGTGCAGACATCCGAGAATGATGTAAGCATTCACCGTAATGATGTAAAACTCATGGAGTCAGGAATCCGTACGTTGTAGATGTACCATCACAAAGTCTGAACACCATGAGCACTACTCGAACCATTCGCAAAACCTTCCCCGTAACCGGCATGACCTGCGCATCCTGCGCCAACAGCGTCGAGAGCATGTTGCGGGCACAAGAGGGCGTCCACTCGGCCGCCGTAAACTTCGCCAGCAATTCGGTCTTGGTCGAATACGACGCTGATCGTGCTACCCCCCAATCGATGAAGGAGACGATCCAGTCTATTGGGTACGACCTCATTGTGGAGGAGCCGGAAGAGTTCGCCGACAATGACGACGACGAGCACCACCATCACCACAAGCCTGCTGGACACGACGCGCTGAGCAAACTCCGCAGAAATACGCTGTGGGCTGTTCTGCTTTCGGTGCCGACGGTGGTCATCGGCATGTTCTACATGGACATGCCCTTTGCCAACGAAATCATGTGGGTGCTGTCGACGCCAGTATTGTTCGTGTTTGGACGACAGTTCTTCGTCAATGCTTGGAAGCAGGCACGACACCGGAGAGCAAACATGGACACCCTCGTTGCACTGAGCACGGGCATCGCCTATGTGTTCAGTGTCTTCAACATCTTATACCCGCAGTTTTGGCATGATCGTGGACTCCATGCGCACGTTTACTTTGAAGCTGCGGCTGTCATTGTAACCTTCATCCTCTTAGGCAAGCTTCTCGAAGAACGTGCCAAGTCGAGCACATCTTCCGCCATCAAAAAATTAATGGGGATGCAACCAAAGACGGTGATCCGCATCGGGGCGAACGACATCGAGGAGCGCGTGGCCATTTCCAGGGTACAGGTGGACGACATTCTCGTCGTTAAGCCCGGCGACAAGATACCTGTCGACGGAAATGTGACGATGGGTCACAGTTTCATTGACGAAAGCATGATATCGGGCGAGCCCATGCCCGTCGAAAAGACGAAGGATAAGCCTGTGTTTGCGGGCACCATCAACCAGAAGGGCGTGCTTCGTATCCGTGCCGAGAAAGTTGGAGGCGACACCATTTTAGCCCAAATCATCGAGATGGTGCAAATGGCACAAGGCAGCAAGGCGCCCGTTCAGAAGCTGGTCGATAAAGTCGCCGGCATCTTCGTACCGGTCGTCATTGTCATCGCGATATTGACATTCGCCGTTTGGAGCCTCTTTGGCGGAGAAAACGGGGTCACCCAAGGCTTGCTCACTATGGTCACCGTGCTTGTAATAGCGTGCCCATGTGCACTGGGACTGGCTACCCCGACGGCCATCATGGTCGGCATTGGCAAGGGCGCCGAGCAGGGAATGCTCATCAAGGATGCAGAGAGCCTAGAGAAGGCGCATCAGCTCACCGACATCATCTTCGACAAGACAGGCACCCTCACCTTGGGCCAAATAGCTATCAGCGACATCGCCTGGTCGACAGAGATTTCCGACACAAAGGATACTGCGTCCGTGATGTACTCTATCGAAAAGCAGTCGGAGCATCCGTTGGCTCAAGCTGTGGTCGAGTATTTGGGTGCAACTGGGGCTACGAATGTCCCGGTCGAAGCCTTCATCACCCTCCCGGGTAAGGGAGTTCTCGCAAAAACGGATGGAGAAACGTGGTGGATAGGCAACCGTGCACTGATGGATGAACAGAATGTCTCCATCCCTGCCGAAATTGACCGTCAAGCAAAGACTTGGCAGCAAAAAGCCCGTACATTGATTTGGTTTGCAAATGGTAAACAGCTGATTGCGGTAATGGGAGCATCCGACCAACTTCAGCCGACCGCAAAAGAGGCCATTGCCCAACTTAGGACGATGGGCATCGAGCCACACCTTGTGACTGGCGACAACGCGACGACGGCATCTGTCATAGCCGGTGAACTGGGCATAAAACACGTGATGGCCGATACCATGCCCGACCAAAAGCATGAGTATGTGAAGAAATTGCAAGCACAGGGACGCGTGGTTGCCATGATCGGCGACGGCATCAACGACTCGCAGGCGCTGGCACAGGCCGACGTGAGCATCGCAATGGGCAAAGGTACCGACATTGCCATGGATGTGGCCATGATGACGCTGCTGTCGTCAGACCTATTAGCGGTTCCGAGGGCGATCCGACTATCTGACCGCACCGTACGCACCGTACGCCAAAACCTGTTCTGGGCCTTCATTTACAACGTGATAGGCATCCCGGTGGCGGCAGGCCTTCTGTATCCGTTCTATGGATTCCTCCTCAACCCTATGATCGCGGGTGCAGCCATGGCTCTGAGCTCGGTGAGCGTCGTGATGAACAGCCTCAGATTAAAATGGGGCCGCTGAGGGCTTTAGCCCGATAAGGAGTGCCACTTTCTTTGTGACATCATCCAATGTATGGTCGTCGATGGCCAGTATGAATTTTGCATTACGGCTTCTCCAATCCATATTTTTGACATGGTCGGACAGCACTGCTCCGCGAACTGCACACGCATCGGGAAGTTTAGTTTCAAAGGGGTAGTCCTTTATTGCAGTCGTAATTGGACAAAACAACCCGAGACCCGTCTTTTCGTTGTACAACTTTGGTGATAACGTGAGGGCTGGCCGTAGTCCAGCCTGCTCCCTACCCGATTGTGGGTCAAATTCTATCCAAATGATATCGCCCCTTTCGGGAACATAGCCACGCTTTCTACCAGTGCTCATTGCCACGACGGCCTCCTGTACGAGTTTCCTCATGCAGATTTTCGGTCGTAATTCCACTTACTAAGTCCTCGAGTGTGTAAGACGTCCGATCAAGTGGCGTTATTACTATTCGTCCGCCATCAACTTTAATGTCGACTGGCGTGTCGTAGTCGACGTGTGCCTCACGGGCGATATTTTGGGGAATTCTCACTCCTAGGCTGTTCCCCCATTTTTTGACTTTGTTATTCATGAAATTATTGTATATACATTGTATATACGAATGTAACAAATTGAAATTTCGAAGTCAAGTTAATCTAGGCTCATCAGAAACTTCTTCGGTGTGATGCCGAACTTGCGTTTAAACGCTGCTATGAAATGACTGGTGTTCGTGTATCCGATGTCCCAAGACACTTCATTGACCTTAAACCTGCCGGTCGAGAGAAGTGTCTTGGCATGATTTAGGCGATGGTCGTTGTAATACTGGTAAACTGGACTGCCATATAAGCGCTTGAATCCAACTTTAAGCTGGTATTCGTTAAGACCAACCTTCTGGCATAACTCCTTGATGGTGGGGGCGTTGTGCATGTCTTTGAGCACCAGTTCCTTCGCCATATGCACCTTTTTGACGGTGGCCTCATCGTTCAAAAATGGACAGCCTGTTAGATCGACGTCCTGGTTGGCCCCGAAGTAGAGACTCATGGCCTCAAGCACCTTAGCACGCATGTACATGGTGCGGGCATTCTCGGGCATTCTGGCAAAAAACATCTGCTCGAGCACCGAATACATGGCAGGCGCGATTGGTGCACTAGTATGGTATCGTTTGTCGACCGATATGGCGTCGAAAAGCTCCGCATTCTGCTTCCCGCCCATGAAAAGATCGTGCATATGCTCGATACCGATCATCATCACCAATATGCGCGTTTTATCGCTAAGCGATACCTGCGCCTTGATGGGATTTTGCGGATTGTACAAGATGTACATCGTGCCCTGTTCCAATGCCATTGTATAGCCGGATCCAGGTACGAGCAGCGTCGCCGACTGTTCGAGGACGAAAAGGATACCTATGCGCCTTGCCTCGACCGACAGCTCGAACGATGATTCGGCCTCGGGGCTCGCCTGAACCCTCAGAATGAGCATCTCTGTGTCCAACACATGAGACTCAAATGGAGCCATTCGACTTTTTAGGTTATTTTTTGGATCGTCCATTCAACTATATGGGGTATTTTTATTCGTTAAATTGTAGTCTGTAAACCACAAGACACCTTATATGGTTCCAAAGATAGTTTTTTAGTCGCGACTTTTATACCGATATCGCTTTTTTGGAGTATTAATAATCCGTTTATGGACACTTCTTTTAGTCTGTTCGCGATATTTTTACTCATCACAATATCAGGATCTACAGACGAAGGTATCCCTTTTGCGAAGAATTTTAAACGCTGGTCTGGCTTTGTGCATTGCCGCATCAGTTCCGATACACACGTATGCAAGCGATTGCCTCGTATCTGGGCGTATAACCGACGGATCGGGCATTCCCGTTCCAGGGGTCACAATACGTATTGGCGACACCGGACGCGGTGGGTTCACAGATAGCAAAGGTCACTTCAAACTGAATATCGATGGTGCAAAGACTCACCCTCTCCGCCTGTCGGCAGTTGGCTTCGACAGATTGACGGTGCAGGCCACCGATGTAGTGTGCGGCGACTTGGGTGACTTAAATCTCAGTACATCGCCCAACTCCCTTAGGCCTGTCGTTGTGACGGCGACTCGGAGCTATAGATCGCTCGATGGGACTTCGCTTCCAGTGACGGTTGTGTC
>CAZVRJ010000083.1:0-5954 GCA_964629885.1 uncultured Chitinophagales bacterium | reverse complement strand
TTTCAGGGTGGACTCGAACAAAGGCACCACAAGATGATCGATTCGCTCGGCTTGTCGGACATGGTAATCGATCTAGGTTATGTGGATCACGCAACAGCGGTTTCGAATCTGATTGAGGCCGACTTGCTATGGCTTGTTGCCGCGCACAAGAACAGGGGAGAGCAAGTTTCGACTGGTAAAGTGTACGAATACATGGCATCACGAAAACCCATACTCGCGCTGGCACCAGCAGGAGGTGCCCTTCACGACATCATAAGTGGTTACGGTCCATACGAAATTGCCGATCCTTCTAACCACCTGGCAGTCGAAGGTGCACTCGGGAAGTTGATAATGGGACACGTGGAGCGTACTTTGCCATCGGTTGACATCCATTATGTCACAGAATTCTCCTTCAGCCACATGGCCACAAAGATGGCAACTCTTTTTAATGATGTGACTCAAGGAACTCGAGGGACAAAACAGCATGCTTGAGCTCATTAAATTGTTATTTCGTCGCCGTGATCGAGATCTGATCGTGATGATCGTTGATCCGGCAGATCTGGGTGAACCCGATGAGATAAAGCTCAAAGCAAAAAAACAGTCTCTGTGGTTTGTTGGCACCATCGCTGGTGGGGGAGTATTTGTGGTACTCTTCCTCGTATTGCTGCTTCTGCGTTGGACCCCCGGTGGAGATGCCCGCATTAGGATGGAGCTGAATCAACTTGCCAACCGGGTTAATTCCCTTTCCGACTCCGTTCTAGTAAGGGATCAGCAGTTGAAGCAAATACGTTCAACTATAGCTGGTGGGGTGCAATCTGGATCCACACCACCCACACAGCAGTCGCGCGGCAATGCTGCAGTTGGCTCAGGCAGTCAATCGGGTAACACTTCACAGGAAGTCGTTGATATTGTATTTCCTGCCGATTGGAACAGAGTAGCACGAACCATTTCAAACAGGCCTGGAATCAGGGGTTCTATTCCGGTTGAAACGGCCATATCTACCTTTCCAGCCAGGCTGCCTGTTTCTGGTCGTATCACAAGGTCTTATTTACCCGGAAGTGGGCACTTTGGAACTGACATTGCTGTGAGGGAGGGTACTGTGCTACGGAATGTTGCTATTGGAACGGTGGTGGGGTCGGATTGGACGATTCCGTACGGTTATGTTGTGACGATTTTTCACGAAGACGGACATGTGCTCGTGTACAAACATTTGATTACCAGCATTGTTCAATCAGGTGAGGTGTTGCAAAAAGGAGATCAAATCGGTATCGTCGGAATGGCGGGCACTTTAAGCAGTGGCCCTCATTTACATATTGAATTATGGAAAAATGGGTCGCATATTGACCCTATGTCATATTTTGTCGAATAAGACGGACGTTACCCCGTATCTATAACAAAAACTGGGATTGGATTATGTTTGGAACCAGGGAAAAGGAAACACCTATGGAGTCGCATTCGAAACCATCGCTTGTAAACCTGATCGGAGAGGGAACCACCATACGTGGTGCCATCGATGGTGATGGCGATTTGCGCATTGCAGGCAAAGTGATTGGCAACATCCGGTGTAAGGGCAAGGTGATTGTTGCAAAAGGCGGAAGAATCGAAGGTGACATGCATGCTGAGGAAGCCGATGTCGCTGGTAGTGTATCTGGTCAACTCAACCTCAGCAAAAAGCTTAGCTTGCGCAGCGGATGCGAAGTGGAAGGCGATATTTTCACAAAGTCGTTGAACATAGAAGATGGAGCGGTGTTTGAAGGTCGCTGCATCATGAGGGAGGCTACGGCCAAAGTAAACCCGATCGCGCAAAAAAATACCGAAGCTAAGGCAGGCAACGCCGGATGAAAGATCCCACTCAGCTCAACAAGTACGCGGAGCTGATGGGACTTGGCATCGAAATTGCGGTCTCGATGGCATTGCCCCTCTTGATCGGTATATACATCGACCACCGGTTTGAGAGTACACCTTGGGGGGTATTAGGGGGTGCTCTTTTGGGTATGGTATCTATGTCGCTCAAGCTTTACAAAGTTGCCGTCAGCTCCGACACTAGGAAGCGGAAACCCCCAAAGCCAGATAATATATAGTACCAGAATGTTCTATTTGCTAAGCATTTTGATATCGGGTGCTGGGCTCGCAATTGGTCTCGCACTGTTCCCCCAATACATAAACGAAATAGTGATCGGCATCCTTTTGCCATGGGGTAATGCCATGGCTGGATTCTCGTATATGTCGCGACATCTTCACGGCGATTCAAAGAAATTTGCTGTAGCGGCTCTTGCTAATACAGGACTTAGGCTGGTATTAATGCTCGTAGTATTCACGATTGTGCTTGTTTTGCTTGATGTGGATGAATTTGTATTTATCATTGCGCTGTTTTTTTCTTATATTTGTAATTCTATACTAGAGACGATATATCTCCAACGACTCAAACCAAAAACCTAGCCCCTGAGCCGTCGCTGATGACACTCGCGCAACGTTCGGTATCTCTATTTTTATTGACTCTTTTTGTGATGTCTCCCATCGCTTCTGCAGCAGCCCCAGGTGAGGTGAGCAACAGGGTGGACATCATGGACAAGCTGGCAAATCACTATTATCTGGATTTCAAACCGATTGGCAAAGTGGAGCTACCACGCCTACTGTATGTCGACGGAGGTTTTGTATTCTTTACGAATACAACTGCCGCATTGAACAGTGGCCAAGGGTGGACCGATGAATACTACTATCAGAATCCGGGTTCCGAGATATTCAAAGACAATGGTAAACTGGCGCCTGCCACCTATCATCTCGTCCGACAAGATGGCTCGCACGCAACGATCGATTTCTCGCTGAGCTCCCACTTGGTATGGTTCATGATCTCTGGTTTCCTCGTGTTATTCATTTTCGCCCGTATGCGGAAGAAGTACACCAATGAGTCTAAGGATGGATTGGTTCCTAAGGGTCCACTTCACAATATTTTTGAGGCCTTGGTCATCTTTGTGCGCGACGACATAGCACTTGCAAATATTGGTCCAGAGAAATACCTGAAGTACACACCGTACCTGCTCACCGCATTCTTCATGATCCTATTCATGAACCTTTTCGGATTGGCGCCTTGGGGAGTGACATCTACAGCCGATGTGGTCGTGACCGCAGTTTTGGCACTGTTTACATTCGTGATTACTCAGATGGCCGGTACGAAAGAGTACTGGCGACATATTTTTGCCATGCCAGGAATCCCAAAATTCATGTTGGTGATTCTCACACCCGTCGAAATCCTCGGTCTTTTCACGAAGCCATTTGCCCTCACTGTTCGTCTTTTTGCGAACATGAGTTCCGGTAAGATGCTTGTATACAGCATCCTAGGTATGATCTTCATTTTCGGTGAGCTTTTCGGAGCTGCCGTAGGCATTGGATCCTCCGTTATCTGGGTGGGTTTCACTGTCTTTATCTACGCCATTAAGGTGTTCGCCTCCTTCTTGCAGGCTTACATATTTACCATGTTCTCTGCTCTCTACATTGGTATGGCCGCTGCCGACCATGAGCACGAGCATGACCATGAGCACGACCATGAGCATGCCACCGTGCCTGCCCACGCATCGACTCACTGAGAGTTTCCTAACAAACCCATACACGCAAACACACGAACGCTTAAAGGAGCAACATAATGGAATACGCATACTTGGCCGCCGGTCTTGGTGCCGGTCTCGCAATGATCGGTGCTGGTATTGGCATCGGTATGATCGGCAAGAGCGCCATGGAAGGTACAGCACGTCAACCAGAAGCAACTGGCGACATCCGTACCTCGATGATTATTTCGGCAGGTCTTATCGAAGGTGCTACCTTCTTTGCCCTTGCCATCTGCATCATCATGGCCCTCAAGTAAATCGTCCCCTAAGTCAGACTGTTAATACACCATTCGGTAACCGACCATGACACCTGTCTTTGCCAATTCTCTGATCAACGCCGATCCCGGATTATTCATCTGGACGGCTGTAGTATTTCTGCTTTTCATCTTATTGTTGGGCCGCTACGCCTGGAAGCCTCTCTTGGCTTCATTGCAGCAGCGCGAGCACAACATACGTGAATCGCTGGAGGCAGCAGAAAAGGCCATGATTCGTGCCGAGCAGATCGGCAAGGCTAACGAAGTAGCTCTTCGCGAAGCCGAGCTGACAGCGCAACGCATGCGCCGTGAGGCCATGGAAGACGCCGAACGCATCCGTGCCGACCGCATGGATAAGGCGAAGCAGGAAGCCGACGAGTTACTCGAGAAGGCACGCCAGACTATTGAACAGGAGAAGAAGCGCGCTATGGTCGAACTCCGCAACGAAGTTGCCGAGCTTGCCATAAAGTCTGCCTCAATGATCCTCGACAATGAATTGGATGCCGACAAGAACAAGAAGCTTGTCGACCTGTACATTGCCAACCTTTCGAAGAACTGATAAGCCATGAAGGCATCTACCCGATACGCAAAATCTCTTCTGGAGTTGGCTGTTGAGCGAAACGAGCTCGAAGCCATTTCTGAAGACATGAAGTTGATGGAGAATACCGTCGATGGATCTAGGGATTTGGTGCTTTTCTTGCGCAGTCCCATCATCAGTAAGTCGCAAAAACTGAATGTTCTAAAGGAAGTTTTTGGTGACAAGATTTCGGACACTACCAAGGCATTCATCGACATCATTGTGCGCAAAGGGCGCGAGAGTGATATCGTGAGCGTTGGTTCGGCTTTCCGTAAGCTCTACAATGAGCACTCCGGAATCGTCGAGGTCGAAATCACAACATCTACTGAGTTGGGTTCAGCACAGAGAATTGAATTGGTAAAATCGCTTGAATCTCGCACAGGCAAGAAGGTGATATTAACAGAGCGCATTGATCCTTCGGTTCGCGGTGGTATTCGCGCACGAATCGAAGACACTGTGATCGACGGAACTATACAACACAAGCTGGAACAGCTTCGCAACACCCTGATTACCAAAGGGTAACCCAGAACAGAACATCTTTGCATACCAGGAAGAATCATGAGTCAAGTAAGACCTGATGAAGTAAGTGCCATCCTTCGCAAACAGCTCTCCGGCATGGAGACAGAGGCCTCCATCTATGATGTGGGCACAGTGCTAGAAGTTGGCGACGGAATTGCCCGTGTATACGGCCTTTCGCAAGTCCAAGCCGGTGAGCTCGTCGAGCTGCCTGGTTCGAAGGACAACGCAGGCAACGTGCTACGCGGCATGGCCCTCAACCTTGAAGAAGACAACGTAGGTATCGTGCTTTTCGGTGCTTCAAGCGCCGTTAAAGAAGGCGACAAAGTTGTCAGAACCAAAGACATTGCATCCATCCCAGTTGGTGAGGGTGTATTGGGCCGAGTAATCGATCCTCTGGGTAACCCAATCGACGGCAAAGGTCCAATTACTGGCGACACAATACGCCTCCCACTTGAGCGCAAGGCACCTGGTGTTATCTTCCGTGAGCCTGTTAAAGAGCCACTACAGACGGGTATCAAGGCCATTGACGCCATGATTCCTATCGGACGCGGTCAACGCGAGCTCATTATCGGCGACCGTCAGACTGGCAAGACATCTATTGCGATCGACACGATTCTAAGCCAGAAAGCGACGCACGAGTCTGACAAACCTGTGTTCTGCATCTATGTGGCTATCGGTCAAAAGGGATCCACCATTGCAAGCGTGAAGCGCACACTCGAAGAGCACGGTGCCGATAAGTACACTGTTATTGTGTCTGCCGCTGCTTCTGTTTCTGCTCCACTCCGATTTATTGCTCCCTACGCGGGCGCCGCTATTGGTGAGTTTTTCCGCGACACAGGTCGTCATGCTCTCATCGTTTATGATGATCTTTCTAAGCAGGCTGTAGCCTATCGCGAAGTGTCGCTTTTGCTTCGCCGTCCACCGGGTCGTGAAGCCTATCCGGGCGACGTGTTTTACCTCCACAGCCGTCTTCTTGAGCGTGCCGCCAAGATTAACCGTCACGACTCTGTGGTCAAGAACATG
>CAZVRJ010000082.1:0-6172 GCA_964629885.1 uncultured Chitinophagales bacterium | reverse complement strand
AGCAGATCTTCCTGAAGAAATTTGATCCCGACAGGGTGTTGCAGCTCATCGAGCAAGAGAAGGTTTCGATCTTTTTCGGTGTGCCCACCATGATGGACATGCTCCGCCAAAGCCCGCTTTTCGATTCGACCGACCTGTCTAGTGTCCGGTATGCCATTGTCGGCGGCGAACCCATGCCGATTGGGCTTATACGCGACTGGCACGCACGTAATGTCCCGGTGCGACAAGGATACGGACTTACCGAGTTTGGCCCTAATGTCTTCTCCCTCAACGAGGAAGACGCTGAGCGCAAAATGGGATCCATCGGATTCCCCAATTTCTACATTGACACTAGAGTAGTCGACGATCATGGTGTAGTTGTACCTCGGGGCACCCCGGGGGAACTTCTATTACGGGGGCCAGTTACAATGGATGGATACTGGAACAATGAGGAAGCCACCAAGAAGACAGTCGTCGACGGTTGGGTTTACACTGGCGACATTGCAAAAGAGGATGATGAAGGATACTTCTACATCGTCGACCGCAAGAAAGATATGTTCATCAGTGGAGCCGAAAACGTATATCCGGCCGAAATCGAACACTTGCTACGGAGCCATCCCGACATTAGGGAAGTGGCTGTTATTGGCGTGCCCGACGACAGATGGGGCGAGGTAGGCATGGCCTACATTGTGCTCAGACCCGGTGCGCATATGGATACGGATGCTGTGCGTGCGTATTGCGAGGGCAAACTTGCGAAATACAAGATTCCAAAACATGCACGATTCATCGCTGAACTCCCCAAGAGTGACGCCGGTAAAATTTTAAAACGGGCTCTTTCCAAAGAAATTTGACAACCTAACAACCTAAACAAAACAACCATCATGAAAAATCTCATATATCTACTCAGCTTTATGCTGATCGGTTTCTCGTTTACCGCCTGCGACTCAATAGGCGATGACAAAGACAACAATAAAGACGAAATCGTCGGAACCTGGGTCTCTCAGGGTGCCACTAACGTAGCACTAGGTCTCAGAGTTTTGAGCAAAACCCGCAAAATTGACGCCGTTTTCAATGAAAATGGCACATACAATGTCGTTTCGACCGACTCGAGTAATGCTACCGTTACATTTACTGGAACATGGGTAGCCACCACACCCGCCGCAAATGGAATTCGTGCCATCGAGCTTCGTCAGGCAACCCCGACATCCCTAGTGGCCAAGGGCATTTTCCAAATCCAAGCTGGCGTGATGACCTACGAAGTGATCCAATCCGAGCCTGCTCTTGCTGGTGTTGTTGGACCTACCCAAGCTGGTGGATTTGGATCGACAACCATTGGAGGTACTGCTCAAGGTACTTTCTGGGTTCAAAAGTTCACCAAGAACTAATCTTACAGGAGTAATCCTATGCGTCCTATCATCTTGACCCTGTTGCTGGCTTTGGTTTCGTGTTCATCGGTGATGGCACAGACAACCTATCGGCCGAAGTACACGCTGGATCCAAAACCCAAGGAGTGGACCTTTATCGGTTACTCGTTCACCCGTACAACGGTGTCGAATGTGACACCCACGAACGACGTGCTTCAGGGTCAGGTGATCGGTCGCCTATTTGGCTCAAATTCGACAAGTACGGTACCTCGCGCTGCCTTCTACACAGAGCAGCGCTTTGTACCGTTTCTTGTATATACACCGTCAATACTAGACGGTTATGCCACCTTCCGTACACTGATGAAGATAGACTATACCTTCGGTGACCAATCGTACGGTATCGGCAACAACCGCGGTGGTGGTCTGAGCGGTGGCCAGGTCAACCTTCAAACATTGATGGCCAACGTTGAAATCCGTCCACCCGACAAAGGATGGAATGCCGTGGTCGGGTTGCAACGCATGTTCGACAATGCGCTCGATCCGAACACAAACACACTTGATATTGCCCAAACAACTGGCTATAAGCTTTCATTTTGGGGCACCCAAGCGGTTGGTGCCGCATTGTTCAAGGACGTGAACCCAACCCTAAAGATGCGTCTGGGAGCCTACCAGCTGTGGGAAAACCAGATTTCGATGGACGACGACGTCTATCTGATCATGGCTGACTTGAAGAATAGAGCATCTAAAAAATGGGAAGTCGGGTACAGTCTGTGGTACCTGCGCGACACGGCCAAAAACGCCGGCGGTATATCCGTGTTGGGTCAAGGCCTGACCAGTGCATTGGCAGAGTACAATGGAGCCGTACGCCTCGATTTTCGCGATGCCGGCGTCTCGACGCAAAACTACAAAGCCAACATAATTTGGACAGGAATTAACGCCGCCTATAACCGCGATTTCATTAGTGGTCCATGGATGGCTGATGGGTACGCCATCGCAAACGTTGGCACCATCGACTCCATAGGTATCGAAACCGGTCGTATTGCCGAGGTTGCATCAGCAGCCGTTAATGCTGGCTTGCACTTCAAGTATGGACAGACCAACAAAGACAAAGTGTGGATTGAGGGGCTCTTCACAACGGGCGACACCGACGGCGTAAAAGACGGAAAGGTTAATTCCATTCTCACCGGAAACGTGTGGGGATCGCCCGTCGGTATCTACGCATCGCACAGAGCTTATCTGTTATTCCCCGACGCTCAAGTCGTAAACCGCTACTACTCGGCTGTACACGACATATCCAACATGGGCTATGGCACATCGGCTGTGTTCCTAAACGCCTCCAAAGATTTTATTCCCAACAGGTTCTCTGGCAAAATGGGCTTTGCCAGCGCCATCAGTAACGTGGCTCCTCCGAGGGGTGGCAACTACATCGGTTCTGAAATCAACGCCGAGCTGAAATACAACCTCAAGGTATTCCTTACCATTGGCATCAGTGGTGCCTATATGATGAACGGCGACTTCTACGATAGCCCTAGAGTCCGACTGTCCGAAACAAAACCGGATAATCCATGGGTCGTGTTCACATCCCTCAGCTGGCTGATGTTCTAAGGAGGCAACCATGAAAAATATCTACATCGCACTAATTGTCAGCATCCTGATCGCCTCCTGCTCAGGATACAAGTACACCTCAATGCCGGCATTGGAGTTTGAGGACATCGATTACACGTACACCGTCAAGAAGACGACCGGTACGCCCACCGTGGCATATATAGATGCCGGATCGGGCGACAAGACGCTCGTACTCGTGCACGGTCTCGCGAGCAACGCCGGTTTCTGGCGCGAGGTGATCCCACAGCTTGAAAAGAACTATCGACTCATCGTAGTTGATCTGCCAGGCTATGGTAAATCGCAGAAGGGCGAGCTACCGATAGGCATGCAATACTATGCCGACGTAGTTGCAGGTCTCATCGACGAGCTCAAATTGAGCAATGTAACCTATGTGGGCCATTCGATGGGTGGACAGATCGGCATCACGCTGGCTTTATCACATCCCGAAAAAATTACCAACCTTGTACTGGCAGCTCCTGCGGGTATCGAGCCCTTCGACCGCGGCGCCGGTAATTGGCTCTCGAGCGTTATCACCCACGAGGGCGTCGTCAAGACCACCGAGGAAAACATCCGCCGCAACCTAGCAGGCAACTTTTACCGCTGGAACGACCGCCACGAATGGTTGGTAGAGGAGCGTGTGCGCATGGCCAAGGCCTACGACGTCTATGACTTCGCCCATGCCGTCGACAAAAGCGTTGACGCCATGCTTAACGAGCCGACTACCGACCGATTAGGTGACATCAAACACCGTACCCTCATCGTCTACGGCAAGAACGATAACCTGATTCCGAATCCCTATCTGAATCCGGGCAGAACTGCCGACGTGATGCGGATGGGCCATGATTTGATCCCAAACAGCACCTTGGTCGAAATCGACAAGTGCGGTCACATGCTGATATTGGAAAAACCCGTCGAGTTTGCGAATGCGATCCGCGATTTTGTGAAGTGAAACTACAGACACCCCGTATGCGAACTTGGTATCGGGCGGCCGGATCAAAAACTGGTCGCCTGGTGCTGTTTATTCATGGGAATGCAAGTAACTCCAATATTTGGAACCAGCTTCTGAAGGAAATTCCGCACGAGGTGTTCGCACTTGCTCCCGACATGCGTATGTACGGAATGTCGGATCCCGAGCAAAAAATCAACCCCAAACGCGGGGTATCCGATTGGGCCGAGGACCTTGAGGTATTCCTGAAAGTGAAACTGGTGAGCATCGGCTCGGGAATCCACATCGTTGGGCACTCCCTCGGCGCACTTGTCGCTCTTCGGATGCTGGCTAACCAAGTGGTGCCGATCGATCGACTAACCCTATATGCCCCACCTCCGCCCCATGGGTATTTCACGAAGGGGCCCGATGTTTCCTTTGTCAAAGCACTGGCACAGAAGAATCGAGAGTACGTCGCGAACGTCGTCAATGCAACTTTCTGGCATCCGTCGTATCGCCATCCAGATGTTGACCAAATTGTCGATGCCGTGCTGCAGATGCAGGTCGGGCCGGGTGCATATCCGGAAGCCATCGTCGAGGCCGTATCACCACGACGAAATTTGGGGCTACAATCTGCCCTTCTGGCTGTCACAAAAAAACCGCCCATTACTTGGGCGTACGGAACCGACGACGTTCTGGTTGCAAACCACGGCAATGGGGCACCGAACGAACGGATGGTCGATGACATGCGGTCCTTTTTGGAGCAGTATGCTCACAAGGGTGGATCGTTTGAGGAGATTGCCTACCCTACCTGTGGCCACAGCCCGTTTTTAGAGGTGCCAGCGGAGGCAAAAAGGCTGGTATTGACGCTTTAGCTCAGGCCCGCACATCCTAAAAGACATCAAGAACGGCTAATCAGTCTTTAAACGTAAGCGTAAACGTAGAACCTTGACCTAACTCACTTTCTAAGGTGATATTCCCTCCGAATCGGTTCATGTACGTCTGTACAAGGAAGAGCCCTATCCCCTTGCTGTCCTTGTGCGTACTGAACGACTGATGGAACCCGAACAACCGTCCACGAACGGCTTCCATGTCAAATCCAATACCGTTGTCGCGATAAACTAGGTTCTGCACCCCGACGTGCTGACGAAGTTCGATATGGATTTCGAGCGGTACGTCCGGTTTGGCGTACTTAATGGAGTTTGAAATGAGATTAAGCAGTATGCTTTCCAGATAATCTCTGTTAAACCGTAATGTGGACGATTCGCTTAGATCGCTGGTAATGCGTCCTTGGCGCTGCCGGAGAGTAGCCTTCAAGGATTCGGCAACTAGATTCAGCGCGTCTGCGACATTTACATTCTCCACGGTAGGCAGCGTGTTAGGTTCGCTGCTGATGGAATCGAGGTAGCTGTCGAGCGTTTTCTTTAGAGTGCTGGTAGCCGTGCGCAGCATGCGCAACAACTCAACGGTTTCCTCGTCCTGAATGTTCGAAAAGTCCAGCAATTCGAAAATCGCCAGCAAGTTGCCAAGTGGAGACCTAAGGTCATGGGTAGTTGACCACGACCTGAGTTGAATTTCCTTGTTGATGGTAGCCAGATTCTCAAGCAGGCTGTTCCGCTCCGCCTCCATTCGCTTTCGCTGGGTCACATTCTTCGCAACCCCGTAGATCACTTTATTCTGAGTGTCTGATATGGTGGTCCATTGCAGCCACACAATTTCGCCAGACTTTGTGTAATACCGATTCTCGAAGTTGATAAGTGGGATGCCTTGGCGAACACCATCACGAAACTGGGACGTGATGTCGACATCGTCGGGATGGATAAAATCATTGATAGGCCGCGACAGCAGCTCTTCTTGCGTGTAACCCAGCACGTTGACCACCGCCGGGTTTACTTTGTGGAAAAATCCGTCATAACCCGCAATGCACATGAGTGCGGGCGACATTTCAAAAAAGGGTTCCAGCCTAAATAGGTCAGACTCCATTAAAGCATCATTGTTTCATTCATTTCTTACCCCCAAAAGGAGTAGACGACAGAAAAGCAATATACGGCAGAATTTGATCATTTTAATGATTTGTATTCACCCTCACTCTCCCCATAATCCTCATTCCTTTGCCTTATCCCTCACTTCAGTCCTCAATCCCCAATCCTCAGTCCTCGCAGCACAATCAGTTTCGTTCTCGTCATCTCATACACCGAATAGGGGATACCCCCGAGGCCTTCGCCGGAGGCGTCGCGTCCGCCAAAGGGCATCCAGTCGACGCGGAAGGCGGTGTGGTCGTTCACCATCACGGCCGTGG
>CAZVRJ010000081.1:0-6552 GCA_964629885.1 uncultured Chitinophagales bacterium | reverse complement strand
GGCCGGCGGTGTCACAACCAAGGGTATCGAAACTTACTAAGACCTGAATAAGGCATTTCGAGATAAATAAGGCAACGGACAGAGATATACAGGAACTATTAAAAGCCCCATCTGATCATCAGTTGGGGCTTTTTTTTTATCAAAACTTTGCCGGCACGTTTGTGTCCATCATGATCTGCCCATCTATGACGGTCACGGCTTCGCCGGCTATCATGAGCTCGTCGACGGCAGTGTCGGTTGCGTGCATCTGGACGTGTACTACACCCGTGCGATCAACAAAGCGACCCTGCTCCGCTTTGAAGTTGAACAGTTTCTGATCCTCTTTCAGGAACCCGTTGTACCATAAGAAAACGGCCATTGGACCATTTGCAGATCCGGTTACGGGATCCTCGAGTATGCCCATTGCTGGGGCAAAGAAGCGCATATGCCAGTCGATATCCTTGCTCCCAGTATCCATAGTAACCACTGCAAATCCGTTCAGATCGTGTCGTTCGCCGAGACGCTTGAGCAGGAATGGGTTCGGATCGAGCGATTTCAGGCTGTCGAAATCCTTCACTGGCACAAACACATAGCCAGTATGGGTAATCTGGGGCTTAACCTTTTGGCTAAGCTCGATCTCCGACAATCCTAGCGCTCCACATAAGTTAGAAATATCGCCTGGAAAGGGGAAGAATTTGGGTATAGGCAGACTCATTCGAATGTAGGGGCGAAGGTCCTGCCATTCTACATCCACAGTTATTATGCCTGATTTCGTGTCGACCAAAAAGCTCTGAGGCTCGTCGACTTCCAACCCAAACATGCCTTCTTCTGCCATCGCATGAAATGCCGCAATAGTGGCGTGTCCGCAAAGGTCGACCTCTTGTGTTGGAGTGAACCAGCGCAGCTGGAGATCTGACTCCTCGTTGGGGGCATCGAGAACGAACGCCGTTTCGCTGACATTAATTTCGCGGGCGATGCGGAGCATATCCTTACTGCTCAGACCCTGCGCCTCGAGCACCACACCTGCCGGGTTACCGCTGAAAGGCTTGCGTGTGAAAGCATCTACCTGCTTGAATCGAATGACTGACATAGTGTTGATGATAATTTGTTTATGGCGTTAAGGTAGGCTATTAAGGGCTAACAGACAACGTCAATGGAGCAAACCGAGTCGCTCTTCCACTAGTTCCAACGCATACACAAGCTTCATGGCATCTAAAGCGGTATAAGCTGCGGGCTTGCGCATTTGTATGGCCTTCAGGAACAGACTTACCGCCATGTTGGCTGCATCGGTGTGCTCATAGAAACGTTTTTCGAAGAATAATCCGTTCGGACCCATTTGCCCATGTCGTACCGACTGCTCCGGCACATTGCACTGCACAATGTGCTGACTGTTAGAGGCATACCTCAAGTGCCTTGAGTCGATATTGGTCACCTGCTGGTAAAGAACCGCAGTACTTCCGTTGTCGAACCGGATCAGCAGATGTGCGCCGGCTAAGGCTCCCTTGATTCTGGATGCATTGGCCTCTATCCTATGCACATTCGAATCGGCCCACTTGAGGGCCATCGCAAGATCCTCGATGAGGTAGTGCCCGAATCCATGGCTCGATCCTTCGAACTGAGCGTAGGTCATTTCGCGCTGGATGTGAATAAAATCGGGCTTTTTTACCGTATTGAGCATCCATTGAGAGGCCGAAGAAAACGTTGCCCAGTGCGCGAACTGCACCACAACGCCGGCCTCCTCTGAGGTATGATAGAGCATTTCGGCATCTCTGCGTTTCACGGGCAGTTTCGACACGATAAACACGTGGCAACCCATTCGTATAGCCTCAAGCGCGGCATCAAAGCGATGGTCGTCTTCTTCGAGGAGTACTACTGTGTCGACACCCTTCTGGGCGGCTACGACACGCGACAACGACACTTCAGTGACGACGCTGGAACTGACCAGCAGGTCTTCCCACGCTTTGCACCTATCTGGATCTCCAACAATTCCAACTCGCATAAATAACCCTTTTTCTCGGAGGTTACGAAAAAAGGAAGATAATCATTAGACTCAAACCTCAGCGTGCAGGCATCACAAATGACAAAATAATGTACGCCAAAACAGGTGTGCCAACAGTGATGATGGTCAAGAAGACAAAAATCAGGCGGATGAGGGTCGGATCGAGCCCAAAATACTCAGCGATGCCTCCGCAAACGCCAAAAAGCATTTTTTGATCAGTCGACTTGGTCAGGCGGCGTCCCATATCAGTTTGAATTGATTAATAGCTATTTATAACCTACGCTTTTCTGTGCGAAAGGTTGCAAAATAGCAATCGTGAATCAATCTGCAAGCTTAAACGTCACCGGAAGCGAATATTGCACCTTTACTGCCCTTCCCCTTTGTTTGCCAGGAACGAAGCGCGCTTGTTTGACGGCTTCCAATGCAGCTTCATCGCATCCGCCCCCAATACCACGGGTGATGACGGGATTCTCGACTTCACCCCGTTCGTTCACGACAAATTGTACGAACACGCGCCCCTCAATACCGGCCCTGCGTGCTATGTCAGGATAACGGACACTCCGTTGAATCCCCTCGAGTCCACCAATGAGCTGTGGTTCATCTTCAACGACCAGGAAGATCTCCGGTTCATATGAAGTTGTCGCTGGTTCTCCTGTCAGGCCGCCAAGTTCAGACGGTGGCATTTGGTGCGACAACGTTAGATCGGGTTCGTCAGTCAAAATGATCATCTCGGGCATTTCAGGATCCATATCGGCAGTGCGACGAACGCTAACGCCATAGTTGACAGATGCTTGGCCGTCGGTAAGATCGAACAGAATAGGGAACATGATGTTCGACTCGACGCGTGTTCCACCATCAATTGCTGGCGTAAATCGAGCCCGCTCAATTTGTTTGCGTGCGAAGGTGCCTAGCCCGGAACCTGGGTCGCGAACAACTCTAATTTTGCTCACTTTGCCCTCCGAGTCTATTTTAAGATCGAGCATCACCAATCCCTGTGTTCCCGATAACATGGCCATGCTTGGGTATGTGGTTGCCATTATATCATTCGATTCAAAACCCAAGAACGATGGCATCAAATCGTAGACTTTGTACTTGGCTATTCTCGTTGCCGGATTAAAGTCCTTGTTGAAGTTCATGTGGTACGCACCTGCCAGTGTGCCGCTAACCAAAAGCAGGATTACTAATGCTACCATCTTGCTGATCAAGAACCGGTGATTTTCGTACAGGCGGTTCAACGACATATTCTTGATGGCCACAATTCTGCGACGTAGTTGTCCGCTTGCATTGCGTGCCAGACGTAGATCCATCCCATAGTTGGTGTCTCTGTACTGCGACATGCTGAACAGCATGCTGGCATAGCTGTATTTTGAGACGTGGCTGTTCACAAGTACGGCAGCATCACAGCTCTGCTCTCGGTAGTCTTCAATTTCGGAGCAAAGATGTTTCAAAGCCGGATTCACGCCTCCAATGCTCAGAAGTAACTGCTCTGCCCAAGTGAGGACATAATCGAAGCGTTGGATGTGGATGAGCTCGTGCAGGAATACAGGGTGAAGGTTCGAGGGGTTCTCCAAAATATGCTCAGGGATGACCACAACGGGCTTTAGGAAGCCAAATGTGAGTGGAACATGCACCTGACGGGTGATGAATAACCGCGGCAACCTCTTGATGCCCATCGAGCTAGCAATCGCATGCAGCTGCTTCGTAAGAACATGCTCATCTTTGTGTGTGGAATGCCGCATCACCGCTCGCAGATCTCGGTAAGCCATCAACAATTGATACACACGTGATATGGCATCGAAGATCAGTCCCAAACTTACTGCACCGACTAGGGTGCATAAAACCTGATACCAACTGCCGGGTGTCTGACTCGCTGTAACCAAGAAATCTGTGTTGAAATACAAGGTACGGGTCATTGCTGCCTCAAGCAGTGGCGACTCGCCCTCAACTATGAAATCGTGGAACGGAATCAGGAACAGCAACAGACCGACCGGCAGAGCATAAAAAAGAGCCAGCCTGCTGTGGTACTGGTAAGTAGGATGGAGTCGGCTGAACAATTTCAGCACTGGGTAGACTAGAACTAGGCAGATAGTCCAAATCAACATGGGGATCCAGAACCACGCGATGGCGTGGTACCCGAAACGCTCCAGAATATGTAGCGCTTGGTCGATCATGACCTACTACATGGAATCGATCAATCCGATGATGTCGCGCTTGTCTTTGTCTGACAGGTCTTCATTCTTGACCAACGTCTGGATCAAGGCAGGGGCCGATCCTTTGAAAACCTTTTGAAGCAAACCCGAAACGAGTGCATGTTGCACTTCTTCGGGCTTACGAGCAGGGTAGTACACGTAGGTCAAGCCCTCTTTGTCGTATGCTAGGTAGCCTTTGTTTGACAGATTCTTCATCACCGTCATGATGGTGGTGTAGGCTACTTTTCGAGTCTCGCGGATTCGGTCGTGCACATCGGCTACCGAGGCGTTTTGAAGCTCCCATACATGGTGGAGCACTTCCATTTCGGTCTCGCCCAGCGGAGTTAAAGCTTTTCTCATAGCAGAAATTCGGGATTTGATGGTTTCATAAGTACTACAAACGTAGTAATAGGTGCTTTAATATCCAAATTGGAACGCAAATTCACAAATTAGTTTTCTGTGTGCATTATTCTGAATTATACCGTTTTAGTTTTGATGATATTTGCTGCATGAAAAACATTAACACAAGCAGGGTGTACAAGCGCCGGTCTGGAGATCCGAATCCTGACGGTAAGTACGTGCTCTATTGGATGCACAGCAACAGGCGACTGTATTCAAATTATGCACTTGAGTATGCCGTGGCATGGGCCAACAAGCTCGAAAGACCGCTGGTTATCCTTGAGACCTTGGTTGCCGACTACCCATGGGCATCAGACCGCTTCCACCAGTTCATGATTGACGGAATGATGGAGAAGTCGACAGACAGTGCCCGACGCGGCGTGAGTTACTTCAGCTATATCGAGCCAAAAGCCGGTGCTTGGAAGGGGCTTGTCGAACGTGCGTCGCAAGATGCCTGCTTGGTGATATCGGACGAGTATCCTGCCTTCATCCAGCCCGGCTTCAATAAGCGTCTCGAGCAGGCAATTAGTGTACCTTTTACGACGGTAGACAGCTGTGGGATGATCCCTTTGGCGCTCACCGACAAGGCGCCGTATTCGGCGTACTTGTTCCGCAAAGTAGTGCAGAAGAATTTCAGGGAGTCGTGGGCAGCCATGCCAGCATACGATCCGTTGTTTGACCTCAAGATCAAGGCTGCCCAGTTGGATGCCGACATCTTCGAAACATGGCCGCAAGTTACCGCCGCAGCCGATTGGGTCGATGTATCGCCATCCGCATTCGATATCGACCACTCAGTGACGGCCCTCAAGTATGCCGGCAATCGTGAGACAGCTCTGAAGCGACTTGATGATTTCATCGGCCGAAACCTGCAGAGATACGGCACCGAACGCAACGATCCAGATTCAAGTGCCGCGAGCGGGATGAGTCCATTCTTGCATTTCGGTACGTTGAGCGAGCACGAAATTGTGCAAAAAATCATATCACAGCAGCCTACGGGGTGGTCGGCCGATACTCTTGAGTACAACGGTGGCACGTCGGCGGGGTATTTCGGCGGTCACGACTATGTGGAGAAATACCTCGACGAGCTCATCACCTGGCGGGGGGTAGGCTTTCACTATGCACACCACGAACCGGACTACGACAAGTTTGAGTCATTGCCCGTATGGGCACAGAAGACGCTTAATGAGCACAAGAACGATCCCCGGCCAGTGATGTACTCGCTCGAGCAGCTAGAAACGGCCCAAACCTACGACCCAATCTGGAATGCAGCACAGCGCGAACTGGTGCGCGATGGCATCATCCACAACTACCTGCGCATGCTTTGGGGGAAGAAGATCCTCGAATGGTCGCCCGATCCCGAAACGGCACTGGCTTACATGATCGAGCTCAATAATAAGTACGCCATCGATGGACGCGATCCCAATAGCTACTCGGGCATCTTTTGGTGTCTTGGGAGATTTGATCGTCCATGGTTCGAGCGGCCGATCTTCGGGAGCATCCGGTACATGAGCTCCGACAGCGCTGCAAAGAAGATCAAGATGAAAAAGTATTTAGTACTAAATGGATGATCCGATCGCTCTTATAGATCTACGGTCACTCTTCCATCCTATGATCTTTTTGATCTTATAGATCCACGGTCACTCTTCCATCCTATGATCTTATTGATCTTATAGATCTACGGTCACTCTTCCATCCTATGATCTTTTTGATCTTATTGATCTACGGTCACTCTTCCATTCTATGATCGTTTTGATCTACGGTCAATCTTCGGTCAAATAAGGTCTATCAATGCACACATCATTCGGGCAAAATCCTTCGATCTTTTCTCAGCCACATCTTTTACATCGGCATGGTCTAGTACGGTATCGTTCACGCCGGACGCTGCATTTGTGATCAGTGATACTCCGGCGCATTTTAGACCAAGCTTGCCAGCTTCGATCAGTTCGGGTACGGTCGACATACCTACCGCATCGGCCCCGATATGAC
>CAZVRJ010000080.1:0-6941 GCA_964629885.1 uncultured Chitinophagales bacterium | reverse complement strand
CGCTTCTCGCTTCTCGCTTCTCGCTTCTCGCTTCTCGCTTCTCGCTTCTCGCCTATGCCAAAACAAAACACATCTGAATTCGCCCTACTTGGTCTATTATCCCAAGGACCTTCATCTGGGTACGACCTGCGACGAAAAACCGAGCAGCAAATCGGTCATTTTTGGAGCGAAAGTTTCGCCAGCATCTATCCGATGCTCAAGCGATTACTGGAAGGTGGATTTGTGGAAAGGCAACAGGTTGAACAAACCGACAAACCGGATAAATGGGTCTATACCATAACCGAGCTGGGTTTGGTGGCATTTCGCAATTGGCTTTCTGAAGAAATACATCCGATGCCACCACGGAGTATTCTACTCATGAAGGTCTACTTTGGTTCGCACACATCAAATGAGGAACTTGTAAAGCATATTGAATCCTACAGAACATCATTGATGGATGAGCTCGGTACAAACGAACAGAGAATTGCAACCATACGGCAATCTGCCGACAACACATCCTCGGTTTACCAGCTACTGACATTAAGCCATAGTATCCATAGTACGCGAGCCATGTTGGCTTGGTGCAAGAGTGCGCTCGAAATTTTGAATCAACGGGAGGATTGAATCTCAGAATCGTGATGCAGCTGCAATTTTCTGCTCGTTGGGAAACGAGAGCACTAAGTACAGCATAAACAGCGCCGAACTGAAGTAGTTGATCCAATAAAAGGAGTTCTCCCACAGAACACCATAAATCGACGCCAATATCAGAGTAATCAATCCAAGAAATGCTGGTCCTTCACGTAGTGTCAGCGATACGATATGAGCATTTTTGAAAGACTCTAGCCAAGAGGACCAAGCAACGTCTTTATCGCTACCCGTGGCAGCTTGCAATTGCTCATTTGCCCGCTGCATCAATTTAGAGGTAATGAATCCGCTAGCGAACAACGAAGCCAAAAATACGAATACATGAAACTGAGTGAGTAACTTGATGGTGTTGTATTCGCCTTCCGAAGGAGCTGCAGCTCCGGCTACCACTGGGATAAAAATGGTCAAAGGTACGATCGCAAACCCAATGCCTAAGTGAAGCATCTGCATTAGACGCAGGTATTGTTGTGGAATCTCAGGATATGGAGTCATCGCTAGTACAGTGGTCGTTCGAATGGATCACCAGAATATCGTGAGGCAGTTTCTTTTTTCAAAGAAGCGCCTATTGCTATGTGAAACGTCATATCGCGCACTTCACCAGCTGGCCAGCTCTGCAATGCGCGGTTTAAAACGTTCTCAAATTTCAATGCAGCCCAGGCACGCTCATTAAATATCGTCTTGCGTGCGTACAGATTGAGTTTCATTTGTGTAGGAAGTACGGGTCCGTCAAAGAATGGCGTCTCGTTCCGCGATGTGTTATAAAACCCGCCCCACTCTGTGGGAGATTGCACGTTGAAGCGCCCAGCCATAGTGAAACCTGGAACACCAAAATATCGTAAGCCATAGTATGCAGTAAGTTTTGGTGCTTCTCTAGACAGTTCGCGATACGTGTCGCCACCCTGCACGACGCTTTGCACGCCGCCGTAGAATTCATGCTCAAAGCTGCGTGTTGACCGTATGCGTCCATTAACGCCAGCTACAGCCATTACACCACCAAGATCTGGAATAATCCGAAGATCATCTCTAAAACGAACTTCGGCGGGTAAGTACGTGAATGATGATTGGCTTGCCCAGTCGTTCTGCGTGTAACGTAAACCGGTATGCACAATTACTCTAGCCGCCCCAGTTGCAAGAAGTGCCAACTCAATGTCGGCAGTGGCCTGGGAACTCACTCCAATTCGGTCGAAACCGGATGGATTTGGAGCTAACTGGCTGAAACCGTTGTATCCCATCTGCATCCAGTACCAAAGCGATTGTTGTTCCAAAATGGAGTTGCGGCTATATGAAGCGTGGAGCGAAAGGGGGTTCCATTGGTAATTGAGGTGAATCTTTGGCAAGATGGCTCCTGCGACCTGCGACACCTCAGCCGAAATGTGGGTTTGGGCACTTGCTGCAAAGTGTGAAGCGTTGGCATATCCACGATAGACTCGGTAAAGATTGCTGATGAGGATGTCTGTGAACGGCCTTGCGCGGAACATGTCTGCACCGCCCCCAAATTCGAGCGACCAAACTGCTTTTGCGAAGTACAATCCGGCCCTTGCGCGCACAGCATCGGCTTTGATGCTGGGGTCCCATGCAAGGAGGTTCTCGCGTCCGTGATGGAAGTCCTCCGTTGCCGTAATCCCGGCCAAGAGCTTCACATTCTCAGATAAATAGAAAGATCCTTGGGCAGACAGGCTGGTGTATGTTTGCCGCATTGGCAATTCAGCACCGTACCCGGGAATGAATGCGAAATCGTTGAAGATGTTCCTAGTGGCTACCAGATCCAAGTCTGACTTTTTTCCTACAAATCCAGCACGCACCAATGGCGAGAAAAGTAGTTTCCGAGGGCTGTGGTTGTTGTTGTCGTGACGCTCCCGGGTGCGATAGCCGATGTACTCGTCGGTGGAGTGATGTTCACGGGAAATTACCGACGCGGTTACATAAAAGCCGTTCGAGGCCAAGTGCAAGTAGCCGTTTCCATCTGGACCCACACGATCGATGTTCTGCGTTCGGTAGTCGGTGTACAGAAACGGACCTGGATCATTGATTTCGTTACCGGTGTACATGCTGCCGCCAAGGTCAAAGCGATCTCCATCCCTGTTTGTAAAAATATGGATGGCACCTTGACCCACCCATTGGCCGGCTATGGATGTGGGTACAGTATATACCTCTACAGAATCAATTTGCTGTACAGCAATTGGTAGCAGGTTTAGATCAAGCAGACCTAAAAGCCCGCGTTCGATACGGCGATTATCCACGAATAATGCCCATCGCTCCTGAGAGTAGTTTGAGAGTCCACTTGCAGACACATGATTGCTGAAACCATCGACAGACCATGTACTCCACCCAGGAAGCAATTCGATCAAATCGGCTGGACGATAAACACCATAATCGAGAAGCTGAGTCTTGTCGTAAACCAAGCGTCCGTTGGATTGTGCCAATGCGGTTGATGAACTAATGGTCATCATTACTATAGAAAGGAATAACGCAAGGCCATTTGCAATACGATAAGATTGCCTCGTCATTTCCTCAGAGCTCCTTGAACGGCTTTGCTCGTTCGCATTCGATAGGATACGCCGCCGCCAACATAATTGTAATACAGCCTGTTGTAGGTGTAAACCGTCATGCGAGATGCTTCGACATGCACTGCAGCTTTACTACCAACGAAGAGCTGGGCTCGAGCATGTAGCGCAGTAGTGAATTCACTTTCGTCGAGCTCGCTTTTAAAAGCGTTATCCATCTCAAACATCATACGGTAATTACCCAAACGGAAGCTAGGCTCGATTTCAAGGGCACCCATGCGAAGCGGGTAGCCCCATCCTGCATACATGAAAAGTGCGGTCATTTTAGGAACGGTGACCAAGTTCTTCCGGTATTTATGCCATTGTAGGCCGATATCGGCGGTACCGATGTAGAATGGTGTTTTCAAGTTTCCACCAAAACCGAATCCAGTTCCGAAAAATTCGTAGAAAGCATCGTTGCTAGGCACGTTTTGGTGTGCTGTTAACGATATATCTAAATGCGAAAACGGAGCGATCTGGGCAGTAGATACCTCAATGAAAGCACTGGCAAGTACGATAATGCCGAGTGCCAAATGCCGCAGGGCAAATCGCTGCATTGGTCGCATCCTTCTGGTACAAGTACGCCTAATCTATTTGGGGTTCATTGTCATGTCGAACGCATTCACGAGCACCTGGAGGATAGAGTACATCGCATTGATCGACTCCTCGTCGACGCCATCCTCAGAGAGTTGCTCAATCCAGCCAACCAAGTACGTGCTCAAATCGGGCTGTGCATCGAAAATTGGGCCAAATCCGTCACGTGCATCTTCCTCGCTCATGTCGGCAATAGCCCTCATTTGGTTGAGAAACACATCTTCAGCCTTGTCGATCGTTTCTGCGGTAACTTCAAGCAAGTCATCCTTGGCTTTTTTGCAACTCAAGTAGATCACATTCCCGATATATAGAAGAAGTTCAGCCTCGTCGTCGCTGTCAAGGTTTTCGGCACGAGACATCAGGTAAGCCATTGCAGCAGGTTGTTGGTCTGCAAATGTCTGAGCGATCTTGATGGCGTCTTCAGCCTGTTCGAACGAATCGAGATATTCACTAATTTCCTCTATGGTGTCGAATGCTACTTTAATCGGGTTCATATCGTTGGATGTGTTTGGATATATGACCGTAAGGTAGGCATTTTATCCCTATTCATCGACTTCTAACGCAATGTAAAGACACGTGCATCGATTGTAACCGATGATGGAGAATTCAAATAATGAACAAGCTGTTGTTCGTCTGAGCGCTCTGTGGGCACTTGCCGAAATTTCACTTGGCGGTTTACTTCATGCTTTGCGTTTACCCCTAACCGGTTTGTTAGTCGGCTCTGTAGCATTGGCATGCATCTATTTAATTGTCAAATCGACCAACTCGTACAGCTCTGTTTTAAAAGCTCTGGTTATTGTCTCGGCGATTAAAATGATGGCCACGCCGCACGCCTCCCCCTTTTCCTATTTGGCGATGAGCGTTCAGACATTCTGCTGCTTGCCTCTAATAGGTCGCAGGGGAGACTCGAGGAAATGGGTTACAGCGATGTTCCTGCTTGCCAGCCTGTACTCGCCCATTCAGAAGCTTATGATACTTTATGTCACATTTGGGCACGACGGATTGGCGGTGGTTTTCAACGAGTTCGCTAAATGGGTCGCCCCAACTATGAGCACGACCAGCCTGATCTCCATCCCAATCATCATTTGGATTGGAGCACACCTTATTGTTGGCTTTCTTCTTGCAAAATGGCTCCATGAATGGGTTTCGGCCGATTATGAATCAAGGGAGTTGCAAGCCGAGTGGAAACAGGACGCCGCTTCAGAGAAAAATCAGCCCGTTTCCCAATACGCATCGTCGTATCGAAAGTTATTGATTTCACTTTCTGTTGTGACGTTGCTGATGGTTTTGTATCTATACGAATCGAATTTGCCCGCTTGGGTGCATGTGCTGTGGCGTCCATTGTTGATCATCTTGTTCTGGCAGCTTATTGTTAGGCCAATTATTAGTGTCATCTCTCAAAAATGGGCTTTGACCAGCAAAGAGGATGGAAACGTTGTAGCCGTGATGGACGAACTACCCAAATTGAGGTCTATCTTAACATTTGCCCGCAGAAAGTCTTCAAATATGGCCGGATGGTTCGACCGATTTCGAGAATTTCTGAAAGTAACCATTTTATTGTCGGTCATGTACAGCACAGACAAAACCAATGACTGAGGTTTATCTATTTGTAAGACCCATTCGATCGGGTAAAACTACTGCGTTGATGCAGTGGATCGACTCGATGCCGCGCGGTTCGGTCGCCGGGGTAATCGCACCCGACGACAATGAAACGAGATGGATACAAGATATATCGACGGGCGAAAGGCACATGCTTACGGCCGACAACTCCACGCCGGCCTCGCGAATCATTGAAATTGGCCGCTTCAGGTTCGACCAGGCATCGTTCCGCTGGGCCCACCGCGTACTGAGGGCAGGCTTCGAAAGCGTGCCTGAATGGCTCGTATTCGACGAAATCGGGTACCTCGAACTGCAAGGACAAGGGCTGGAGCCGGCCGTAAGAAGAATTCTGAACTGGAACAAGAAGATTGCGTCAACCAAGATTCTTTGGGTGGTGCGCGAGGAGCTTGTAGGCGACGTTGTTGACTACTATGGGCTGTCGCCCGACGAAGTCAAGTTCTGGAATCCATAGAAAAAATTGCTTTGTGCTTCGTTTTTATTATATTTAACCAAATGGTTAAACTATATGATTAAATTAACTGATTAAATATGGCCGGCATCGAAAAGGAAACGGACGAAAAAATCTATGAGGCCGCACGCGATGTGTTCCATGAGCGAGGGTTCGACGGGGCACGCATGCAGGACATTGCAGACCGGGCTGGCATCAACAAGGCATTGCTGCACTACTACTACAGGAGCAAGGACCTGCTGTTCGAGAAAGTTTACCAGGCAGCCGCGAAGAAGCTGTTCCCAAGCTTTATTACCGCGCTGCGGGGCGAGGATCCACTGCCGGCAAAGGTCGAGAAGTTTGTGGCCGGATATATCGACACACTGCGAGACAATCCCTATATGCCGGGCTTCATTCTGCACGAGCTGAACAGAAATCCCAATCGCCTGAAAAGTTTCTTACCCCAAATGGTCGAGCAGCTCATTGGACCATTCCTCGCCGAAATCGAGGCTGAAATCGCCAGTGGGCGACTGCCCCACAAAAATGCCAGGCATTTCGTCGTGAGCATGTTCTCGCTATGCGTGTTTCCGTTTGTGGCCCGTCCCATGCTTCAGGCGGTCTTGGGATTCGACGACGACGGATTCAACCAGTTTTTGACCGAGCGCAAGACCGAGATTCCAAAGTTGCTGCTTCGGGGTTATCCATTAGTCAACATAGAGTAAGGGGGAGTGTAAGATGATTAAATCGAGCATTGTTGGGTTTGCGGTCTTGATACTTGCTTCGCCCGTGTATTCGCAGACGGTGACCATAGAGCAGTTGATTAAGGCGGCATTGGAGAATCATCCATACACAAGCAAGATCGACTCAGAGGATCAGCTGCAAAAAAAGAAGGCAGATGGAATACGCACGGCTTTGCTGCCTGACATCAGCCTGAATGCGCAGGCCGGGTACCAGAGCCTGGTTCCGGAGCTTCCGTTCCAGCTGCCCGGCATGGCTCCACCCAACATACCCAAAGACCGTTATCAAGCCAGCATAGACATCAACCAGATGATCTATGACGGAGGGGTGACCAAGCAGCGGGAGCACATGTTGGGTATTGAGACACAGATTAACCAGACGCGCATGATGGCCGA
>CAZVRJ010000079.1:5857-6995 GCA_964629885.1 uncultured Chitinophagales bacterium | reverse complement strand
CAGGACGCACTGCCTTTTCGGACATATAGTCGAACTGCTCGGGCATCATTCCGTTTACGTTCCAAGAATAAAAACCCGATTCCTGGATGGCTTTGGCTCTTTCGAGATCGCCCGAAAGAAGTAGCACTCCACCAAAGAAGGCATCAAGTGCACCGTACCACGTTTGGATGCGTACTCCCGAGTTCATGTCGGAGTGACCATACCAGTACCCTGTGTTTGTGGTGTCAACCAAATAGGTATGGATAGCCTTGTTTGAGGCATCCCACATCTCTTTGCAATCTTCGTCGCCAAAAAGCGCCCAGCATTTATATAGATACTCATAATAGGAGTCAATTCCGGCACCGATATGACTTTCAGTGCGGGTCCACTCCCCCGTTTCTACGTCGATCTTGAAGCCAACTAAGCCGATATCCGACCTTCGATTATATAGCTCAGTAAGTGCGCGCTTGGATTTATCATAGAACTCGTCGCGGCCAGTCAATTTGGCGAGCGTGCCATATTCGAGGATCAGCGTTCCGATTTGAGCTGGGTTTGAGACATTGCCCTTCACTTGACCGGTTCGGAGGTTGACCTCCGTATAGGGCATCCCTGTTGGTGAGTTGTAGATCGGCAGCATGCGATCGGCTAAGTCGGTAGCTTTTTCAAGATAGAATAAGTCTTCGGTGTGCTGGTACAACGCGGTAAGACCGCCGAGCATCCTGATCACAATCTCGAAGTGGTTCACATACATGTCTTTATTGAAATCCAAATTCGCTTTCAGATAATGATCCGACTCCATGAACTCAGCCTCAAGACCCATGATTTTCATGGTCATCATGGCCTCGACATGCGATAGGTGCAGCGGCTCGCTGTACCAAAGGTTGCCTGTTTTAGAAATAGGCATCAGGTAGTCGGTACCCCAAGCATGGACTTTAAAACCATTCCAGGCAAAAAGGAACTCCTCTTTTACCCTTTCAGCGTAATCCACTTCGATTTGCTTGATGGGCTGGTTACTTGGTTGATCTGCTTGCTGCTTTTCTGGACTTGAACATGAGGCAACAGCCAGAATACTAATGGTGAGAATACGCTTAAACATGAATGTAAAATTTGGACACTTTTGAACTAGTTCTAGTAATGTAAATCAAATCTGGCGCATATC
>CAZVRJ010000079.1:0-5757 GCA_964629885.1 uncultured Chitinophagales bacterium | reverse complement strand
CACTGATCACTAATCACTGATCCCCGACCACCGATTCCATTGGCAAATACTCGAAAAAGTTCAGATATTGCATGAGTTCATGTTTTTACAACATCCTATCATAGGATCCGATCGTCATGTCGCGCAATACAGAATTAATCGAACGTGCCCTGAAAACCATACCATGGGGCACCCAAACAAACGCCAAGCGCCACGACCCAGCCATGGGTGAAGCGATGCCCCACTTTATAGATCATGCAGATGGATGCCGGATGACCGACGTCGACGGCAGGTCTTTCATCGACTATCGTTGTGCATTGGGTCCCATCGTCTTAGGATATAAGTACCCTGCCGTAGAGGCAGCTGTACGGGCTCAACTCGATAAGGGTGTGCTCTTTAGCATGGCAAGCCCGATTGAAATGGAGGTAACCGAGGCCATGTGTGCCATGGTACCCGGCCTCGACCAGGTACGTTTCATGAAAACGGGCAACGAGGTAAACACCGCAGCAATCCGTTTGGCACGTGCCAAAACTGGTCGCAGCAAGATCGCTATTTGTGGCTACCATGGGTACGACGATTGGTTCGGATGCGGTACCGGCAAGGCGGCGACATCGTTCCCCCGCGACAACAACGGCGTTCCAACCGAGCTCGACGACTTGGTGATCCGTCTGCCTTATGCCGACACCGACTACGCCCGTGAAATCTTCGCCAAGCATGGACACGAACTTGCAGCTGTAATGACCGTTCCTTACAACTGGGATGCTGTGGTGGGCCACGAGTTCCTCAGCTATCTTCGTGAAGCTACAACCTATCACGGCACGGTGTTGATTTTCGACCAGGTGTTGACCGGATTCCGACTAGCAAAAGGAGGAGCCCAAGAGTATTTCGGTATCGTTCCGGATCTTACCACCTATGCAAAAGCCGTAGCCAACGGATACCCATTGGCCGCATTCGGTGGAAAACGAGAGTTCATGCAACCTCTCGACCATGTGATTATTACCACCACCTATGCAGGCGAAACGTTTTCGCTGGCGGCCGCTCTTGCCACGTTGAAAATTATGAATTCCGAACCAGTGCACGAGCACATCTGGCAGCAAGGACAAAAGATCATGGATGGATTCGATCAGATGGCGGCTGATCTAGGGATGTCCTGGAAAAGCTTCGGACTCGCACCAGCAGCCCAGTTCCACTTTTCAGACGATGAGCACGAAAATCTCACCCTTAGGAACGCCTTCTTCAAGAGACTCTTCGAACAGGGTATTTTCGCCGCGCGACCATTCCTCATCAATTATTCTCACGACAACGCAGCAATCGAGGAAACGCTCACAGCATTCAAAAACGCCATGGAGCATGTGGCTGAACTTGTAACCGGTCAACACGCATGAAACAGTTGTCGATCATTGTTATGCTCATTGTTGCTGGATGCGCATCCAGCAATTCGGTGAGCCAAAACGACCAAAGCACAATAAGCACATTAACCGAATCCTCGTACAATTGCACTCAAGAACGAGTATACGCTGCTCTGTTGAGTACAAGAATCCACCGATTAAGCGGTCAGAATCCTGTGGTTGGTGTTTTCGACTCACGCGACGGCGGTAAATCGTGGAATCATAGTGGCTGGCCACAAGGAAGACACTTTGCCATCGTGACCGAACCCGGCACCTGTGGGGTCATTCGTTATGTGGCAGCCGGGAACGGACTATTTCGCACTACCGACGACGGGCGCACTTGGCGTATCACAACCGACTGGCGGCAAACCGAAATCCAGGACATTGCTGTAAACACGATGAAACCATCCACAATCTTGTCTGCAACGCCTTACGGAATTTATCGTTCGACAGATCGGGGCGATAATTGGGTCGAGGCATCTTCAGGATTGCAACAGCGCTTCACAAGCAGCATACGTTTCGACCGAACCAATGAGCGTGTAGTATTGGCCGGCACCGAATCGGGTGTATTCATTAGCGAGGACGGGGGAACCACATGGAAGTCTACGAACTTAGATAAGCCTGTACGTTCGGTGCGACAGAGTCCCGATAATCCCGGCATTTGGGTAGCTGGTCTGCAGCACAATGGAGCAGCTATAAGCCGCGACTTTGGACGCACTTGGCAGCTTAGTGCTGGGTTGGATGGTAAAACCATCTACAAAATTGAATTTGGCATCAAAGCCGAAGAGCTATGGGCTGGTGGTTGGGAAGTTGGCGTATGGTACTCACCGGACCTCGGAAGAACTTGGGAGCACCGCAGCGTGGGAATCGCATTTCCTTCTATTCATGGTATTGCAGTATCTCGTACTTTACCCGGAACCGTTTGGGCTGGAAGCATGGGTGGTGGATTATTCAGAAGCGACGACCACGGCAAATCATGGCGCGCATCCAACCCTGATCTATTCGATGCTGGACAAATTTGGGACCTTTATATCGAAACCGAACAATGAGAATACGTTTCATCCTACCCACCTTACTGCTGTTTTTGGGCAGTACCACATCTCAAGCTCAAATCTTTCCATCCCAAGAGGCGTACAACGAGGTATGGAAACAGCGTGCCGAAAAACTCATCGATACGTTGGGTACGCGCTCACTCATTAAGAGGGACAGCGTTCGAGCAGGACTCACCTTACATCCGAGGCATTACGTTGATGTCATGGAGTCTGTAGTCCTGATTAACCGTGGACTCGACCCCGAGTTCGGCAATGAAATCATCTTCAAAGAAGCGAGTAAGCCGTTTCGTGGCGGGATGTTCTTCATCCACGACATCATGGGTGCCTATTTGTACACGCGCGACAATCTCACACAAAAGACCAAAGATGCAGTACGCCAAAGTCTGAAACGGCATACCATTTATCGTGGTGATACCGAAAATCACTGGTTGCTCTATTACTCTGGGCTGTATCTAGCAGCACAGACATTCCCTAATGAGCCTGGGTCGGAGTGGTTCAACGGGCGCTCGTCCGACGAAAACCTTCGCGAGGCACGCGAATGGATCGAGCACTGGATGGATCTGACGACTAGCATTGGGCAGGGTGAATTCGACTCTCCTACCTACATCACGGTGTTTCTCGCGCCCTTGTACTCTATTTATCAGTTTGCGGAAGATCCCGTATTCAAAGAGAAAGCCCGTGTAATGCTCGACTGGGTCTGGGCTGACTACGCCGTCGATTACCTCGACGGACGCTATGCTGGTGGTCACAGCCGCGATTACACGTACGATGCTGTTCAACCCGAGCATGCCCCATCGGTGGCATGGGGATGGCTGCATTTCGGCACCGAGAGCATTCCTCGCTACGAAATCACAAACTTGATTTCGGCGTTCAGCGACTACCGGGTTCCAGTTGCCATAAATAATCTGGCCAACGACCGTGAAGTACCCTACACACAGTACGAGCGCAAGCGTACGCGTCACATTATGCGTCACAGCACTGTAAAAAACGTGCCTGTATACAAAACGCTGCACATGACATCCACCTATGCTCTTGGAAGTCTACAAGGAGGAATCCTACAGCCGATTCAACAACACACTTGGGATGTGACCTGGCCTGGGAAGGGTAATCATCATACAGTTTTCAGTTTACACCCATACTATGAAGGTAAAGAGCTTGCCATGTTCTTCCCCGAAGAAGAGGAATGGCTCAGCGACGAAGTAGACCGCTTCCATGTGGTCTACACCGATCCTAATAAGTGGAACAGTTCGAGTCCGTATGAAATGACCTTCCAGCATGAGAACACACTCATCGTGTTGTACGACATCGCTGAGGGAGCCAACCATCCTCACATCGATGGATTCTTCCCCAAGAACCTCAAAACACGCGAGGTCGATGCCAGCGGATGGATCTTCATGGACACAGGTACCGCATGGCTGGCATGGTTCCCTCTACGCGATTACGAATGGATCGAAGAGAGATTCAACTGGAGGCTGCGTAGCCATCATCTACGCAACGGGCTCATCTTCGAAGCAGCACAGTACACCGATTACGCGAATTTCGATGCCTTCAAACGTCAGATTCGATCGAATGCAAAAGACGTTGGCAAACTGGTGAGCAACGGCTATGTGTCATACACACGGGCCGACGGTGTAAAAATGGAATTTGGAATCGACGGAAAACGCATCCGTGATGGCAAAGAGGTTGACTTGAGTACGATGCCGTTGTTCGATGGACCACGAATCAAAAGCATCGACCGCGATAGGACTATCATTGTGTTCGATCGTGGGAGTGAGTATCGAGTCACCTTAAAGCAATAGCATTAGAATTATTTCGTTGGCTTTTTATATTGAATAACTAATTCAATTGAAATTCAACGGTTACGTCATACTTCATGGCAACAGACGAACAGGCTAGGTTAGAAGCTTTGTGGGCTTATGATATTTTGGATACCCCAGCAGAGGAAGACTACGACGAAATTGTCGAGCTTGCCTCCAAAATATGCAGAGTCCCAACTTCACTAATCACATTATTGGATAAAGATCGACAGTGGTTCAAAGCCAAAATTGGGATGGCTGCAAGCCAGACTCCAATCGAGTATGCTTTTTGTGCGCGTGCAATTATGCAAGATGATGTGATGATTGTTCGCGACGCAACTGAAGACGATCGATTCAAAGATAATCCACTCGTTACGAGTGACCCAGACATCCGCTTTTATGCAGGCATGCCATTAATTACGCCGTCTGGTACAAAACTGGGAACGCTTTGTGTGATCGATAACAAGCCAGGTGATCTCAGTGATGATCAGCTTCATTCATTACGCATTCTTTCTCGGCAAGTGATCAATAGCCTTGAATTGCGTATCAAGGTCAAAGAGCTAAAAGCTGCCGTCTCAATGCTCGATGAGCAAAGCCAAAAGCTTCTGACATTGAATCGCAACAACACACGACTACTATCCATTATTGGACACGACGTGCGCAACCCACTTTCAGGGATCAAATCGGTCCTAGATTTAGTGAAAGAAGGATTGATAGAACCTGAGGAGTTTTCGGCTTTGTCGGAAGATCTAGAATCTCAGGTTGATTATGCGATCGACCTATTGAACAACCTCGTTGAGTGGGGTGTGAGTGGTAGAAAGGGAACCATTGATAAAAGGGAGTTTGATCTCACTTTTGTGTTGGGAGACATCGTAAAGATGCAGACACAGCTAGCCAAAAGCAAAGGACTCAATCTTACTTCAGAAGTCCCCGACGGTTTGAAGATTTTCGCTGATGAAGACATGATTCGTTTTGTGATCAGAAACTTGGTTCAAAATTCCATCAAATTTACCGAATCTGGTCATATCACAGTCCGGGCATATGAAGATCCCCCAAACATATGCATCTACGTTGAAGATACGGGACGCGGTATGTCAGATGATGTAAAGAATCGACTTTTCGACTGGAGTACCCGCAACTCTGAAAAAGGAACTAGCGGCGAAGTTGGATCTGGCCTTGGCCTGATCATGTGCAAAGAGTTTGTGGATGCACATAACGGCGACATTTTGGTCGACAGCCAACTTAGCGTCGGCACGATGTTCACAGTCCGCCTTCCCCGCTAATCACACCTCCGGATCATCGATCACTGATAACCCCCACTGCCCGAATGGGTGAGCCGTCGCGACCGACGAAATTCAGAGGAAAGCCGATGAAGGTGAACTCGTCGGGCAATTGGTCAAGGTTGGCAAGCGCCTCGACAATCACCATTTCGATGTCGGCTGCGAGCAGAATATGATGAACTTCGTACCAATCACGGCTTGGTGTGGGCATGTCCATCCCTATCATCCGGATTTTGCGTGACGCCAAGTAATGTGCGGCCTC
>CAZVRJ010000078.1:0-7160 GCA_964629885.1 uncultured Chitinophagales bacterium | reverse complement strand
AGAGCGCCAGGTTGTGGCCCTGGAGGCCGTGGGTTCAAATCCCATTGAGCTCCCTCCCTTTTTTTTGAATGCCGCGTTCGTCTAGGGGCCTAGGACGCCTCCCTTTCACGGAGGTAGCACGGGTTCGAATCCCGTACGCGGTACGCTTCTTAAGGATTAAGGATTGAGGATTGGGGACTGAAGAGAGGAATGAGGCGTGGGAATTGAAGTCTATCACATTAGATAGCGTGCCCCCCTCCAACGGTCAGAACAATGCGTACAATTAATCAAACTCGTCCCTATCAGCGTCATTAGTGCGATCTGTGGTTCCCTTTTCTGTTTTTTCATCGTTTTCAGTGGTTCATCCATACCATGATGTAGTGCGATCAAGATTGATTGCGTAATTTGGCGTCAATCATCCCCCTGACCCAAGTTTCATGACCTCGCAGGAGATTTACGTCGAGACCGCAGCCATCATCGACGACTACAAAAGCAGACTCGACAATTACACCCTCCAACAGTTTCAGCTTAAGCCCTCAAATGACAGATGGTCTGCCGGGGAGGTTTACACTCACCTGATCCGAGCCACGCTGCTGTATCACCTGAGGATGGTAGACCGCTGCCTGAATAGCAATGAAAACGCCGAACAGCACTCAAAGCCGCATGCACAGGCTGAGTTCGACGCAAACGAGTCGGCACCCGTAAAAGTGAAGATCCAATCCTCGCCCGGATACGATCCACCCATGCCGGAAAGCATCGAGAAGGTCGGTGCAGATATCGACGCCGTTCTCAAAAGGATGCTATCCACTCGCGACAAGCTGCTCACAGATCCGGAATCTGGCAAAACCGAGCACCCCAGCTACGGCTTCATCGACGCGAAGCAGTGGTACCAGGTCATCGGCATGCACTGGAAACACCACCTCATGCAGCTCGATGAGCTTGATACGATTCTGTTCGGCAAATAACACATTCCAACGTTCATTCATCGCATCTTATGAAGTTGTCGAACTTTTGGCTTCGTTTCATCGCAATAGCTATTCTAGCCACTGCTTGCAGCAACCATGACAATGAACCGCGAAGGGTTGAAATCCTCTTCCTAGGTCACACCGCCAAAAATCACGACTCGGAGAAACTTGCCGAAATTCTGTCGCAGGCTTACTTCAACCGCGGCATCAACTTTCAGTACACCGTAGATCCAAACGATCTAAACTCCGATAATCTGGCGCATTACGATGCACTGCTGGTCTACGCCAACCATGATTCTATATCATCTTCGCAAGAGAAAGCCCTACTCGATTTCGTAAACTCAGGAGGCGGATTTATTCCACTCCACTCTGCCTCGTATTCTTTTCGTAACTCCGACAAGGTGGTCGACCTCATTGGTGGACAATTTGCAAGCCATGGCGCGGACTCTTTCGCAACAGTTACAATCATACCAGATCACCCTGTCATGGCAGGACTCGAACCGTTCACCACATGGGATGAAACCTACGTCCACACTAAGCTTAGCACAAGCATCGAAGTTCTGGCTGTTCGTGTGGATGGCGACCACCAAGAACCGTATACGTGGGTGCGCGATTACGGCAAAGGTCGCGTCTTCTACACCGCCTACGGCCACGATCAGCGCACATTTAACAATCCTGGCTTTCAGGAGCTGGTCTTCAACGGCATCCGTTGGGCTATCGGTGATCGTGTCGAAGCGCTAAGATCAGAGTTTGCAACTGCATCGCAGGAGTATGTCGACGCGGTTCTTCCCAACTACGAGCGTCGAGAACCACCGCCGAAATATCAGCTCCCCCTGCCACCGGAGGCATCTATGACGTTGATGCAGGTGCCCCCCGGATTCGAGGTGCAGCTTTTTGCATCTGAACCAGACATCGCTAAGCCCATCACCATGGCTTGGGATGAACGTGGCCGCCTGTGGGTGGCCGAGTCGGTCGACTACCCCAACACCGTTCGAGAGTATGGCAAAGGCACCGACCGGATCAAGATTCTGGAAGATACCAATGGCGACGGAAAAGCAGACAAATTCACCATCTTCGCCGATAGCTTGAACATCCCGACAGGAATGGTGTTTTCGAACGGTGGATTGATCGTTGCACAGGCCCCAAACCTACTGTTTTTGAAGGACACAAATGGAGACGACCGTGCCGACATTCGTGAAATAATCATGAGTGGCTGGGGAACCTTCGATACTCATGCGGGTCCGTCTAATCTCAAGTACGGCTTCGACAATCAAATCTGGGGTGTGACAGGGTATGCAGGATTTGACGGGACTGTTGGTGATGAGTATCACAAATTTGCACAGGGCATATACAAATTCAAGCCAAATGGATCGACACTCACCTTCCTAGGTGCAACAAGCAACAACACATGGGGGCTTGGTTTCACAGAGGAAAATGATGTGTTCATTTCGACTGCAAATAACGAGCACAGCTCCTTTTTTGGCATTCCCACAAAACACCTGCAGGCGGCCGGTATGTTCACCGAGCGTAGCTTCGAAAAGATCGACGCACACTATGCCATCCATCCTGTGTCGAAAAATGTCCGGCAGGTGGACGTCCAAGGCGGATTCACAGCTGCTGTCGGCCACAATCTCTACACGGCAAGGTCATTTCCGTCCGAATATTGGAACAGGGTGGCGTTCATTGGTGAGCCTACTGGGCGTCTCATTCACAAACACATTATAGAGCAAAACGGATCCAGCTTTCGGGAGGTCGGAGACGGATGGAATTTCTTCGCCAGTAGCGACGAGTGGGTTGGTCCGGTACATGTGGAGACAGGACCAGATGGAAATGTCTGGTTCCTCGACTGGTACAACTTTATCATACAGCATAATCCGACTCCACCTGGCTACGAAACGGGAGCAGGCAATGCCTATGAAGATTCTCTCCGCGACAAGACCAGAGGTAGAATTTACCGCCTCGTCTACAAGGATGGAAAACCATCGAAGACCTTCGATCTATCAAATCCGACCGAAGCCAGCTTAATCGAAGCCCTACGCAGCGATAACATGCTTTGGAGGACCACCGCCCAGCGGCTCATCGTTGAACGCGGCGATGTGTCCATCATCCCAAAACTTCGCCAGATAGCGTCCAATACTGCGCCTGACCGTGCCGGAATCAACCCACAATCTATTCACGCTTTGTGGACCATGCACGGCTTAGGTGCTTTCGAAGGCAGCGACAGCGAGTCGATGCGGCTATTGGCCGAATCACTCAAACATCCATCATCGGGTGTGAGAAAAGCTACAGTTCAGATGTATCCAAGGGTGGATGCGATGGCTTCGCTGTTTGAGGATGCCAGGCTGTTCGATGACCCTGATTTGAGGGTACGATTAGCGGCAGTATTGGCGCTTGCTGAAGTTGAAGCATCCGATATTGCTGGTCGGATTCTGTACAGAATGACCTCAGACTCCCTCAATTTGAAGGATCAATGGGTAGCAAAAGCCCTTCAGATCGCATCGAATGCGCACTGGGATAGTTTTGCGAAGGCTTTCACATCTGAAGGCGGAAATTTAGAGGCAATCGATACGGGCGATGATCTCGGCTTGCGCGACCGAATTCTGGTGAGGGATCGACACATTACGATTCCACTCTACAAGTTTAATGAAATATCGTCGGAAAATGCACCGAGTGTGGTGAGTAAAGACATCGTGTTCGAGACTTCAGTGTCGTTGTTTCTGAATAGCCATACACACGGTGTGGTTCTAGCTCATGGCAACAAGCAAAACGGATACAGTGTCTTCTTTACTAAGGACATGATATTGCATTTCGAGGTTTATCAAAACGGTGCTCGTCATGCAATACGCACACCGAAGCCGGTAGAAACGATGCAGTTCAACATCATGGCCCGTTTGGATGAAGGCGGACGTATACTGTTGAGGGTCGATGGTCAAGATCCGGTTGTTGGACGTGCGGCTGGATTGTTCACGCAGCCAATCCAGCAGGGTATCCGAGTCGGATTCGACAACGACACGTATAAACCAGCCGGAAATTATGAAGTAATACGCCTTGGGGGTGGATTATCGAACGCGCGAATCAGCTTTTCGGAAGCAAAGCCGATGCCGATTACCACATCATCTTCTCAAGAGGTTGTTGACCAGCGCATCACTATCAAGACCGTGGAGTACCAGCTCAAGTTCGACACCGAGCTTATCAATGTGAAGGCGGGATCACTCGTCGAAATAATTCTCGAAAACGTCGACGAAATGCCCCATAACCTGCTAATCATCAAACCCGGCACACTCAACACGGTCGGAGCCGCCGCCGACGAAATGGCTCGCGATGTAAATGCAGGCAAACTGCATTTCGTGCCGCAGATCCCCGAGGTTCTTTTTGCAACTACGCTTCTTGAGTTCGGCGAATCATATACCTTGAAATTCAGGGTTCCCGATCAACCCGGCGACTACCCGTTCGTTTGCACTTATCCTGGCCATTGGCGCGTCATGAACGGGATCATGAAGGTCATCAAATAGGCCAGACTGCCGGGTTCAGAGCCCAGCTTGCGACAAATAACTTCGGGCATTTCACTGAATCACTTGATGAGCGTCATCTTGTTGGATGCCGTCATGCCCCCTGCCTTAATCACGTACATGTAGATGCCGCTCGGCAGCGCCGCCGCATCGAATGTCACCCGGTGTGTACCGGCAGCCGTGTAGTCATTGACAAGCTGCGTCACACGACGACCCATCATGTCGTATACCGCCAGGTCGACGTTTGCTCCTGCGGGCAGTGAAAAGGATATCTGAGTGGACGGATTGAACGGGTTGGGATAATTCTGATCGAGACGGAACTCTTTTGGAGTGGTGTCATCATCGCCAAGGTCGGTGTCGAGAAGAACATTCACCGTAAACGTCACCACCAATGAATCAATGCCATCATTGGCGGTCCCGGCGTCATCCTTAACCATAACAGAAATAGTTGTAGTGCCTACTTGCCGTCTGTCGTTCTGGAAGCGCAGGGTTCCTGTTGCCTGTGGACTCACGTACTGCACCGAAAGTGACTGTATGAGCTGTGTATTCGCTGCAACTGCCGTAACGGTCAAGTTCTGATTCTCACCCGCGCCGGCCGAAATTCCCGATAAATTCACCACCTGCTCCGCCGCAGTATGTAAGAAGCTCACGTCACCGATTACATTCATTGTTGGCTGCTTGTTAACGAATGGATTTTGCGTCGTAAAGCTCACCTGTGCTCCGTAGGATGTCCCGGCCGTGTTGGTCGCGTAGGCCCTAACGTTGTAGAGCGTGCCTGGGGCCAATCCTGTGAGGTTTGCCGTGAAGGCGCCCGTCCCGCTGCCCGATGCGACGCATTGGTCCGCAGTCGTCGGATTCTCTGTGGTGGCATAGCACACGCCACGAGCCGTCACTGCTGTGCTACCGCCATCCGCTACATTGCCGCCGCCAGTGGCTGCGGTCGTGCCAATATTTGTGATCGGCGCTGTTGTGACAGTTGGAGCCACCGCTAGTGTCGTCGTCGTGAAACTCACCTGAGCCCCGTAGGATGTCCCGGCCGAGTTGGTCGCGTAGGCCCTAACGTTGTAGAGCGTGCCTGGGGTCAAGCCTGTGAGGTTCGCCGTGAAGGCGCCTGTGCCGTCGCCCGATGCGACGCATTGGTCCGCAGTGGTCGGATTCTGAGTCGTGGCATAGCACACGCCGCGGGCTGTGACCGCCGCGCTGCCCTGGCTGGTCACATTGCCGCCGGCCGTTGCAGTGGTCGTACCGATGGCGGTAACAGCCTCCGTTGTAACCGTTGGAGCTGTTTGGTTGGCTACAAACCCTACTTGATCCACCCATGCCCGATCTAAGCCGGTGTTTTCACTCTCATCTTTTATGTAGCGCCATTGCACTGTATGTGTCGGTCCAGGAAGATTCAGTTCAACACGCACCCAATCAATCTCGCCGGATACACGCCTATCAAGCGCCCCATCAATACGAAGCTCTAAAAAGTCAAAGTCCGGTTCCGAAGAAACTTTCCAAAAGAAGGAAAGGGTGCCGGAGCCGTTGACCGTGGTTGTCAAGAAAGATTCTTGCTCATGGGTGATCACTCCGCTCTGGGCGGCGTCGACTCCGTCCTGGCTGACCTGCGTCTGACCGAACCAAGATGCAGCTCCACCCGTCACGAAGGTCAAATTACAATTATCCAGTGCATCGCACAGCTGAATGTTAGACTGGCTGGTCGTAAAGCTCACCTGTGCTCCGTAGGATGTCCCGGCCGAGTTGGTCGCGTAGGCCCTAACGTTGTAGAGCGTGCCTGGGGCCAATCCTGTGAGGTTTGCCGTGAAGGCGCCTGTGCCGTCGCCCGATGCGACGCATTGGTCCGCAGTCGTCGGATTCTGGGTCGTGGCATAGCACACGCCACGGGCCGTGACCGCCGCGCTGCCCTGGCTCGTCACGTTGCCGCCGCCAGTGGCCGATGACGTAGTTATATTTGTGACCGGCGCTGTTGTAATCACTGGCGTTTGTTGATCTGTCGATTGTCTGTACGCTGCCGTCACTTCTTTCATCTCTCGCAAGCTTCGTGCATTGTCGGCAGGTCCATATTGTACTGCCAATGAACTCGTACCTGTGGGGGTACCCTGAAAGTTGATATTTGGATTGGAAAAATGAGGCGTACGAGTCGACATAACACCATCGAGTGGAAATGACGCATAGGTCATCACAGATGCATAACTAATTCCGTTGGTGCCGATCCAACGCCATCCGGTGGAATATGGAAAGACACCACCGTCCGCATCAGCTGGGGAGGCAGATTGATTGCGGCTGTGATCGCTACCCATATTATGGCCAATTTCGTGAACCAAGGTATACGTATCCGTTATCTGCTGTACCCTGTTGAGGTTGAATGCAAAGTCTGGATCTCCGGTTGGTTGATTTATCAAATATCCAAGCCCTCCCGTATCTCCCTCGTCCACAAATAGAGAAACGACATCGGCTTGGTGCGTGTCCCTCAATGTGTGAACATCATCCATGACACCATCATTTTTAACTCGCAGAAACGTCAATATATCGTTGGAGCTGACACCGGCTTCGTTATAGTTCACACTTGCCGAGTGCACTAAATCTAATGTGATCTCAGTACCGCTTACATCCATTGCTTCCTGCGACATGGTCATCGATTGGTTAATAACATTGTTTATGCCGCCGTTTGCCGCCATCCATGTTCCTGCCCCGTTGGCGTAAA
>CAZVRJ010000077.1:1768-7271 GCA_964629885.1 uncultured Chitinophagales bacterium | reverse complement strand
GGTATCGATTATCGGTACCTCTTTTTCTTTGTTTACCTACCATGTCTGTAAGAATTATTATCGGTGCCCAGTGGGGCGATGAGGGAAAAGGCAAAATCGTTGACATGCTCAGCGACAAAGTGTCCTGGGTCGCTCGCTACCAAGGTGGCGCCAATGCCGGCCATACCCTGAAGATTGAAGGCCGTACTTTTGTGCTGCATTTGGTGCCGTCCGGCATCTTTCATCCACATGTTCACTGTGTTATCGGAAACGGCGCCGTCATTGATCCTGGTGCACTCATCGAGGAAATCAATGCGATCAAGGAGCTGGGTGTGGAGGTCGATGGCCGACTCACCGTAAGCGAGACCGCGCATGTCATCCTCAAGTACCACAAAGTGCTCGACCATGCGCGCGAGCGCTACAAGGGCGATCAAAAGATCGGAACAACCGGCCGTGGTATCGGTCCAGCCTATGTGCACAAAACAGCGCGTATGGGCATCCGTATGATGGACCTGATCGATCCCGTCGGTCTTCGTGAAAAAATTGACACCAATATCGCAGACATCAATGCGATTCTCGCAACTCTGAGCCACGCACCGATCCAAGATGCCGACGACATCCTTCGTGAGGCTCTCGATTGGGGCGACCAGCTTCGACCGTTTCTCGCCGATGCTGGCAAAATGTTGCATACTGCATGGAAAAAAAATGAGAACATCCTACTCGAGGGTGCACAGGGCAGCCTGCTTGATGTCGACCATGGTACATATCCATATGTAACATCGTCGTCGCCAACATCTGGTGGTGCATGTATCGGCACCGGGTTACCCCCCACCAGCATCACCCACGTGATGGGGATCGCCAAAGCGTATTGTACCCGCGTCGGTAACGGACCATTTCCGACCGAGCTTTTCGGCGAAACCGGCGACCGTATTCGCGAAATCGGCCATGAATTTGGTGCTACAACTGGTCGCCCACGGCGTTGTGGTTGGATCGACCTTGTCGCCTTGGCGTACGCCGTTCGTATCAACGGAATCAATGAGCTGGCCATCACCAAACTCGATGTACTCGACTCGTTCGACGAGATAAAACTTTGCACATCGTATAAGATGAATGGCGTCCAAACAGCCGACTTCCCGCTTCGACTGTCCGATTTCGACAATCTAGAACCCATTTATGCCACACTTCCGGGATGGCAGCAGTCTACCCGCGAATGCACGTCCACCGACGATGTGCCAGTGAACATGGCAGGCTTCATCAAATTCGTCGAAGGTTACCTCGAGGTCCCGGTGCGCATCCTATCAACAGGTCCAGGTCGCAATGAGACCATTGTTGTCGGAGAGTTGGGGTAAATGCAGACGTTTGGCATCCGGTACCGGATACGCTTGCTCGACGGCGAGTCGCTAGAGAGAAAAGTACAAGGCATAGCACTGGAACAAAGTGTGGAACTGCCCGATAACGTGCTCTCGCCCGAGATTCGAGAGACCATCGTAGGAAGACCCGGAGCTGCACTTTTGTTGGATGACGGCCGCTATGAGTTGGAAATCCGCTACCCTCTAGCAAATGCGACACCAGAAATCGTGCAGTTCCTGAATGTGCTCTTTGGTAACGTATCGCTTACAAAAGGGGTGCAGGTGGTCGGTGCTGAATGGGAAAACCTGAGTTCACTATTCTATGGACCAGCTTTCGGCATCGAGGGAATCCGCAGTCAGCTCGGTGTGAATGAACGTCCACTGAGCTGTACGGCACTTAAGCCCATGGGATTCACCAGTGATGAGCTCGCCGAGCTTGCCTACCAGTTTGCCCTAGGTGGGATTGATGTGATCAAGGATGATCACGGCCTTGCCGATCAACGATATGCACCGTTTGAAGCGCGTGTGCTGGCAATTTCTCAAGCGGTCGACCGTGCCAATCAGGAAACAGGACGGAAATCCGTCTATATGCCAAACATCACCGCTGGCATTCAAGAAATCATGTATCGGATGGATTTCGCCGTCGAAAACGGATGCGGTGGCGTGCTCTTGGCACCAAACCTCAGTGGACTCGAAGCAATGCATGTGCTCGCTCATGAGGTCGGAGGCATTCCAATCATGGCACACCCCGCATTCTCAGGGGCATATGTCACCGATCCCGAACAAGGATTTTCACCAGCTTTCTTGTATGGCGAGTTGTATAGGGCTTTAGGTGCCGATTACAGCATCTACCCGAACGCAGGTGGCAGGTTCTCCTTTTCGTTGCAGGAGTGCCGCGAAGTGAACGAAGCCTGCCGTACTGGGTTGAACTCTTACAAAACTACATTCCCAACCCCAGGGGGCGGTGTTAAATGGGAGGACATCCCCAAATGGGCCGCACTTTACGGGAAGAATACCGTATTTTTGATGGGTGGAAGCCTCTATCAGCACCCCAACGGAATCCGGGCAGCCGCTGACGCTGTTCGAACCTCACTTGAATCGGTTATCTGAGCCATGAAGAACAGATCAAAAGTTATTCAATGCACCGACTTCCATTGGGATGGAGTCGAGCGTAAAGAGTACAAAACGAACACCACGAATTTCAAGGGTGTGAGCCGATATAGCCTGCTCGGCGAAGCCGACGATGAGTGGGAGCTCAATATGCAAACCCGCTACTTCGAAGTTGAGCCAGGTGGCTATACATCTTTGGAGCAGCACCGTCATCCGCATTCGGTAGTCATTGTTCGTGGCTGTGGAACGGTGGTCCTGGGCGATGAAGTGCACCCGATTGGTTTGAATGATGTCGTGTTCATCAGCCCTGAAACACTCCACCAGTTTCATGCAGACCGGGGCGATGCCCTCGGGTTTGTCTGCATCGTTGACCGATATCGTGATAAGCCGATGATCCCATCGTCCGATACCATCGAATCGGTTATGGGCGACTCGGAAGCTAGACGAAAAATCAAGCTCTAGGGCACAGTTGGATAGGTTTTTTTATAAATCAGCGGATAAAATATTGCCTCGCCAAAAAAAACGTGGTATATTTACAATCCTCAAGCGAAAGTAGCTCAGCTGGTAGAGCATCTCCTTGCCAAGGAGAAGGTCGCGAGTTCGAACCTCGTCTTTCGCTCAAAAGCTCACCATATGGTGGGCTTTTTTTGTTTTAGCGGGTATACAACTTCTTATCCCGATACCGATATTTTATATTGTGTGCATCCAAATCTCCGCATGAACAGCTCCCATTGACGCCACGAGAACTATTTCTGAAAACCCTTAGTGGTACCAAGACGGAGATGCTGCCTGTCTGGTTTGCTGAGCATTACGGATATTGGGATGCCGAGTTCAGAGCAGCACTTGGCACGTCCACCCTGCCAGATCTCCTTTCCAACTCGGATGCCATGGTCTCGCAGGCGACCGGGAGTTCACGGCGCTGGCAACTCGATGGCGTAACGGCTCCCACTCACCACCTAGCGGCCGCGAAACTGCTTGGGCAAGCCACTTCCTACGATGTCCATGGCGTTCATAGGCTCGTCGGACACCTTCACTCCCCCCAGCAGATCCGATCTCTGCACGTACGAACAGGTACTGATATCCTCAGCGAAGAATCACATCGCATCAAAGCGGTAATCGATGATGCAGACCATCGAGCAGTAGTCGTGTCACACAAAGGTCCGTTCACTCTTACTGGACACCTCATTGAGGGGACGGCCGAATGGCAACCTCGCCTTCGTGCCCTTCTGTTTCAATACCCCACAGAGGCACGCACACTCCTTACCCAGGCCGCAGGAGCCATCTCGGCTTACGGGCGACACATCCAACTCGCAGGAGCCGACGCGCTTTATCTCGACGAAGCTTGGTCGTCCCTGCTTGGTCCAGAAGACCAATCCGTCTTTGCGCTGCCCTATCTGGAACGTATCGTAAAAAGCTTGGCTCCGTTTCCAGTCATCGTTAAAGCACCCGGGATGGATATCCATGCCGAATATCTGCGTAAGGCCGGTATTGCCGCATTGATGCCAGATTTGCATACCGATGCAACCGACCTGAGGAACAAAACGCTTCACAGTCTTGCACTACTCGGCCCATTCGAGCCAGGTAGGCTGCTTTCGCCGATACCCGTAATCCGCCAGTCGGTGGGACGCTTGGTCGAATGGTATGGCGAACGCGATTTTATCGTATCATTGGCTTCAAGCCCGCTCCCTCACACAGACCCCAAACACGTGCAGGCCTTTGTTGAAGCGGCTCACAACGTTGCCCTATCTACTGAGTAGGCCCATTGGAACTTCAAAAAACCATAGAAAATCCCAAGAAGGCACTTGCCACCGTATTTGCAGTGGTGTTGGTCGACCTTCTAGGTTTTGGATTGGTGTTACCACTGCTGCCTTTTTATGCCGGTAAGTTTGAAGCGACTCCAGTCGAAATTGGCTTGCTTTACAGCATCTATTCGCTCGCTCAACTCATTTTCTCGCCACTTTGGGGAAGCTGGTCAGATAAGGTCGGCCGCCGTCCTGTCATGCTCATCAGCACCTTCGGGGGCATCATCGCCTACATCTGGTTTGGCCTTGCAGGAAGCCTCGCAGCCTTGTTCCTGTCGCGACTGATGGCAGGTATCATGGGAGGCAACCTCGGGGCGGCGCAGGCCTACATTGCGGATGTCACCACTCCTGAGAAGCGCGCATCAGGAATGGCCCTTATTGGTGCCGCATTCGGAATCGGGTTTGTCATGGGACCCGCAATCGCTGCCGGACTCATCCATCCCAAACTTCCCGAGTATTTCATCCAAAACGGATGGATTGAAATCGGCACATTGATTCAGAGCTATCAGTTCGAAATGATCGGCTTTTTTGCAGCGCTAATGTCGCTAGGTAGCTTTTTGTTGGTCACATTTTACCTACCTGAAACCGTCGACGTCAAAGCGGCAAAAACGATGGATATCAAGGGTCGGGCAAGTCCGCTAACGTCACGCTTTTGGCGTGAGCTGCTCAGCGATGAAGGCATTGCAAATCCGCGTACGTTCCGACTGCTTATACTCAGCGGATTCTTGCTCACTTTCTTGCAGTCTGCGCTCTTTGGGGCTTTCCCTCTTTTCTGCGAGGCCGTGTTCGACATGTCGGCCGAGCAGGTTGGAATTCAGTTCTTTTACGTTGGCTTGATCACTGTATTTATGCAGGGTTTTGTGATCCGCTACCTTACCAGATACATTCCTGAAGAGCTGCTGTTCGTCACTGGAAATGTTTTAACCATAATCGGTTTCGGATTAATGGGCTTCTCCGGTTCCATTCCGATGATGACTGGCTATTTGGCGATCATGTCTGTCGGTATGAGCCTGAACGCTCCAACGCTGAGTAGCTTGGTCTCTAAGCAGGTCGATCCGGCACGAGTTGGCGGTACACTAGGGATGTTCCAATCCATTTCGGGAATGGGACGCGTGTTGGGCCCAACTTGGGGTGGATTCCTCTTCACTATCTCATTCGATCTACCCTTCTGGCTCACGGCGCTCATTGCGACGTTCACGGTGTATGCGGGATGGAGCATTTACAGGGGGCGGGGACCAGAGATTAGGGATTAGGGATTAGGGA
>CAZVRJ010000077.1:0-1668 GCA_964629885.1 uncultured Chitinophagales bacterium | reverse complement strand
GGGACATTGTGACTTTTTAATGATCTACTTGATCTATTTGATCTTGTAGATATGCGGTCCAAACATCTCTTTCTTATCAATTTGATCTGCCTGATCTACTTGATCCGCGGTCCAAACATCTCTTTCTTATCAATTTGATCTACTTGATCTACTTGATCCGCGGTCAATTCAGTAAGTACACCTCTACGCCCCTGCTCTCAGCCCTCATCTTGTTGATGGTGGTCACGATATAGGTGCAGTTCTCGCCTTTGGGGGCCGAAGTGTCGGTGAAGCGTGTCAAGGTTGCCGGTATGATGGCCACAAGGTTCTTCGAGCGATCGGTACCGATCACTTCGTTGTCAGAGAAACGGTATACGGCATAGAAGCGCGGTTCCTGTGTTGACCCCTGAAAGTCTGGTGCGACCCAGGTGAGCAAGTTGCCCGACGCACCGGCTGCGACATTCAGATCAAACGGGTCGGCTGTCGGGGTGCCATTTCGCCATAATAGCGGTGGAACCAATGCCGGATTGGTGTAGTATGTCTTCGCCAAATTGTCGGGCACGCCCCTGAGATTCGACGTCAGCGACTTGGAGCTGAAGTAAATGCTACCGTGAACCTGTTGCGTGCCTCGGTTCATCCTTTTCTGGTTAAGCAGCTGGTTCGACTGACGCCAACCACCCTGATTGCTGTCGACACGGTATGCGGCGTGACCTATGTAAAGATGGCGACCGTAGCTGTTTTCGGCCCACCAAGGGAGCAGCACATTGTACGAAGCGAGGCTGAACTCGGTGTCCCAATACAGCTGGGGTGCCACATAGTCGATCCATCCCTCACGAAGCCACAGCAGAACGTCTGCATAGAGGTCGTCGTATGTGCCGAGCGATGCACGTGTGTCGGACCCGCGGGGATCCTTGCTCTTGTTGCGCCAAACACCAAAAGGGCTGATTCCAAAATTTACCCATGGCTTCACCTGTGTGATGCTGTCGCGGAGTGCCAATATGAAGCGGTTGATGTTGTCGCGCCGCCAGTCGTCGCGCGACGCATGCAGGCTGCCATAACGCTCGAAGGCGGCATCATCGTTAAAACGCTGCCCAGCCTCCGGGTAAGGGTAGAAATAATCGTCAAAATGGATGCCATCCACGTCGTAGCGGTTTACGATGTCCATAATGACCTTGATATTGTACTCTTGAACTTCGGGAAGCCCTGGGTTGAGGAGCTTCTTGTTGCCGTAGGTCACAATCCAGTCGGGTCGGGTAACGCTGATGTGTGTACTTGATATTCTTTGAGCAGATGTGTTTTGGACAGCACGATATGGATTGATCCATGCGTGAAATTCCATGCCCAGGGCATGAGTCTCGGCTATCATGAACTCCAATGGATCGTAGTAGGGCTCCGGTGCCCTACCTTGGGTGCCTGTGAGCCATTCTGACCACGGCTCGTAGGGGCTGTCGTAAAAGGCGTCGGCAGCTGGACGCACTTGCACCACGAGGGCGTTGAGTCCGCGTTGATGATGTGCCCGTGCCAGGCGTCGAAACTCCTCGCGCTGCTGCTCGGGTGTCAGATTTTTGCGGGTCGGCCAGTCGATGTTGACCACCGAGGCCACCCACACACCACGAAATTCGTGTTTTGGATGTTCCTGGGCCTGGCCAGGGTTGGTTATCAGGGATGCGATCACCGTCAGTGCGGCAA
>CAZVRJ010000076.1:0-7331 GCA_964629885.1 uncultured Chitinophagales bacterium | reverse complement strand
AACCACTGGCATCATGCGTCGCGGTGTTTCGGTACGGCGAACAGGTTCACCTTGTTGAATCGGACGAGGTGCTCCGAGGTGTGAATTACTGGGTTGTATGCAACGGGCTCATCGTAATAATCAAACTGGATCCAACTGTGATAGCTGTCCATATCAATCAGTTTGAATAGCTCGGACACACGCTTTACAGGTTCGTCAAACATGACGCAATGGATTTCGATGGCGAGAGCAGGTTTCGTTGCCATCACATTTTTTGCCCCGCGGATCACCTCAATTTCGTGCCCTTCCACGTCAATCTTCAAAAAATCGGGTTTTCTGTCGGTGAAAACAGCATCCAGATTCACAATTGGGACTTCAACCGTGTGCTTTGAGCCGTTTCGGGCTACCGATGCATTTGAATCGAGCGTGAAACGGATCGATCCCGGTTCTCTGCCCACAGCTTGCTGTCGTACCTCGATATGCTTGAATCCGTTGAGCTCCACATTCTTACGGACAATCTCAGCGTTCGTTGGCAAAGCTTCGAAAGCGACAACTTGACCCGCTGTGCCAACCCATTTCGCGAAAAGAAGACTGATCATACCATGGTGAGCGCCGCAATCGACGGCGAGGTCACCTTCGCGGATGTTGGATTTCAACCAAGCCAACTCCGGTACGTCGGCATGCAGATTGGTGTACCATTCTTCGCCGATTACATCGCCGATGTAAAAATCGACTTCTTCGCCTTGAACGACCCGTTTTATGGTGTACGGTTCAAATGTGCGCTGACGCATGGCACGTCGAACGTGCTCGCCGGTCTTTCTGATAACGCCGCCAATACCCTGCTTGCGTAGGGTATTCATGGTCTTCTTGATGATATCAGCAACTTTCATAGGGTGCTTTGGGTGTCTGCGACATCAATATAGCCACAGTATACGATTGATGGGAGATTCACGCTATTTGCAGATGATGGCAGTGCCACTGTAGTCGGCAATTGGGACAAATCCGACGCCCTTTTCGGCACAAAATTGCTCCAACGCCTGGCGGGCGCCTTTGTACTCTTCGTTGTTGACATCATGGATAAAGATGTAGCCACCAGCCTCGAGTCGTGGATAGAAATAGTTCAAACCCTCATAAATTGGTTGATAGAGATCGGCATCCAAACTCACAAAAACGAATGTATCGTCGATATCTTTTGCAGTTTCAGGAAAAAATCCTTTGCAGACGACACATTGCTGTGGAGTGACCATTTTGGACAGAACCAGATCGACGCTTGTATGCGAAAAATCCTGCTCGCCCGTTGAGTAGCCTTTTGCACGCTCGACTTCAACGTCGTTGGTATCGAATCCCTCGAACGTATCGAATAAATAGAGTTTGCGGTCTGGGAAACATCTGTTCAGTTGCGACGCGAAATCTCCCTTGTAAACGCCTACTTCTGCCACATTTCCGGCAATCGAACGTCGTTCTATCTCCTGGCGCACTAGCTCGAGTGTTGCATACCGTACAAAATCGGCCCTTTTTAGGTCGATTTTGGGTGATATCTTGTTGTACACCATAGACTGGGACAGATAGGTGTTCCTCCGCTCGAGTTGGGGGGCTATCATCCTGAAAAGTCGTTTAATCATGGCGCAAAATACTCACAAATCGTCAGGAATACATTCCGCTACCGTAAAAGTAGCTATTTTAGCTCCCTGAATATAGCTCTTATGCGCCCAGAAGTTTCTGTCATCATTGTTAGCTGGAACACAAAGGACATCCTCCTGGATTGTCTTCGCAGCCTCTATGAGCAGACGAAGGCTGCCATGCAGGTCATCGTGGTAGATAATGCCTCCTCCGACGGGTCGTCCGACGCGGTGGAGAGCGCTTTCCCGCAGGTAGTGCTTATCCGCAGCAATGAGAACCTCGGTTTCGCCAAAGGCAACAACCGCGGTTTGGAGGCGTCCGAAGGGCGTTACATCCTGTATCTGAACCCCGACACGGTGATCTTGGATGGGGCCATCGACAAGATGCTGGGCTTCTTGGAGGCTCATCCCGGTATCGGCGTGATGGGTCCGCACACCTTCAATGCCGACGGACGCACCACGCAGGACACGGTTATCTTCAAGCCCACCTTGCGACGCATGTTCCACACGCATGTGCCCATTTGGCGTCTCATTCCGGGCTGGAGACCTGAGCTTGCCGGACAGGTGAGTTGGCACCGTACGGGTCCTGTAGAGGTAGTTAAAGGTTGTTGCATGTTGATGCCAACCGATTTGGTGCGAGATCTCGGCGGAATGAGCGAGAAGCATTTCATGTATTCGGAAGAGGAAGACCTATGCAGCAGGGCCATCCTGCGAGGGTTCGCAACATGGTATTACCATGAGGCCAGCATCATACACTTGGGGGGTGAGGCCACAAAACAGAACAGCGAGGCGATGGTCAAGGCTCAAGTTGAGGCGTGGACCGATGTGTTCCGCCAGAGTAATCCGGGATCGAGCGTGGCGGCATTTCGTTTGCTGCTGGGTTTTGGCAGCGTCTGGCGGTCGCTGGCCTGGGCTCCGCTAACCCTTATGCCGTCGAAACGGGACTTGGCCCGACAACGCATGAGAGAACACGTCGCCACACTAAAGGCATTGATTGGTACAGACTAGGCAAGCGTTGTTGATTAAAAATGATATAAACCACTGAAAGCACAGAATAAACAGAATTAAAACCATTGATGGCACAGATTGCACAGATGATTTCCAAGGTATCTGTGTAATCTGTGGTTCAATTAATGATCATTCCGAGCGGGCGAAGCGGTTCACAATGTCGAGCAACTGATCGCTGTCGATGGGCTTGGCGATATACTCATTGCATCCAGCATTGAGTGCCATTTCACGGTCTCCCTCGAGGGCATAAGCAGTTTGGGCGACAATCGGGATATCTGGTCTGAACTTACGAATGTGTTCGGTGGCTTCGAGGCCGTTCATCTCAGGCATTTTGATGTCCATCAAAACGAGCGACAAATCGGGGTGTTCGCGTACCATTTGAATAGCTTCTAGACCGTCGTTTGCTCGAAGAATTTGCACTTTATCTGATTTGATGACTTCTACTAAGAGCGTGTAACTGATGTCGTCGTCTTCGGCCACCAAAACCTTCAACTCCACGTCTTTTAGTTGCACATTCTTTTCCACTTGTGGCTCAACCTCCTCATGATTTGCCGGACGATATGGAACCTTGAACCAGAAGGTACTCCCCCATCCTAGCTCCGATTCAACCCACACCTCACCACCGAGCATTTCCAAATACGCCTTCACGATGGCTAAGCCAAGGCCCGAGCCTTCATAGGGCCGATTCGTCTCAACATCTGCTTGTACGAAACGCTCGAAGATGGCCTGTTGCCGCTCAGGTGCTATGCCTGATCCGGTATCGCGGACAAAGCAGACCAGCCAGTCGCCATCGATACGAGACCCAAAGTCGATAGCTCCCGTTTTTGTGAACTTGAGGGCATTTACCAACAAGTTAGTAAAAGCGATATTGAGGATGTATTTGTCGGTTATTAAATCAGACTTGTGACCTCCAATACCCATGTGGAGGTTTAAATCGAGCCCCTTTGCCGCTACAGGATATTTAAACACCTCATAAGTGCTTTCGAGACACTGATTGATGTTTACTTGGTCGTTGTGCACCGCCACGTGCCCCGACTCAATCTTGGATATCTCCACAATGTTATTGATGGTATCCATCAACCGGTGACCACTTACGTTCATGATATCGACGTATGCGCTTTTCGTATGTTCGTCGAGTTCCGGTGCACCAAGCAGCTCAAGGAAGCCCAAGATCCCATTCATTGGGGTGCGAATTTCGTGCGACACATTCTGTAGAAAGACCGTCTTCAATCGGTCGCTTTCCTCGGCTTTCTCTTTGGCAGCTATCAATTCGATATTTTTGGAGACCAGATCATGCGTCTTTTGCTTGACGGTATAGTTCAGAGTGATGGCAAAACTCGAAACGATGACAAGAATTGTGATCACAATGAAAAACATCCAGATAAGTGCCTCTGGAATGTCGGGCTGATATCGGGTGCCAAACCAGTACTGCACCGATTTGAAATAGTCGGATTCGGGATTATTCCTGAGATCGGCTATGCTTCGGTTCACACGTGCGATGATTTCAGGATCGACGTTCCGCGAAAAGGCGTAATGCAAGTCTGACGGACGGAGTACTATACCCGTCGGTCGAATGGATTGGTCGATTAGATTAGAGAAATAGTAAAACCTGTCGGCAACAAACACATCGATCTCTCTATTCTTAAGTGCATTTACTTTGGTTGCGTAGTCTAAATATGTCACAATCTCAAATTCGAGATTGAATTGTGTCTTAACAAAATCAGACATGTGCGACTCTTGGATAGACCCTTCCAATAAACCTACCCGTTTCCCAGCCAGGTCAGCCACCGACGACATGCTTGCGTCTCCGTCTTGGAATACCTGAAGCCACGACCCGATCACAGGTACGCTGAGTATAAATACGGAGTCGCGCTCCTCAGAATAGGCAACATCGGGTAAGATGTCGATGCGACCGGCCTTCAAGTCGTCGTAGAGCCCCGACCATTCGCCCCTCCGAATCTGAAGATCTAAATTCTGTATGTGGGCAATACTCTGTAGGATGTCAATAAATATGCCTTTTGGATCGCCATCCACATCGATAAACACCTTTGGATGATTATCGTAAACGCCCACTGTTAATTTCTTGCGTGCCTGTTGAGGAGCGTTTGAGCCTGAGACAATCACATAAATCACCACAGCTGCCACTAGCAGGCCTACAACCGGCCAAAGAAATTTGATGTTGCCCCTCATCAGTTCTATCTTCGTTAACGTTGGGTAATTAAGCGTACTGCACTTGATAGGGAAATGGTTCCCGACTGGATCTGTTCCGACAGTTGTTCGAATCGCTCTTTCACTGCGGGAGTGTTCCAAAAAGCCCGCAGAACCTCCATCTCGACTAATTTACGGAACGCATCGGTCTGTTGGCGCACACGTTCGACATATAACATCCCACTGTCAATACGATTTTGGGCTTCCTCCTCGAAGAGTTCAATCACCTCGTCGACGCCCTCGTTGTTGATGGCGCTGGTGAGCACCACGGGCACATTGCGATGCGGATGTAATAGGTGTAAGGCTGCCTCGTATTCCTTAGCAGCTACTTTAGCGATTGGTTTATTGTCGCCATCCGCTTTATTGATGATGAGCATGTCGGTGATTTCGAGGATGCCCCGCTTAATACCCTGTAATCCATCGCCGGCTCCAGTCAGCGCAAGCAGTAAGAACAGATCCGTCATCGACGCCACCTCATATTCCGACTGACCCACACCCACAGTTTCGACGAGGATGCGGTCGTAACCAGCCACCTCGCACAGGGTGATGGCCTCGCGGGTAGCCCTGGCAACTCCCCCCAAAACTCCCCCCGTTGGTGATGGACGTATGAACGCATCGGGATGGGCGCTGAGCTCCACCATCCGGGTCTTGTCTCCCAAGATGCTGCCTCCCGTCTGTGGGCTGCTGGGGTCCACGGCCAAGACCGCGACTTTGTGGCCACGGCGTATCAGCGCCAGACCAAGTGCCTCTATGAATGTACTCTTTCCAACACCAGGAACGCCCGATATCCCGATCCGTAGGCTCCCACCTGCCAAAGATTGTACCTGCTCCAATAGGATGCGAGAAGCCTCGACATCCTTTGGACGCGTACTTTCCACCAATGTGATGGCCTTGGCCAGTGCACGGCGGTTGCCCGACCGTATTGCCTCGATATCAGGTAACGGCATGGCGCGTCGATTCGATGGCGTCGAGCACCCTGCCAGCTGCCAACGGAATGTTCGTGCCTGGACCAAAGACAGCCGCCACGCCTGCATCGAGCAGGAACTGGTGGTCCTGCACAGGGATAACTCCTCCGGCAATCACCACAATATCACCCGCTTCCTCAGCTTTGAGTAACTCGATGAGCTTCGGTATGAGGGTCTTGTGGCCGGCTGCCAAGCTCGACACGCCGATCACATGCACGTCGTTCTCGATGGCTTGCTTTGTGGCTTCTTCGGGGGTGGAGAACAGTGGCCCAATATCTACATCGAATCCAATGTCGGCAAATGCTGTTGCAACCACCTTGGCGCCACGGTCATGACCATCTTGGCCCATTTTTACGACCAAAATTCGTGGACGTCTACCCTCACGAACAGCAAAGGCTTCGATACGCTTCTTCAATGCCTCGTAGTTGGGGTCACCGGCATAGACGTGGTCGTAAACACCGTGGATCATCTGGTGGGTGGCTTGGTGACGTCCCCATACTTTTTCGAGGGCTGTGGTTATTTCGCCGATGGTGGCACGAACGCGGGCGGCGTTGACGGCTAGCTCAAGCAGATTCTGGCTCGGATCGTTGGCAGCAGCAGTGAGAGCGTCAAGTGCTTGGTCTACAGCAGCCTGATCACGACTCGCCTTTATTGAATTCAAGCGGGCAACCTGCGAATCACGCACCGCTGAGTTGTCGATGTCGCGGATTTCGACGGGATCTTCGTTCTTGAGGGTATACTTGTTCACGCCCACGATCACGATGTCGCCCTTGTCGATGCCTGCCTGTTTGCGGGCGGCCGACTCCTCGATGCGTCGCTTCGGCATGCCGGTACCGATGGCCTTGGCCATGCCACCGAGATCGTTCACTTCAGAGATGATCTCCTTGGCTCGGGTTACTAAGTCGGCCGTGAGCCGCTCCATGGCGTATGATCCACCGAATGGATCGACCGTATGGGTGATGTCCGTTTCCTGCTGGATGATGATCTGCGTATTGCGGGCTATACGTGCCGATGTCTCGGTTGGAAGCGATATGGCCTCATCAAACGAATTGGTATGCAGCGACTGGGTTCCGCCAAGTACTGCGGCCATTGCCTCGATGGTGGTACGGATCACGTTGTTAAGCGGATCCTGCGCCGTGAGGCTCCATCCGCTTGTCTGGCAGTGGGTGCGTAACATAAGCGACTTGTCGTCTTTAGGCGAAAAACGCTCCTTCATCAGCTCAGCCCAAAGAAGTCGGGCGGCACGAAGTTTGGCGATCTCCATCAGGAAATTCATCCCGATCGCAAAAAAGAAGGACAGACGAGGGGCAAAATCGTCGACATCCAAACCGGCGTCGACGGCGGCCTGCACATACTCGATACCGTCGGCCAGGGTGAAGGCTAGCTCGAGGGCGCTGTCGGCCCCGGCTTCCTGCATGTGGTAACCCGATATGGAGATCGAGTTGAACTTGGGCATGTCGCGGCTTGTGTAACCAATAATGTCCGAAACGATGCGCATCGAAGGGTCGGGCGGATAGATATAGGTGTTCCGCACCATGAACTCCTTGAGGAT
>CAZVRJ010000075.1:0-8674 GCA_964629885.1 uncultured Chitinophagales bacterium | reverse complement strand
ACCCTTTCGCAAATCATATTTGCCAAACAAGAACAACAGCAAGAACAAGAGCAACAGCAAGAACAAAGGCAACAGCAAGAACAAAGGCAAGTGCAAGAACAAAGGCAAGTGCAAGAACAAAGGCAAGTGCAAGTGCAACGGCAAGAGCAACTGCAACTGCAAAGGCAAAGGCAAGATCCGTATGCCCTGCTGCCCTGGATGCCCGATTGGTTACATATTTTCCTACATTTGGCCATAACCAACTAACTGACCTCCGATAAATGTCGAAACAATTCTGGGACGATCGCTACAGTAAAGAAGCATTTGCATATGGAGATAGCCCAAATGCTTTCTTGGCACAGCAACTGCCATCTATCACTCCAGGCAGAATCCTATTTCCAGCCGAAGGCGAAGGTCGAAATGCCGTCTACGCTGCTTCGCTTGGCTGGGACGTAGTTGCATTCGACATCAGCACTGCTGGACGTCTAAAGGCGGAAATACTGGCTCGTAGAACGGGCCTACATTTGCATTTCTACGAAGAATCGGTTACTGATTTCGATTATGGAGTTGAAACTTACGACGCAGTTGCCCTGATATACGCACACTTCCCTCGTGATATCAAAGTTCATCTCCACCAAATGATCCATAAATGCCTAAAACCTGGTGGTGTTGTGATTTTTGAGGCATTCAGCCTTCACAATCTCGAATACCAAAAAATAAATCCATATATCGGCGGGCCCGCAGATCCAGATATGTTATATACACTCGACGAAATCAATGACTCATTCCCCGAATTCGAAGTAATCTACCTTAAGCAGGAAGTTATTGAACTGCATGAGGGCGTCTATCACAACGGAACTGGTTCTGTAATACGATTTATTGGCACTAAACAAAGAAAGCCATCCGAGTAGTACCCGGATGGCTTCTTAAATTTCACGAAAGAGATCTTAGTCTTCTTTCTTTTCCTCAGATTCAGCAGATTCGTCTGCCGCTTCAGGAGATTCTTCGGCAGTATCGGCTGCTTCGACTTCATCGACTACTTCCGCAGCCGTTTCCTCGACAACCTCAGCAACCTCAACAACATCTTCAACGGTCTCAACAACTGTTTCAGATACTGTTTCGACTACTTCAGCCTCAGCTACCATGACATCCTCAACAATCTCTGCTGGGGTCTCGACAATGGCTACCGGAGCAGCGGCTACAGGCGCAGCTGCTGTCTTCGCCTTAGTCTTGGACCCGCCACGACGTGTGGATTTGCTCTTCTTTGCACCGGCTTCGTCAGGTCTTACATCATTGTAATCGACCAATTCGATCACCGCAATCTCGGCACCGTCACCCTGACGTGTACCAAGTTTGATGACACGGGTGTAGCCACCTGGACGCGAAGCACACTTCGGTGCAATCTCGTCAAACAGTTTGCTGGTACTCTTGTTGTCGTGCAAAAACGAGAACACTTCACGACGATTATGCGTGTTGTCTTCTTTGGCACGTGTGATGATAGGCTCGATGATACGACGCAGCTCTTTGGCTTTAGTCGTAGTAGTTACAATGCGCTCATTCTTGATGAGAGCAATTGACAATGAGCGGAGTGTAGCTTTGCGGTGCGAAGCGGTACGGTTGAGCTTCTTACCTTTAACTTTGTGACGCATGGCTTAGTTATTCCTTAGCAGCTAAGACGTATAATTATTTATCGAGGTATTTTGAGATATCCATGCCAAATTGCAGGTTTTTCTCATCTACCACTTCTTGTAGTTCAGCCAACGACTTTTTACCGAAGTTGCGGAACTTCAACAGCTCTGCTTCTTCCTTCGATACGAGTTCGCCGATGGTCAGTATGTTAGCCGACTTCAGACAGTTGTATGCCCGTACACTGAGATTCAATTCCTCGATAGAGGTGCGGAGCAACGATGCAACGCGAAGTTTTTCAGCGTCAACTTCGCCATCTTCTTGTACGAACGGCTCGTTGATTTTCTCGGTGATGAACTTCTCTATGTGGTCCTTCAGGATCTTACCAGCAATGGTGAGAGCTTCCTTTGGGTTAACTGAACCGTCGGTTTCAACCTCGAGGATTACTTTCTCGTAGTCGGTGCGCTGACCTACACGAACATTCTCGATCGTGTATTTCACTTTCTTGATTGGGGTGAAGATGGCATCGACAGGAATTACATCAACGTCGGTTTCTTCCTCGTTGGTGTGCTCTTCGCTGGTGACATAGCCTTTACCGCGTCCGATGCGAAGCTCCATTTCAACTGTAGAGTCGTCGGAGAGTGTTGCGATTACGTGATCTGTGTTAAGAATCGTGTACTCGGAAGTGGAATTTGCGATATCATCGGCAGTAAGAACACCAGGACCCTTCTTGGTGATATTAATCACGCCAGAGCTTTGCTCAAGTTGCTTGAAACGGACACCCTTCAAATTGAGGATAATATCGTAGACGTCTTCGGCAACCCCCGGGATACTGGAGAATTCGTGTTTCACACCACCAATTTTGATTGCTGTGATGGCATTTCCCGGCAATGACGAAAGGAGCACACGGCGAAATGAATTGCCAATGGTTACTCCGAAGCCACGCTCGAGAGGTTGTAACACAAATCGTCCGAAGGTATCGGTACTTTCCTCAATAACGAGGCTGTCCGGCATCTGGAGATTCGTAGTGCTCATATTAAAACGGGGGTATAGTATACTGTTGAAATGGACGTTATTTGAAACGACCAGGATTACTTCGAGTAGAGCTCGACGATGAGCTGAACATTGATGTTCTCAGGAATTTCTTCCACTTCCGGAGCATTTAAAAACTTGCCGGAGAGCAACTTGCGGTCCACTTCGAGCCAGTTGTACTTCTTGCGGTTAGAATTGGCCATCGAATCTGTGATTGCAATAAGGTCGCGAGACTTTGGACGGATGCTGATAACATCGCCAGAACGCATTGCGTACGATGGGATGTTTACAACGATGCCGTTCACCACTACGTGGCGGTGCAATACGAGCTGACGAGCCTGGCGGCGAGTGCGGGCAAAGCCCAGACGATACACCGTGTTGTCTAGACGCGACTCGAGGTAGCGCAACAGGTTCTCGCCGGTAACGCCCTCTTTAGCGTTTGCCTTCTCGAACAATGTGCGGAACTGACGCTCAAGGAGTCCGTAGGTGTATTTTGCCTTTTGCTTCTCGTCGAGCTGTACAGCGTACTCCGATTTTTTGGAGTGACGTGAACGACCGTGTTGACCAGGACCATAAGGTTTTTTCTCAAGCGCCTTGCTTGGTCCGTAAATTGCCTCTTTGAAACGGCGGGCTTTCTTTTGCTTTGGGCCTCTATATCTTGCCATGGTTGGATAGGTATTGGATTAAACTCTTCTTCTCTTTGGAGGGCGGCAACCGTTGTGCGGGATAGGCGTCGTGTCACGAATGAGGGTGACCTCAATGCCTGCGTTGCTCATCGCACGTATGGCTGATTCACGTCCACTACCTGGTCCTTTTACAAAAACCTCCACCTTGCGCAGTCCCATTTCGAAAGCTTCGCGCGATGCAGTCTCACTACTGAGCTGGCCGGCATATGGAGTGTTTTTACGGGAGCCCTTAAACCCTTCTTTGCCGGCACTTGACCAGGAAAGAACGTTACCCTGTCCATCTGTCAACGTAACAATAACATTGTTAAACGTTGCCTTGACGTAGGCGTAACCATTAGGGTCGGAAAGCTGACGCTTTTTCTTTTTGACGGCGGCGGCGCTGCCTTTGACTTGTCTTTTAGCCATGATCCGTGGTTGTTATATATCAGATTACTTCTTAGGTGCCTTCTTCTTGCCCATGACGGTCTTACGACGTCCCTTACGGGTACGGGCATTCGTTTTAGTACGCTGTCCACGCACAGGCAACCCTTTACGATGGCGAAGGCCGCGGTAGCAACCAATCTCCATCAGGCGGCGAATGGCGAGGGTCACTTCGGTACGAAGTTGGCCTTCTACCTTGTAGTCGGTTTCGAGGAGTTTACGGATGGCAGCCACCTGGTCGTCATTCCAATCACGAACCTTGGTGTCTACATCGAGACCTACACGCGACAGGATCTCACGCGAACGCGTGCGCCCTATTCCGTAGATGTACGTGAGGCCTATTTCGCCCCTCTTGTCTTTTGGTAAATCGACTCCAGCAATACGAGCCATAAATGTCTAAACTTTCGGTTAGCCTTGGCGCTGTTTGTTGCGCGGATTGTTCTTGTTGATAACGTACACACGGCCTTTGCGGCGTACGATTTTGTCGCTCGGAATTCTCTTCCGTACGGATGATTTCGTCTTCATGGTCTGCTTTCGATCAGCGGTTATTTGTATCTGTATGTGATACGGCCCTTGCTCAGGTCATACGGAGACATCTCCACCGCAACACGGTCACCTGGAAGAATCTTGATGTAAAACATGCGCATTTTACCCGAGACATGGGCGAGTAGCTCATGCCCATTGTCCAGACGTACGATGAACTGGGCATTTGGCAATGCCTCTGTTATTGTACCGTCTTGTTTTATCGGTTCCTGCTTAGCCATGTATTACCAATTTTTCCAGTTCGATCTTGGTTATCTCCGTAATATACTGAAAAGTGCTCAAAATTTCAGCTTGTCCTTCCCTGACGGCCACATTATGCTCAAAATGGGCTGACATCGAGCCATCGGCCGTTACGACCGTCCAGCCGTCCGACAGCGTTTTGACGCGCCAGGTTCCCATGTTGATCATCGGCTCTATCGCAAGCACCGCTCCGCTGCGCAATCTTGGCCCCCTTCCGGGACGACCATAATTGGGTATGGGTGGTTCTTCATGTAAAGATGTCCCCAAACCATGGCCAACGAGGTCGCGAACAACCCCGTAGTCCTGCGCTTCACAATGCTCTTGAACAGCAGCCGATATATCACCGACGGTGTTGCCGTGCACTGCCTTCTCAATGCCCTTGTAGAGGCTCTCGAGAGTAGTGCTCAACAACCGTAGCACTTGCGGGTCACATTCGCCTACCGGGAAGGTGTAGGCGTGATCGCCGTAGTAACCATCTTTATAAACACCGCAGTCGACAGATACAATATCGCCTTCCTGCAGTACCCTTTCGCCAGGTATTCCGTGTACTACTTCCTCGTTAATGGAAATACACAATGAACCGGGAAAGGGATTTTTTTTGTCCCCATAGCCTTTGAAGGCTGGGACTCCGTTGTTCTTGCGAATGAAATCTTCCGCAACGACATCAAGCTCACCAGTTGTAACTCCCGGACGGATGCGCTTGGCAACCTCGGCGAGTGTCAGGGATACAAGCTGAGCGCTCTCCCTGATCTTCTTGATTTCGTCGTCAGTGCGGAGATAGATCATGCAAATGTCCTACGTCCTTTGATTCGACCCGTCTTCATGAATCCGTCGTAATGACGCATCATGAGGTAACTTTCAATTTGCTGGAGTGTATCGAGTGCAACACCAACGATGATCAACAAACCTGTGCCACCATAGAACTGCGCGAAACCTGGGGTGACGCCAAATGCCGTAGCGAATGCAGGCAAAATGGCCACTAGCGCCAAGGCCAATGAGCCCGGGAACGTAATCTTCGCAAGGATGTTGTCGATAAACTCTTGAGTTGGCTTGCCGGGACGCACACCAGGCACAAAACCACCTTGACGCTTCATCGTGTCGGCCATTTCCTTCGGATTGATGGCGATGGCCGTATAGAAATACGTGAAGAACACGATGATGATGAAAAACACAATGTTGTATGCAACTCCGGTAAAGTCGTTAGCCCAAGCAGTCATGAACTGAATGGCCGTACTCTCCGGGAAAAATGTGCTGATCGTGCTCGGAATGAACATGATCGACTGAGCAAAAATGATGGGCATAACACCAGCAGCATTGACGCGAAGCGGTAGATACTGCGTGCTTCCTCCATATACTTTGCGACCAACGACACGCTTTGCGTATTGCACCGGAATCTTACGGGTACCTTGCGTGAGCATGACAACCGCTGCAACTACGCCCAAGAGAACCGCTAACTCAACGAGGAAGAGAAACACGTTGCTACGTGTAGATACCTCATTGATAACGTTTGTTGGAAGGGCTGCAATAATACCGATCATGATGATCAATGATATACCATTGCCTATACCCCTGTCGGTTATTCGCTCACCGAGCCACATTACAAATACAGTACCGGCTGTCAGAACGATCATTGCTGTAAGAATGAACGTTGTGTTCGTAACAACAATAGCATCGGGAGATGTTGCCATCAGGTTGATAGCAAAGCCAATGGCCTGCACCAATGTAATTGCGACGGTACTATAGCGTGTAATCTGCGTTATTTTGCGACGTCCATCCTCACCTTCCCGCTGCATCTTCTGAAAATACGGAACGACTGCACCCATCAACTGGATGATAATCGAGGCCGTAATGTATGGCATGATGCCCAGGGCAAACACACCGGCGCGTGCAAAAGCACCACCCACGAACAAGTTGAACAGACCAAGAAGGTCTGTTGCTTGTCCGGTGCTTACAACCAGTTGTGATGCATCGACACCGGGAAGTGTGACGTATGTTCCCAATCGATAGACCATGAGGATTCCAACCGTGTATAGAATACGGTTGCGGAGTTCCTCGATCTTATAGATGTTTCTGATATTTTCTACTAGACTCATGCTTCTGTTTGTGTAAGCCGGTTAAGAACCATTAGCTGGGTGAGTACTTAGGCGATGACGGTTACGCTTCCTCCAGCGGTCGTCACCTTCGTTTCGGCTGATTTGCTGAAAGCGTGAACCGTGATGGTGATGGCTTTTGCAATTTCACCACGTCCCAACAATTTCACTTTGTCGTTCGAGTCAACAAGACCAACCTGAACAAGGTCGGCCACTGTAATGGTTGAACCCAAACGACCAGCATCTACATATTTGGTGATAGTGTCAAGGTTTACACCCTGATACTCAACACGAAATGGGTTCTTGAATCCGAATTTTGGAAGGCGACGCTGCAATGGCATCTGACCACCCTCAAAACCGGCTCTGTGATTGTAACCACTTACGGCCTTCTGACCTTTGTGGCCCTTGCCAGATTGTTGACCCAGACCGGAACCTTCGCCACGACCAACACGCTTGCGGGTCTTTTTGTTTGGTTCTGGTGCCTTTAAATTCTCGAGTTTCATGCTTTTATGATGCTATGATTGAGGTTTTTTTGATCTGAGGATCAACCTTCAAATACTTTACGGAGCGATACACCGCGACGGGCAGCAACATCTTCCGGGCTTTCAAGACGACGGAGTGCGTCGATAGTAGCCTTGACAAGGTTGTGCGGGTTCGACGAACCCAGCGACTTGCTCAGGATATTGTGAATGCCTGCGTTTTCGAGCACGGCCTTCACTGCACCACCAGCAATAACGCCGGTACCTTCTGATGCTGGCATCAAAAGCACGCGGCCTGCACCGCATTTACCGACGACAGGGTGCGCAATGGAGCCAGTCTTCGTGACATGCACGCGGATGAGGTTCTTACGGGCATCGTCGAAGCCTTTCTGAATGGCATCAGATACTTCGTTTGCCTTCCCCAGTCCGGAACCGACGACACCATCTTTGTTGCCAACAACCACAACCGTGTTGAAGCTGAATCGGCGTCCACCTTTAACTACTTTGGCAACACGGTTAATGTTTACCATGCGTTCCTCTAGGTTGAGGTCGCTGGCTTTGATGTTGTAATTCTTGCGAGTTTGCTTAGGCATAATCTGTTCCGTTTTAGAATACGAGTCCACCAGAACGGGCACCGTCAGCCAAAGACTTGACAATGCCGTGGTAACGATAACCGTTGCGGTCGAATACGACCGAGCTGAATCCGGCTTCAATTGCGATACGTGCAACTTCCTTGCCAACTTCATCGGCTCTCTCTACAGGCGATTTACCTGAAAGAGCGTCCTTCAACGAAACTGTAAGTGTAGATGCTGCTGCAAGCGTAACGCCGTTGTCATCGTCGATAAGCTGAGCATAGACATGCTTGTTGCTTTTGAACACGCTGAGACGTGGACGAGCAGCGGTACCGGTAATACGGGAGCGAACCCGCATTTGGATTTTTTTCCGGCGATTTTTTTGGAGTATAAACATAATCTTTTACCCTTGATATTACTTGCCTGCCGACTTACCAGCCTTACGACGGACTTTCTCGTTCAGGTAACGAACACCTTTGCCCTTATAAGGCTCTGGCTTACGCAACGAACGAATCTTGGCTGCCACTTGGCCTACAAGTTCTTTGTCGATTCCGGTAATGATGATGCGTGGATTCTTTGACGATTTTGTGTCTACTTCAATAGCAACTTCAGACGGCGGCACAAAGAAGAACGGGTGGGAGAAGCCAAGGGCCAATTCCAGGATGTTTCCGTTCATTGTGGCACGATATCCAACGCCAATAAGCTCAAGTTCTTTTTTGAAGCCGGTTGACACGCCTACGACCATGTTGTTGATCAGGGCGCGATATAATCCGTGCATGGCACGGTCACGCTTGTCCTCAGTCTTGCGAACCAGGTTAATCTCGGTGCCGTTCTTCTCAATGTCGAGGTCTGCAAGGACCTTCAAAGAGAGTGAACCTTTATCACCTTTAACTGTAACCTGATTCTGAGCATCGACGTTGATGTCGACTCCCTTCGGAAGGCTGATCGGTAATTTGCCTATACGGGACATAATATCTTCAGCTATGGGATTAGTAAATGTAGCAGAG
>CAZVRJ010000074.1:5926-8740 GCA_964629885.1 uncultured Chitinophagales bacterium | reverse complement strand
TTCTCACATAAAGCGAATGTAACTCCACAACTCAAATAATCAAAACAAAAACTTGACTGAAAGTGACGAAAACCCCCGCAAATAATGCTTTTCTAATGATAGAAAACGGTTTTCCAGTGACTCTGAGCCTGATTTCGAGATGTTTAATGTCAATTTATAATCCGGGGAAAAATTGCGTCCCCAATTGGTAAACTAAGAAGGAAGCTATCCACGCCAGTGCGGTCATGTAAGTGAACATCACGGCCGGCCATTTCCAGCCGTTGGTTTCGCGACGCACAATTGCCAAGGTGCTCATGCACTGGCACGCCAATGCAAAAAAGACCATCAGCGATATGGCCGTCCATAAGCCGTAAATCCTTTCACCCGTTTTCGGGTCTCTATCGTCGGCGAGCTTTTGTCTCAATGTGGCTATGTCATTTTCGTCTTCTACGCTATAGATCGTGTTGAGCGTGCCCACAAGTACCTCCCTAGCAGCAAAGGATGTCAACAGTGCTATGCCAATCTTCCAGTCGAATCCGAGCGGCTCAATCGCCGGTTCTATGAACTTCCCAAACCGCCCGGCATAACTCGATTCAAGTGCAGAAGTTTGCTCTTGCTCTTGCTCTTGCTGCGCCGGATACGACGCCAAGAACCACAGAACTATCGATATCACCATGATCACCTTGCCGGCTTCGACCACAAAAATCCATCCACGCTGCATCATGGTGCGCAGTACCAGCTTCCAGTCGGGCACCTTGTAGTCGGGCAACTCCATCAGGAACGGAATGCTCTCCCCTCCCTTGAAGATCTTCTTGAACACCCAAGCCGCCGTGATGGCCGTCACGATCCCGAAGAAATAAAGACCAAAAAAGGTAATTCCCTGCCAACTCACGATTCCGAACACGTAAATATTGGGAACAAATGCAGCAATCATGAGCGCATAGACGGGCAGACGCGCCGAACAGGCCATGAACGGAAGCACCATGATGGTGATGAGCCTGTCCTTCGTATTCTCGATGGTTCGCGTAGCCATGATGCCAGGGATGGCGCAGGCAAACCCCGATATGAGCGGTGCCACCGAGCGGCCGTTGAGTCCAATCCGAGTCATGAACCCATCCATGACGAAGGCCGCCCTGGCCATATACCCCGACCCCTCCAATACGGATATGAACATGAAGAGAATCATGATCTGCGGCAAGAAGATAATCACACCTCCTAAGCCGGCCAGCACACCTTCGGTAAGAAGCCGCGAGTACCACGCATCGGGCAACGACTCTCCCAACTGAGATCCCAAGCCGATGAAAAAGCTGTCTATCAAGTCCATGAACGGTTCAGCCCAAGTAAAGATGGACTGAAACATGACCAAAAGTATGAACACGAGCACAACAGGACCCCAGACCTTATGGGTCACCACCGTATCCACCTTGTCGGTTACCGTTCGGTCGGAGTGCTTTCTGTCAACGACCCCTTCACATACCTTGCCTATCCATGCATATCTGGCCAGTATCTCGGCCGTTGTGCTGTTGCCACCACTTTGGCTTACCACAGACCGTGCCTCCGTGAGTATCCCTCTGAGCGACTCTCGTTGGGGGTGATTCTCAAATTCGTTGATCACGCCTAAATTGTTGAGCAGGCGGAACGACTCGGTCATCCTGGAGCTGCCTGGGATTGTGGTCGACGCCGACACCCATTTTTCTGCAATCAATTCGGCCGCTTTGTACACCACCTCACCACCGTCAAAGATGGATTTAGGAATGCGAATCGACTCATGCATATCAAACTGATGCTTAAGCTCGTCGAGTCCCTGACCCTTACTAGCAACTATAGGAATGACTGGTACGCTGAGTCGATCTGACAAGAGCCGAACGTCGATTGTGATTCCCTTGGCTTGTGCCACGTCGACCATGTTGAGAGCCACGATTACTGGCAGCTTCAGATCAAAAAGCTGCGTGAGGATGTACAGGTTGCGCTCTAGGTTGCCTGAGTCGACCACCATGACCACAACATCGGGTAACAGCTCACCCTCCTGTATGCCCAAAAGGGTATTGTACGTAATACGCTCATCGGGCGATTTCGGATTCAAGGCATACGTGCCGGGTAGATCGATGATCTCGTAGCTGCGCTTCGATGTCTTGCACGTCCCCTCCTTGCGCTCGACCGTAACACCAGGATAGTTGCCAACGTGCTGCCTCAGCCCAGTAAGCGCGTTAAAAAGGGTCGATTTCCCAGTATTTGGATTTCCGACAAGTGCAATTACCGGATCCTTCGTACTCAAAGCCTACTCCTGTGTTATGACGCCCTCGGCTTCCTCGCGGCGTAGGCTCACGAAGTAACCCCTTACTTTAATTTCAATCGGGAACCCAGTGGGTGCCCTTCGGATGACTTCAAAATGTTGCCCCGGTGTTATGCCCATTTCCATAAGACGCACACTGAAAGGTCCTTCGATCTGCTGAACTGTTTGCGATGACGGCACGTCGACCGTGGCAAGGGTCTGCTTCATTTCAGCCGACGAGGCTATAGCTTACAAGGATCATTCTGGCGAGCATGCTATCGATTGCCAGCCTGGTATCGCCGATCTGAAGGATCACGTCCTTTCGGATTGCCACAACACGTGCAACGGCTCCCTCGGCGCAGCCCATCTCGCGCAGGCGGCACGCCTGGTCGAGGGCGCACCCTAGACAGGATATTGAGACGATGTCTCCAGCCTGCAATGCCGAAAGTGGAATCATGAAGCGATTGGATGTGCACCTTGTGTGAAGTATCAGCGAAAGATAGAGGAAAAAATGAAGATAAAATACAGATACCTGCGGTATGGGTCCCTACGGGATGACAGTG
>CAZVRJ010000074.1:0-5826 GCA_964629885.1 uncultured Chitinophagales bacterium | reverse complement strand
CATTGTGTTAGAGGGGATACCTGCGGTATGGGTCCCTACGGGATGACAGTGCATTGTGTTAGAGGGGATACCTGCGGTATGGGTCCCTACGGGATGACAGTGCATTATGTTAGAGGGGCAGATGCCTACGGCATATGTCTATTCCAATAAACATCATATGATCCTATTGATCTTATAGATCAGCGGTCATATTCCGCGGTCAATTTTCAATCTCCCGCTTATCAACAACAGCCTCGTCTCGCTGGCTTTGGCTGCGTATTTGGCGGATACAAGTCGGTTCTCGGTATTGAGGAGCGCCTGCTGGGCTTCACGGAGCTCCACGGGGGTGTAGGTCCCGAGTTGGAAGCGGTCGATGGCGATCGACGCGTTCTCCTGGGCGACAAGGATGTTCTGCTCCTCAAGTTCGATCAGCTCCAGGGCGTTGGCGTAATCGGTATACGCTTGTAGAAGCATCGATTCCACCTCCAACTCCGACCACTCCAATTCAAGCTCGGCGATCTTCTCGTCTATCCGAGAATTTTGGACTGCCCTGCGGCGGTTGAAACCGTCGAAAAGAGGCACCCGAGCCGTAAGCCCGTAGTTGAACCCCCTGTTGTTCTGCTCGGTGAAAAAGCTCGCACTGTTCTCGCTTCCAGTCAGGTTGTACGACATGTTTGCCGTGACTTGGGGCATCATGGAAGCCTGCTGAATCCGTGTCTGAAGGCGAGTTTCGACGATCGATTTGCGACTCATCAACAGCTCAGGATTGGTTTGTAAGGCACCCGAGCGCAGCTCATCAAACGAAAGTGGCTCCGACAAGGTAATTACATCGTCAACAGTGTACTCGAAGTCTGTCTTGAGTCCCATGATCGTGTTTAACCGAGTTCGTGTATTGCCCAAAATTGCAAGCTGGTTCTTCCAAGCCGATACATCCTCATTCAAGGCAACCTGTGCTTGCAAGACCTGAACGCGAGCACCGCTTCCAACGTCGAATTTGTCTTCGGCAATCTTGAGTCTCTGGCGGGAGATGTCGATCGACTCCTCCAATACCCGAATCAGCTGCTGCTGGCGAGCAATGTCGTAGTATGTGACGGTTACATCGGCAACCGTACTCTCAACGCGAACTCTCACCTGCAGTTCACCCATTTCACGCAGTACATCAAGCCTGTCGCGTTGTACGAACATCGCCATTCCGTCGAAAAGTCTCCACTCGAGACGTGGACCCAAACTGTACGAGTTTGCCTTAATACCATCGTTTTCTTGCACCCGCCCATCCTGAAATGTCTGATTGACATCGGTGATGCTATAGCTACGACTGCCATCAAGATTGATGACCGGAAGCATCCCTGCATTACCCGGAGTTGTATTATTATCGAGCTTCACAAGCTGCTCAGATGCAATACGGATCCCATAGTTGTTGCTCAACGCCGTATTGACAGCCTCGGAAAGGCTCAAAACGGATTGTCCGAAAATCGGATTAGCACCTACTAGTAGGATGATCCCGACAAGTATAGTTGATCTCATATAATGCATTGGCTTAGGCACCCGCCGTTTCCATTTTTTCCTGCTTGGCTAGCGCCTCTAAGGCAGCCGATGGCTTGAAGGCCCTCGAGAAGTAACTATAGATGGCTGGGATCACGTACAGGGTGAGAATACCGGCGAAAATGAGTCCACCAATAACGGCTATACCCATCGAAACACGGCTCTCAGATCCAGCACCGATGGCCAGGGCAATTGGGGCGATACCTAAAATGGTCGAAAGACCTGTCATCAAAATCGGACGAAAACGTGCAGCCGATGCTTCGGTAATGGCTTCCATGACGCTAAGCCCCTGCTGCTGGCGCTGATTGGCAAACTCAACAATGAGGATACCGTTTTTGGTCACTAGACCTATGAGCATGATGATCCCGATCTGGCTGAAGATATTCAGCGACTGCCCAAATAACCACAAGCTTCCAAACGCACCCGTTATGGCCAATGGAACCGTGAACAGGATGATGAACGGGTCGATGAAACTCTCGAACTGCGCTGCAAGCACCAAATAAATGAGTATCAGCGCAAGTGCAAATGCGAATAGCAAGCTGGATGAGCTCTCAGAGAAATCGCGTGATTCTCCATCGAGCGCCGTGCGGAAACTGGCATCCAACACACGGTCGGCAATATCGTTCATGGCTTCGATTCCATTGCTCAGGGTCTTGCCCGATGCCAAGCCTGCAGAGACCGTAGCGGACACATATCGGTCAAATCGGAACAGCTGCGGTGGTGAGCTCTGCTCAGATAATGTTACCACGTTGTCGAGCTGGACGATCTCCCCACGGCTGTTGCGGACATACAACGACCTTAAATCGAGGGGTTCATTTCGGAACTGACGCTGCATCTGACCAATCACCTGATATTGCTTGCCGTCCATGATGAAATAACCGAACCTCTGCCCCGCATACGCCAGCTGTAGGGTCTGTGCGATATCCATGACCGACACTCCCAAGGCACGCGCACGCTCGCGGTTGATTTCGACGCGAAGTTCGGGTTTGTTGAATTTGAGGTTCACATCAACAACGGCGAACGTTGGGTCTGCTGTTGCCTCCTCAATGAATCGAGGAAGTGCCTCTTTCAGTCGATCCATATTAGGCGCTTGAATCACAAACTGAACAGGAAGCCCTCCCCTGCGGTTACCGATGGTCGGCTCTTGGGTCACGAAAGTCCTTGCACCTGTAAACTGTCGCAAATCTGCCGAGAGCTTATCGGCAAGCTGCTGTTGGGTACGATCCCGTTGATCGGCATCTTTCAAGATGACATTCACGAATCCCGAGTTCACGGAACTTGAGGCCCCAAATCCAGGCGATGTAACGCTGATAACGGCGTCAGCCTCAGGCACGCCAGCCATCACGTAGTCGACCACACCTGTGAGGTATTCATCCATGTATTCGAATGTAGCACCTTCTTGAGCGGTGGCGATCACTCGCATCCTGCTGCGATCTTCGAGCGGTGCCAATTCGGCTGGAAGGGTGAAGTAGAGCCCAATGAATGTAGCCGTGAACAAGGCCATGATCGGGAACACGAGCCATCTCACTTTCATGAAGCCCGACAGCGTTGAACGGTAGCCAGTGTTCAGGCGGACAAAGAAAGGCTCGGTGATATTATAGAACCAGTTATGGGTTTCGCGCTTCTTGAGGAGTCGCGTCGAGAGCATCGGTGTGAGGCTCAAAGCTACGAACGATGAGATGATGACTGATCCGGCAATTACGATTCCGAACTCACGGAAAAGCCTTCCAGTAAGACCCTCGAGGAAGATGACCGGCAAGAAAACGGCGGCGAGCGCAATTGTGGTTGAGAGCACGGCAAAGAAGATTTCCTGGGTCCCCTTGATGCCGGCCTCCATCGGTTCCATACCGGCCTCAATTTTGGTGTAGATGTTCTCGAGCACCACAATGGCATCATCGACCACCAGTCCGATGGCAAGCACTATCCCCAACAATGTGAGTACGTTGATGGAGAATCCGGCGATGTACATGATGAAGAAGGCCCCGATGAGCGATATCGGGATTGCGATAACAGGGATAATCGTGGTTCGCCAGTCGCGTAGGAATAGAAATATGATTAGTACCACCAAGGAGAAAGCGATGTATACGGTCTGTAAAACCTCATCGATCGACGCCCGTATGTACTGAGTGATGTCGAAGCCAATGGCAAGCTTGATGTCTTCGGGGAGGTCGGCCTTCAGTTGCTCGATACGGGCATAGAATTCGTCTGCGATGGCGATGTTGTTAGCCCCGGGCTGCGGAATCAACACCACACCCACCATAGGTATACCGTCGCGTTTGAGCACAGTTCGCTCATTTTCGGCACCAAGTTCTGCTCTGCCCACATCCCTAAAGCGGATGATGGAGTTGCCCCGCTGGAGGATGATCAAGTTGTTGAAATCATCTGGCGTCTGAAGCAATCCGACTGTTCTTACGGTCAACTCGGTGGTATTGCCCTCGATGCGACCGCTAGGCAACTCAACGTTCTCGCGGTCGAGCGCTTGGCGAACGTCGCCGGGAGTGAGCTGGTAGGCGCTTAGCTTGGCTGGATCCATCCAAAGGCGCATAGAATAGCGCTTGGATCCCCAAATTTGAACGTCAGATACGCCAGGAATGGTCTGAAGTCGCTCTTTGAAGACGTTGTTGGCGATTTCGGTGAGCTCAAGCGGATTTCGGGTATCGCTTCGAACGCTTAGGAACACGATTGGACTCGAATTAGCGTCGGCTTTCGTCACTACGGGGTTGTCGACCTCGGGTGGCAAACTTCTTCGGGCCCGGCTTACACGGTCGCGGACATCGTTGGCAGCGTCTTCGAGAGGAATCTCCAGATTGAATTCAACCGTGATGGTGCTTGCACCCTCGCGGCTAACCGATGTGATGCTTTTGATGCCGGCGATGCCGTTGATGCTCTCCTCTAAGGGTTCGGTAATCTGAGACTCAACGATGTCGGCATTGGCACCGGTGTACGATGTGGCAACGGTTATGATCGGTGGATCAACAGCCGGGTACTCGCGCACACCCAAGTTCATGAAACCGATGATGCCGAACAGGATGATGACGATCGACATAACGATCGCCAAAACGGGCCGGCGGATACTGACGGAAGCTAAACTCATGGTTCTGTCCTCTCCGTTTTAGCGGATGTTTGTGACGTTGACAGGCAGACCTTCGCGCAACTGCAAGATACCCGTGGTGATCACGGTATCGCCAAATGCGAGTCCATCCAATATCTGGATTTTCGTACTGCTGCGGATGCCGGTCCTGACGTTGACCGGTGTGGCGCGACCTGCACGCGTAACGTAAACGATCTGCCCCTGGAGCTGTGGAATGAGCGACTGGGTTGGTATGAGCACAGCATCGGTTAGCTCCTCGAGCAAATACTCAATTTCGACGAACGATCCTGGAAGGATGCGTCCATCGCGGTTTGGTGCAACGGCACGAATAGGCAAGCTCCTGCTGGCTTGGTCGATGCGAGGTTCAATGGCGAAGATCCGCCCCTCGAATGTGTTGTCTACACCGGCCACTCTGAACTCGATGCGGTCGCCACGGTCGACCAACCCGGAGTATTGTTCTGGTACAGAGAAGTCGATTTTTATAGAATCGATGTTTTGCAGCGTGGTGATACGGGTTGCCGGAGTCAGATAATCCCCAATGTCGACATAGCGAAGACCAATGGTGCCGGTGAATGGCGCGCGAATTTCGGTGCGGGCAATCTGGGCATCGACCAGTGCCAGCTGGGCTTCGATCACATTAAGCCTATTCAGGGCCAAGTCGTAATCTTCCTGGCTGATGGCTCCACGCTCGAATAATTGCTTCTGGCGACGCTCCGTGTCTTTTGCCAGTGTCATTTCTAGCTCGAACTGGCGTCTCTGTGCTCTGAGTTCAGCATCGTTGATTTTTACCAACAACTGCCCTCTCGATACCCTGGTTCCCTCGCGAAGGTTCATCCTCGTGATGAGTCCGGATGTTTCGCTCCTCATCTCCACTTCGGCGTTGGCAATGGCAGAGCCCGTCACTCGGATGATGTTGCGGAGGCTGTCGGGTTTTAATACAACCCCATCCACCACTAATCGATTGTCGGCAGGAGCCGCGGCTTGGGCAGTTGGTGGACCTTCAGTGCTTCCATCGTTAGTAAAAAGCTTGGTTGCAAGAAAAATGATGGCGGCTGCAACCACCAATACAATGACGGATGTTACGATTTTCTTGTTCATACATTATTTCGTTCAGCGTACTGAACACTAGATAACCGACAAAAATAGGAGTGATGTGAAACCTGTCGTTAGACAAGAATATTAATATACGACTCTATCGTTCGCAGGATTCAGCC
>CAZVRJ010000073.1:0-9026 GCA_964629885.1 uncultured Chitinophagales bacterium | reverse complement strand
TAGCAGCCGATGGATTGACCGATGTCAAGATTCATCCGAACGACCACGTCAATTTTGGGCAAAGCTCAAACGATGTAATTCCGACCGCCATACGGGTGGCTGCATGTCTTGAGGCCAAAAACAGCCTCATACCAGCTTTAGATCACCTTGCCTCAGCCTTCGAGGCCCAAGCCAAGGCGAATGCCCATGTTGTTAAGACAGGACGTACTCACCTCATGGACGCCATGCCTATCACTTTTGCCCAGGTTTTCGGTGGTTATGCCAGCCAGATCAGGGCTGGAATTGAGCGGGTGGATGCAGGATTAGTACGCGCCCGTGAACTGCCACAGGGTGGTACAGCAGTAGGAACTGGTATCAACACACATCCTGAGTTTGCTGCTCGTTTTGCGAGTGATATTGCCAAGGACACTGGCTTTGATTTCATTGAAGCCAGAGATCATTTCGAAGCGCAGTCGACAGTCGATGCCGTGGTTGAACTTAGTGGACAGCTTAAGACCATTGCTGTGAGCCTGATGAAGATCGTTAATGACCTTCGCTGGATGAACTCCGGTCCAAACAGCGGTCTTTCCGACGTATTCCTTGCACCGTTGCAGCCTGGATCATCCATCATGCCAGGAAAGGTAAATCCTGTTATCGAGGAATCGGTCGCTATGGTATGTGCACAGGTAATCGGCAATGATGCCACCGTGAACGTAGGTGGAATGATGGGCAATTTCGAGCTAAACGTGATGTTGCCTGTTGTGGCTCACAACGTGCTTGAATCGGTGCGTTTGCTGGCAAATGCCAGCCGCAACTTGGCTGACCAATCAGTGAGCAAGATCAAGGTGAACGTCGCAAATGTGACCGATAAACTTGAGAAGAATCCGATTCTAGTGACGGCGCTCAACCCGTTAATCGGATACGACTTGGCGGCTAAAATTGCCAAAAAAGCTTATGCCGAGAATCGCAGCGTCAAAGATGTTGCCCGTGAAATGACCGATCTGAACGATGAGGAGCTTAACAAGGCACTCGATCCGATTCAGATGACCAAGGGTGGATTTACGGAGTAGAGCGGCGAAGCCGTCCTGAACGAGTGAAGGATCATGAGTGGTAGAGTAGTTAGTACCACCACTTTACCACTCTACTACTCTACTATAGTAAGGCTCTGTCGATTAGGATCAATAACCAGACCATGGGGAGATACCCGAGGGAGGCAAACATCAGCTTGCGGGCATTCGTACGATCGCGAACTTCTAGGAATCGGTAACCATACCAGATGTAGTAGAATGTAGCTGCAAGGGATCCAACTAGGTAGATCCATGAGCTAGTGCCAACTAGGAACAGGGCTATCACCGTTGGGATCAAGAATAGGATCACTCCAAAGGTGATGCGGGCCAGCTTTATCCCGCTATCGTCGTTAAGCGGTAGCATTCTGAAGCCGGCACGCGAGTAGTCTTCTCCATACATCCAAGCGATTGCCGTTACGTGTGGTACCTGCCACAGAAACACAATCATGAAAAGCACCCACATGCCTGGGTCTGCTATTGTGCCTGTTGCAGCAGCCCATCCACCCACTGGTGGCAAGGCACCGGGTATTGCGCCAACAAAAACGTTCACAAACGATACGCGCTTCATAGGTGTGTAAGCCCAAAGGTAAAGCGCAGTTGTGGCTGCCGAAACCAGAGCCGCCGTGAAATTGATTTGGACGACGAGATAGCTGAGTCCTGCGAAAATCAGGAAGGTGCTGAATACGAACGCAGCTGTTGGACTAATCCGACGAGTAGGCAGCGGTCGGTTGCTCGTACGGTTCATGAGTCCGTCTAGGTCTCTCTCGATGAACATGTTGTACGCACTTGTCCCACTAGCGATCAGGAAGGTGCCGAGCATAGCATTCAAGAGGGTCAGCCAGCTGAAGGCAGAACCGGCCCCCAAAACGTATCCAATTACCATGCTCACTAGAACTAGCATGGTGATACGGGGCTTCGTGAGAGTGTAATAATCTCTCAGAGTGACCGAAAAACCCAAATGGGTAGTCTTCGCTGCCTGGTTTTGATTCATGCCCAACGTAAATGCATCAATTTCAGTGTTGAGGGATGATCGAGTGACAATAAATGCACCGATTTCCCTACATCCCCCTAAAATACGGATTTTACCTATGAGATAGCAGTAAAATGTGGCTAGTATAACCATAATCAAGCGATTCAGTCCCGTAATGTGGAACCGTGTCCAGTTCATCAGATGTTATCAGATAATTGCGGATGGTTATTCGTTCGTATCTACCGTATATTTTAAGACCACATTGTCCTAATAGCATTTCATGAAACTCGACTCCTTTCAGAAGACAGCTCTCACTACCGTGGCTGCAACCTTGTTTCTGATATTTGTCGGCGGCTTGGTAAGGGCAGCAGGTGCTGGCCTTGGATGTCCTGATTGGCCCCGTTGTTTCGGCTCATGGATCCCGCCGACCACAGTTGAACAGCTTCCCTCACAGTTTGACCCATCACAGTTCAATGTGGTCAAGATGTGGATAGAATATGTAAACAGGCTCGTGGGCGTCGTGATCGGACTTCTGATCATCGCAACAGCTGCGTTGTCATTGCGCTTCAGAAAGACAAAACCGCAAATTACTTGGGCTGCTGTTGCTTCGCTTGTCTTGGTAATTTTTCAAGGGTGGTTAGGCGGTCAAGTTGTGAGGTCGGCTCTCGATGAGTGGCTCATAACACTTCACATGCTGCTTGCAATGGTTATCGTTAATCTGCTGATTTATGCCACGTTCAAGGCTTTCACCGATCATTTATCGTACACCATCAACGACGGTGTACGCAGGCACCTTCTTATAGTTACTGGAATTATGCTGCTCGCCGCATTATTTCAAATGGGTCTTGGAACCCAAGTTCGCGAGGCGATCGATGCAGTTGTCAAAGCCAACCCCACTCTTGACCGCTCGCAATGGCTCGAGAACGTCGGTTTCATCGACCATCTGCACCGTAGTACTTCATGGTCACTTTTGATTTTGGGCGTGTACTTTGGTTGGTTCATAAACAAATCGGCACTTGCGAATCCAGTCTACAAAACGGGATATGGAATCATTCTCTTGATTGTTCTTCAAATATTATTAGGTGTTGGTTTGGCTTATTTGGGCATGCCTGCCGCATTCCAAGTTCTGCATCTGACGTTCGCAGCCTTCTTGGTGAGTGCCCTCATTGTGATGCTTTACTTAATTCACGAAGGGAAGCCAAACTTGCAGCATTGATCATATATTTTGGCAGAGTGCCACTATTTTTCTAGATTATACCATATATAACTATCGAAATTAGGTGTTTTAGGTCCACAATGATGAAGCGAACAGTTAGCCTACCTCTGGCACTCATAGTCGCCGGTGTATTTCTTGTCGGATCGACATTGTACAGATTTAGCGATCCACTCTCAAAGGCAGTGGAAGTATTGCAACAGTATGTAAATCAATTCACACCTGAGAAGATTTACATTGCCACCGATCGGCCTTTCTACGCTGCTGGCGAGATAATGTGGTACAAGGCGTGGCTCGTGAACGGAGTGAATCACAAGCCAGATAGCCCAAGCCAGACAATGTATGCTGAGCTACTGTCGCCGTCAGGAGAAGTAGTTCTTTCGAAAGTACTCAAGTCCGTCGACGGTGGTGTGGCTGGCGACTTCTATCTGCCCGAGAACTTGGCCCCCGGCAAATACACGCTCAGGGCGTATACGAATTGGATGAAAAACTTTGACGAGTCCTGGATGTTTCGACGCAGTATTCGAATAATGAGTCCGGGCGAAAATGTTCCGCAAGCCGATATAAGAGTCGAAACGGGTCCATTATCTGACCAATTGATGTTTCAGTGGGTGCTACTTGATAATGCTGGTCAGCCAGTCTCAAATGCAGATGTCGATTTAACACTTCTATCGGGTCGTGACCGGCTTGGCCAAACTCGTGTCAAAACCAACGATCAGGGTTTTGTAGAGTGGTCAACATCCGTCAACAAAAGTGCTGCTGGATCTGAGATGCCTTATTTAGAAGTTACCTATCGAAGTGGACGAGACCGAGTTTCCTATTCACTGCCAGTTGCTCAATTGGCTCCAACCGAATTCCACTTATTACCAGAAGGTGGTGAACTTATTGCAGGCACTGAACAGAGGATAGCATTCAAGGCTACCGATGGATCTGGGCGAGGTGTTTCGGTTAGTGGAAAGGTCACAGATTCTGCCGGTAATGAGGTGGCAACTATTACGGATGCGTTTCGAGGCATGGGATATTTCACGTTGACCACTAGGTCTGGCGAGACGTATAATGCTGAAGTCTCACTGAATGGATCACCCGTTCAATCCGTTCAGCTTCCAGCTGTCAAAGACTTTGGTATACATCTAGCTGCAGACGTATCTGATTCCGACGACATCCTCTTGTCGATTCGAACGGTTGGACTGGCAACCGATGTGACCTTGATTGGTCACACTCGTGGGGAATTAGTGTTCTCGGGGGGCGCACCCGCATCGCCCGACGGATTCATGGCTAGAGTCTCTAAGAAGAATCTAAAATCAGGTATAACGCACTTCACAGTATTTGACGGTGCTGGTAAACCCATGGCAGAAAGGCTGGTCTTCATGCCACCGAATCCACGTGGAAATGTCCAGCTACTGACAGATAAGGAGTCGTATCGCCGTCGTGAAGCTGTTAGTCTAGACGTGGCTTACCTCGATGAAACCGGTAATCCGATACGGGCTGATTTGGCGGTATCCGTCATCCGTGATGACGAGGCCGACTACACCTACGAAGACAGATCAGATATCCGCAGCTATTTGTTGTTGAGTTCCGACTTAAAGGGCTTTGTTGAAGCTCCGTCCTACTACATGAATCCAGTTGCAGAGGTTCAGCAGCACGCAGATTTGTTGATGATGACCCACGGTTGGAGAAGATTTAATTGGGATGCATACATCGCCGGGACTACACCGAACATTACCGAATTTGTTGAAGACGGGATATCCATTTCCGGCACATACATTCAAAAGAACAACAGCAGGGTTATTCGTAATGAGGAGTTCACACTGGCAGTTAATCCTGATAATCCGAACTATTTTACTGTTCGCAGCGACAATGATGGCAAGTTTAGGGTTGAAGGACTCGAAATTTCTGACTCTACGACTGTGGTCTTGCAAGGCGACGACAATAATGGTCGCAGGCTGATCGATTTCACGGTAGATCCATTGTATACGCCCTACAAAGATGCGGAATGGCAACCAAGTCTGCCATCCATGCCTCTTTCTGATATTAACCAATCCTATGCCAGAAATGCACGAAATCGACTGGCAATAGATCGATCGTTCGGACTTTCGAATAGTGTGCGGGTTTTAGGTGAAGTGCTTGTAGAGGCACAGGCTGTAACGCAACAGGAGCAGGTGCAAGAGCAATACAATCGCATTTATGGATCTCCTGACAGGTCTTTTGTGCCTTTAGCCTCCGATTTGCAACGGGGTGGAACCGCATTCGACATGCTCAGGGGCAGGACAGGAGCTTTCAGGATATCTGGGTCAGGAGCCGGCACGAGAGTAACATCGGCAAGGGCTGCAACACTCACTAGTACCACATCGCCACTTTTCTTTTTGGACGGTGTTGAAGTAGACGCTTCCGCTATTGCGCGAGTAAGGATTCAAGACATCGGTGTGATCGACATACTCACGGAAGTGTCGTCGACTGTAATCTACGGCTCGCGCGGATCTAACGGCGTAATCTCCGTCTTTACACGTAAGGGAGGTCCAGCGCCAATACCCGAGACGAGCATGGTCACAAAGAAGGTGCCGGGATATTATGTGGTTCGTGAGTTTTATGCTCCTAACTACAGCCAGAGTTTGGAAATTCACCGTAAGCCAGACTCGAGATCAACGTTATGGTGGGCACACACAGTAAGGACCGACCAGACGGGTCTTGCGAAGCAGGTGTTCTACACAAGCGACGACACCGGTACATACCGAATTCGAGTTGAGGGGATAGATGCAGACGGTATGCCTTTAATGAAGGAAATGAAAATCAACGTTGAGTAAGGCTTTCCAATCCTTTTAGGGTCCAACTGTAAAATTCGTGTAAAATGCCAGATAACGCAAGAATGTGGCAAACTAAACGGTAGTACGCAACGTCTAATCAGTAATCGACAGATTAACCCGCTTTATATGCCACGTTCGGTTCGGTATGCTTTGGCTTTCCTTTTTGTTGCCATTTGGTTGGTGTCTTGGCGCCCGATTTCGGACTTGGCGACTCGTGTACTCTCATCGCTCGAGCAGTATATGCTTCAGTACCCTCCTGAAAAAGTATACATACTCACAGATAAGCCACACTACGCTGCGGGTGAAAATCTTTGGTTTAAGGGTTGGCTGGTGAATGGTGCCGATCACTTTCCAAATTCACCGAGCAAACTGGTATACGTTGAGTTGGTGGCTCCCGACAGTACGGTCGTATTACAGCAGACCCTCCGAGTTGTTGATGGCACGTTGAACGGTGACTTCTATTTGCCACACGAGTTGATGGCCGGTTCATACGACTTAAGGGCGTATACAAAATGGATGCGAAACTTCAATCAGAATTACTTTTTCCATCGTGAAGTGACAATTGGCAACTTATCTGCCGAATCTAGTTTGCGGTCATTTTCGGATAATCGGATATCGATGCGGTTTTTTCCGGAAGGCGGAGAATGGATAGAGGGATTGCCTGCAGTTCTTGGAGTAGAAGCGCTCAATAGTTATGGAGAGCCGTCAAGTGGGGTGGTCGTCGCTATTCAGGACAAATCGGGCAATGAAATCACCCGTTTCAATACGGGCGGCATGGGATTGAGCCATGTGGAGTTGACGCCTCAAAAGGGAGTTGATCATATAGCGGTGATTATGGACGCGTTCGACAGCAGACTTATCGGTCAATCATTTGAGTTGCCTAAGCCACTCGCAAACGGCTTTCAGATGAAAATTGATGCGACCCGAGATCGAGAAATCGGGATACGAATTTTAAATAATATTGATGCAGCCAGATTAAACAGCCAGGAAATCGTCATAATTGGCCATGTTAGGGGTATAGTTTATTATGCAGCCGTAGGCAGAGCCGACAGGAATGAGTTCATCGCTCAAGTTGACCGAAGCAGATTCCCACCTGGCATTATACAGTTCACACTTTTCACTGAGGCGGGTTTGCCAGTGGCCGAAAGATTGGTTTATAATCCCGATCCTGCGCCTCTAACTGTATTCGTGGAGTCGAACGAGGAGGCGTACACAGTCCGTGATATGGCAGAGGTCACAATTTCGGTCAAGGACGTCGATGGCGAACCTGTTGATGGAAATATTGCGATATCTGTAACCGATGTAAGTCAGGTTACTTGGCCGGATAACGGTCTCGATGTCCGAAACTATCTGCACTTGGTTTCTGATTTGGATGGTCCTGTTCTCCAGCCTGGGTTGTATGATCAGCTCAGCGACTCAGCCCTAGTAATGGCAGACAAGCTTATGCTGACGCGAGGCTGGCGAAGATTCGATTGGCAAAAAGTAATGTCGTCTGATGGACCACATCTGCAACATGCGCTTGAACAGGGGCTTGCAATTCGCGGAACGGTTGTGAATAAGCAGAACAAGCGAGCTGTGACGGGTCAAAACGTGATTCTGGCGTTACTTGGTGGTGTGAAGGAGTTTTACGATACAGAAACAGATGAACAGGGCCAATTCAAGTTCGAAAACCTTATTTACCCCGACTCGACGGAGGTGCTTCTTCAGACTCTTGATACCCGCAAAAGGAGGCATTATGATATTATTCTTGAGACGATAATCAACTATGATCCAAGGATTCGGAAACAACCGGCCACATACCAGCAAAATGTAAACAGTCTGTATTTGTCCTATTTGAACCAGTCGAGAATGCGTGAACAGATCGATCGATCGTTCGGCCTTTCGAACGACGTGAGAATGCTGGGCGAGGTAACTGTTACTGCTGCCAGAGAGGCATTGCAACCACCTGAGAGACGAAGCTTGATAGTCGATGCAGATCGGGTGATTAAGGCAGAGGATGTGAGAGGTTATGCGTCTAATCCGTTGGATATGCTCAGGGGTAGGACAGCTGCTTTTAGGGTTACTGGTGTTGGCCGCGACATGACTGTAACCTTCAACCGGGGAATTGCTTGGGGTGGTGACCCGGTGCCATTATTCATTCTTGACGGAATGGAGGTGGATCTGATGACATTGGTTTCGATTCCGGCATCAAACGTCGAAAGTATCGAGCTTCTAACAGATGTTGGAAGCTTGGCTGTTTACGGATCACGAGGGAGTAACGGTGTGATTGCCGTAAACACAAAACCTGGGGGAGCCGTTTTCGCCGCCCGAAAGGGTATCATTAATAGAGCCTTTGCCGGCTACTATATACCCAGGGAGTTTTACGCGCCCGATTATTCTGAACATCTCGACATTCATGAAAAGCCAGACAGTAGGACCACCATTTATTGGGAGCCGAATTTGATATTGAATTCAAACGGCATCGGCTATGTGCGCTTTTGGACGTCTGACGATACAGGGCCTCGCTTCCAAAATACAGAGACGAAATACAGGGTCCATGTGGAAGGCATCACTTCGACTGGGAGGCCTATCGTAGGTAGGAGCTATCTCGTTGTCAAATAAAAAAGGCCGGATGTCTAATTGACAACCGGCCTTCGATAAAGAGCTCAATTTTGAATTAGAACGCAGGAATGACTGGTTCCCTGAACATCGTATCTAAGAGTGTGATTCCTACCATGATGATGAAGAACAAAATCGACGATAAGAACACGATCAAGTTGAATTTGTTGTCGTAGTACAGGTTCATGAAGAACAACAATACTAGAGTTGCTTTGACAACTGCGATTCCCAGTGCCACAATGATGTTCCATGGCTCCGGGAAGTGGATGTAACGTACAACCACTGTAAGGATAGTCAACACTGCCAAAGCACCTGCCACTGACAGCAGGGTTTTCAGCGATAGAAGATGATGTGTGTGGCCTTCGGCCTGATGTGCTACAGAACTCATGGGTAAAATC
>CAZVRJ010000072.1:0-9269 GCA_964629885.1 uncultured Chitinophagales bacterium | reverse complement strand
TGCACCGGTTGCTCCATGCCGTCTTTGGTTGCCGTTTCGTGGATAGCAGTGCCGACGCCATAGTTCACACCGTAGCCAATAACCGGCCATCCGTAATTCACGCCTCTTTTAGTTAGGTTGAGCTCGTCGCCGCCCTGTGGACCATGCTCATGCTGCCAGATATTTCCTGTAACCGGATCGATTGCCAAACCCTGCGCATTGCGGTGGCCATAGCTCCAAATTTCAGGCTGTGCACCCTCAACGCCTACAAAGGGATTGTCTTGCGGGACGCGTCCGTCGTCATGAATGCGGAGGGTCGTGCCGAAGTGATCGCTCAATTTTTGGGAATTGTGCTCCTGCAGCTCGCCGCGTGGCGGAACTTGACGGTCGCCGATGGTGATGAACAAAAAGCCGTCCTTGTCGAAGGCAAGACGCGAGCCATAGTGTCCACGACTGCGATACCAAGCCTTGGCTTCCAGTATCTCCTCGACATTAACTAATGCATCATTCTCGAAACGAGCACGGATAATGGATGTCGTACCTTCTGAATCATCAGCGTTCGGCTTGGAATAGCTTATGTATACCAATCGGTTGTTTGCAAAATCGGGGTGAAGAATCAGATCGAGTAGTCCGCCTTGATTGCCTGTGCGGATTTTGGGCAATCCTGCCACTTCTTTATCAAGTAGCACTCCGTTGCGGATTATGCGAATGCGACCTGGACGCTCAGTGACAAGAATGTCGCCACTTGGCAGAAATGCGATCGCCCATGGATTTTCCAGTCCTTCGGCAACAGTAACAACTTTGAATGAAAGTTCGCCCGATTGGACATTTCCTTCGGGAATCGACTGTGCACAGGATGATAAAGGAATAAGTAGGAAGAACGACAATAGGCCAGTCAAGGCTCTTTTTGAAATCATGGGAATAAATGAAGTTGTCTTGAAAAAAACTAATTCTGAATAATATGAACCTGTAGTGTGGCCATCAAGTTCCGGCACGAACTTTTACATACCGAGAAGCGAGAAATCTACGGTCTCTCTTATCTTATGATCTTATAGATCCAGATGATCTACGGTCTCTCTTCACCGGTCTTGGTCCAGACAGCCGCCCCATACAGCACGCTCCCAACTGCCAGAAGTCCTAAGGTCGCGAGGACCGACGATATCGACACCTGAGTAAGCAATCCGATGCATATCAATAGCGCTAGTATTGGAATGGTCCATCCACCTGGTAACCGAAATGCACGGTCGTCGCCAAAACGCCTCACAGCCGGCATCGATATGATGCAGGCTATGTACAACATTAGTCTTGTAAATACACTTAAAACAGCTAAATAGACAAAACTACCACTCACCGATAGAATAAATCCAGCCGCTACGAAGAAAAATACCGAGTAGATGGGCGTCGCATAGCTAACATTCAACGCCGAGTACCATTTGGGAAGATACCCGTCAATAGCCATTCGATAGGTGATTCGTGCAGACGAAAACGTGGAGCCAATCATATTGCCACCAACCGACGTGACTATTCCTAATGCAACCAAGCTAGCACCAATCGGACCCAGCCAAACCGCACCTGCTACCAAAAGCGGCCCTTCGGTATTAGCAAGATCTGGCACAAGCTGCTGCGCTGCCAGTTGGATAAGTGCGTACAAACCTGCTGCAACGACCAAGGCCATGATCAATGCTCGATGCATGTCGCGATGAGGATCTTTTGATTCGCCGGCTGGGACAACAGACGACTCAAATCCGACATAGGCATATATCACTAACAAGAGTGCAGCGCCAAAATTAGTTGCATCGGGAACCTCGGTGATTGATGCAATAGCAGAGCCGTCCCATGTAAATAGACCGTAAAGAGCGAGTGCCACAAGTGGCGCTAGCTTAAGCAAAGTGACCAAACCAAGCGAGCCCATCGTGGCTCGGGCATTGATCACGTTGAGCAATAATATAATGATGCTCGCTGCTGCGATCAGAATGATGCGCATCGTTGGCTCAGCTGATGCAGGCCAAAAGTAACCGAATGACAAAACCATCAGGTTCATGTTTGCAGCGTAGGCCGTGATGCGCGCTACATAGTATCCCCAGCCTGCCTGAAATCCTGCGAACGGTCCAAATGCCATCCCCACGAAAAGCATAGGTCCACCGGTCGATCTGAACGCGCTGGCCAACTCACCGAAGCTGAGCATCACTGGTGCAATCAAAACGGCACATATGACGAAAATCCATGGACCAAACTCACCAGCAAGTGCATACGTCTTGGCTGGAACCCCGAAAATGCCGGCTCCGATCATGCCGTTGATGGCCAATAGCCATAATCCGACAACCGTGAGTTGTCGTTTTAGGGATTCAGGTTTATTAATCGTGTCATTCATTTGGCGATCAAGATACTAAAATCTAGATCATGCCAACTTTGAGAATTGTATTCCAGTTTCGGGTAGTGATGTCTTTGCCGTATAGCTTCTCAAGTGCGTCCATCCCTTTCACAGTCTTCGTCAGCGACAGATCGAGAACGCTTGCTATTGCTCGGCCCTTCTGTGACAATACCTGAAAGGCGCCATCATCGTAGACCATGGGAAAGACAACTTGCGGTTCTGTACCTGGACGCACGATGCTGATATACAGTCGAATGTTGGCATGTAGATCCACTCGGCTAAACGGGTCGTCCGTTAACCAGCTGTCAAGTTCCTGTTTGGTCACGACCATAGTCGGGATGTTGAACCCAAAAACGGTGGCAAATTTCGACTCCAGAAGTCGCTCCAGTGCGGCAACTTCTGAAAAATCGGAATCGAATACCACATTTCCTGAATTGAGCAGTGTTTTGACGTTGCTTGCCCCCAGGCTTTCGGTGCACGCTTTCAGCTGCGCCATCGGCACCTTGTGGTGACCCCCGACATTGATCCCCCTTAGGAACGCTGCATATTGAGGCATGAAATTTTCCTAAGAGACCCCGTTTTGGACTTCTTCTTGCGATTCGATTTTGTGTAGCATAATCCCGGCGATGCTGCGTCCACGGTACTTTGCCAGGTCAGCCACTTCGCCCTTGAAGTGCTCATCAACTGTTTCGTAAAAGAGACGTAACCACTCGAGAAACTCCACTTTTGTCATGCTGGTGAGCTTGCTCAATGCGACGTGCTTAGGCATGGGCTGACCTGTATAACTGTGGTCGTTCAGCAGTATGCTCGACCAAAAGTCGTACATCTTAGGCAGGTGATGGTCCCAGTCCACATTTGCGACGTCGTTAAATATGGGTCCGATAACCTCATTAAGCCTCACTTTTTGGTAAAAGGAGTCAACGAGTTTCTGTATGTCTTCCCTGCTCTTGATGTCATCCATCGTGTTCCCTTTGCGAAATGCCGCAATCGCTACTCAGTCAATCGTGACGTGTTTTGTAGCCTGCAAGGTAACGTTCAGTTGCGATACATTCAATTAACTTGATGCTCTATCACTTTCAAGTGCAGCCACGTCCAGTCACCCTCAGGCAACTTCCATGTAGCCGTCATGCTCGATGGGATTCGGATTCCATCGAGGGTTGCGTATTCATCCACTTCGAGCACCCATTCGTGTCGCTCGGATTCCGGCTCGTTTCCTTGATATCGCATGGCGCTGAACCGCATGAAATCACCCGTATCATCGAAATAAAATACCCCTGAGCCAATTGTGCCCATATATTCTATAGTCGCTCTCGCAGTGTTCTCGTCGATTACCTCCCAAGTCACGAATGGGCTAATTGCCACAGCCGGAAACCAAACCATTTCGCCGAGATAGCGCTGAATGGTGCCTTCATCGAGTTTTGGTCCGGTGGCATTCACCAAAGGTACCAACCCGTTGGCTTTGATGAGCATGTTGCCTTTACCGTTCTCGAGCTTGTCACGGCCTACAAAATGGACGAATGGGTTCATTGCAACCTCAACAGACCATACGAATCCGGGCTTGTCTACACGAGTGAACTGCAACGCTTCGGCCCTGTACCAATTTTGCTGCTCGGGACTGAGTTTCATTTCTGCAAATTGCCTTATGCTGCCAACAGACGAAAACTCAAACCCAATGGCACCCGATCTTTGTAGCCATTTTCGAACAGGAAGCGGCAAATTTTCGGTATCCTGATTGGAAATGACCAACACATTGGCACTGCTGTCATGTCTGAGTTGAACCAAATCATCATCCACCATTCTGTTAAAAGCATAATGCCCGTAGGATACAAGAACCACCAGTAAAATGACGATGTTTGGGATGGTGCCGAACTTAGCATCATTCCAGTACATTATGATTAGCACCTGTGACAATACGACGGCAGCTGCCCCGACTAACCAGCCATACCTGAATCCAAATAGAAACATCGACGCGTAAGCCAGTAAAAGCAGAGTCGACAACAACCACAATGCACCGACTGGACGAGATATTGGAGCGGTAAGCTGGCTTATTTCCCCAAGTCCGAAGGCCTTCACAAACCCAAGGAGATGGATCAACCCATGAATGACTATCAGTACAGCGTAGGCAATCTTCATACTCATATCACCATTTGTATTGCCGTATGTTAGCGATTTTGCCTGCACCACGCTTTGCGGTAGATGCTTTATTTAATTTCGTAGATGCTTTCGATGCCAATTTCGTTTAGAAAAGCATCGTCGTGAGAAACCACAAGTAATGCCCCACGGTAATTTCGAACAGCTCCGGCCAATATCTCAATGTTCTTCAAGTCCAAATTGTTGGTTGGCTCGTCGAGAATGATCAACTCGGGCGACTGGTAGATGAGCGTGATACAGCACAGCATCAACCTCATGCGTTCACCACCGCTCAATGCAGAGCAGGATTTATCCCATACGCCCTTGGGGAAAAGAAAACGATCCAGACAAGTCCCGATCTCGTGGTCAGCCACACCGACTGCCGCGAACGTTTTAACCTGATCATAAACCGTTGCCTTATTGTCTATCAGGGAATACTCTTGGTCTATAAGCACGGCTGGCGCGTTGGTGCGGTACATTTCGCCCAATGTCGGAACAACGTTGCCCATCACCACATTTAACAAGGTCGTTTTCCCAGATCCATTGCGTCCATGTATGGCAATCCTGTCCTTCCCTCGCAGATGAAAATCGATTGGATTCTCCCAAACATGGTGACTTCCGTACGTAACTTGTATTCCAGATGCCGAAAATAAGAGCCGTTGCTTGGTTGCGGCAGACCGAAGCAACTCGATTTTCATCATTCCCGCATTTGGAATCCGTAGCTTTATGTTGCTCAACTCCGCCTGCAGCGACGCCAGCTTGTTGGCGTGAATGTCATCCATCTTTGCTGTCGAACTCTCCGCCTTGTTTCGCATGGCGTTCATCATAATTTTGGGAGTACCTGATTTTAGCTGTTGTTTTTTCCCCTTGGCATTCCGTTTGAGTTGACGTTCATGCGATTCGCGAGCTGTTTCCTCGGCCTTTCGAAGAAACTTTTCTTTTGCAGCCACTGCATCTAGAACCGCCGATATCTGCCTGTTCTTTTCATTTCGGTAGAATTCATAGTTTCCCCCAAACGAGGTGATGCCGTTGGCGCTCAGTTCATAGGTTGTTTGCACCAAGTTAAGAAGTGCGCGGTCATGACTCACGACAAGGAGTGTCCCTTCAAACTGCCGAACGAAATCGTACAGGATCTCACGACCTGATCGATCCAAGTGGTTAGTTGGCTCATCTAGCAAAACACATTCTGGAAGGTGAACAATGATTCCAGCCAAAAAGACCCTTGACTTCTCACCTCCGCTTAGTGTTGAAAGGGATTGACGCAGATCGAGTTGCACCAAACCCCATGATTTCAGCGCATCTACGCACCGCTCCTCGATATCCCAGTCATCCCCAACTGCATCCAAAAGATCGGCTGTGACCGATCCAGCCAGTATCGACCGAAGAGCCTGCAGCTTGTGGCCAACTCGCATGGCCTGTTCTACGGTAAGCTCATCGTATTGTCCCACATGCTGCGGTATGAAATAGGGATGCGACTCAATATGCACCGTACCGCTGGTGGGTACCAGTTCACCGGCCAGAATGCGCAGGAATGTGGATTTACCTACCCCATTGTTTCCTACAATGGAAACATGTTCGCCAGGGCTGACGGCCATCGAGACACCGCCAAAAAGACGCTCCCTGTCGGGATGATCATAACCAATATTCTGAATACGAAGCATATAAACTCTTATCTAATTAGACAATGATAGTCCAGCATGAGCTGAACAATTGTTTTCTTTGGATAGAGTCAGAGCTTCATTTGCGCAGGGTTAGTTGATCGTTGCATTTCGACTCAAGCATATATCACAAGTCGAAATTTAGGGCGTATCCTCAATTTTACGATTTTTATGAGGGATTTGTTTCATCAACGCAATAGATTCGAACAGTATAATGCTTCACAAAAAAAGGTGGCCCAGTTACCCAGGCCACCTTTTTGCAAACAACGGTCGGATTACGACGATCAGACCAAATCGAAGCGGTCGTTGTTCATGACCTTGGTCCATGCCGCCACGAAATCGCTTACGAACTTCTCAACTGCATCGGAGCTGGCGTAGACTTCGCAAACCGCGCGAAGCTCAGAGTTGGATCCGAAGATCAGGTCGGCTCTCGTGGCGGTCCACTTCACCTGTCCCGTCTTGCGATCACGACCTTCAAACACTTCCTTTGTTTCGTCGGTGGCTGTCCACAAGGTGTCCATACTGAGCAGGTTGACGAAGAAATCGTTGGTTAGCGCTTCTCTGCGACCGGTGAAAACACCATGATTCGAATGGTCGAAATTGGCGTTCAGAATGCGCATCCCACCAACCAATACGGTCATCTCAGATGCAGTGAGTCCCAAGAGCTGGGCTTTGTCGACAAGCAGTTCCTCTGTTGGGACAGTGTACTTGGTTTTAAGGTAGTTGCGGAAACCGTCGGCGTTTGGTTCCAATGCGGCAAAGCTGTCGACATCGGTTTGCTCCTGGCTTGCGTCCATGCGACCTGGGGTGAACGGCACCTTGACGTCGTGCCCAGCAGTGATGGCTGCCTTCTCGATGCCAGCCGAGCCAGCAAGTACGATCAAGTCGGCAAGTGACACCTTCTTGCCACCCGATGCCGAGGCATTGAATTCGTTCTGGATAGACTCGAGCACATCGAGTACTTTGCCTAGCTGCGTCGGATTGTTGGCAGCCCAGTAGCGCTGTGGTGCCAATCGGATACGGGCGCCATTGGCACCGCCACGTTTGTCGGAACCACGGAAGGTGGATGCCGAGGCCCATGCGGTTACTACAAGCTGACCAACGCTCAATCCGGATGCCAGAATCTTGGCTTTTAACATGTCAACATCATACGCATCGACCAAGGCGTGATCGCAAGCTGGAATCGGGTCTTGCCAGATAAGCTCCTCGCTGGACACTTCAGGACCAAGATAGCGCACAATCGGACCCATGTCGCGGTGGGTGAGTTTGTACCAAGCACGCGCGAAGGCATCGGCAAACTGATCTGGGTTCTCCAAGAACCGTCGCGAAATCTTTTCGTATGCCGGATCGAAACGCAGCGACAAATCGGTCGTCAGCATTGTTGGAGCGTGCTTTTTATTTGGATCGTGAGCATCAGGATATGTACCCGCACCCGCACCGTTCTTAGCAACCCATTGATATGCCCCTGCTGGACTCTTCGTCAACTCCCACTCGAAACCGAACAAGTTCTCGAAGAATAAGTGGGTCCATTCGGTCGGCTTCTGGGTCCATGTCACCTCTGGTCCACCAGTGATGGTATCGCCGCCCATGCCGCTTCCGAAGCTGCTCTTCCATCCTAATCCCTGTTCTTCGATGGGTGCAGCCTCTGGTTCTGGACCGACGTGGGCCACGTCGCCCGCGCCGTGTGCTTTGCCAAAAGTGTGTCCACCGGCAATAAGAGCCACGGTCTCTTCGTCGTTCATTGCCATACGCTCAAATGTCTCACGAATGTCTTTGGCGGCGGCAATTGGATCCGGATTGCCGTTTGGCCCCTCTGGATTGACGTAGATCAAACCCATCTGCATCGCTGCTAGTGGATTCTCAAGGTTGCGGTCGCCCGAATAGCGTTCGTCTCCGAGCCATTTCTTTTCGTTGCCCCAATAAATGTGCTCTTGTGGCTCCCATACATCTTTACGTCCACCACCGAAACCGAAAGTCTTGAAACCCATCGACTCCAATGCCACGTTGCCGGTCAGGATCATCAGATCAGACCAAGAAATCTTTTTGCCATATTTTTGTTTGATGGGCCAAAGCAAGCGGCGCGCCTTGTCAAGGTTGGCATTGTCGGGCCAGCTGTTGAGCGGAGCAAAACGCTGCAGACAGTCGCCCGCGCCACCACGTCCGTCGCCGGTACGATAAGTTCCTGCCGAGTGCCAAGCCATGCGAATGAAAAAGGGTCCGTAGTGGCCAAAGTCGGCCGGCCACCAGTCCTGTGAGTCGGTCATGAGAGCATGGAGGTCCTTCTTGAGGGCATCATAATCGAGACTGTTGAATTCCTGCGCATAGTCGAAATCGTCGCCCATTGGATTCGACAGATTCGAATTTTGGCGCAATGTGTTCAGCTTGAGTGAATTCGGCCACCAGTCGGGATTTTTCGTTCCGCTCGAGCCTACGGCTCCCTTTTGTGCGGGCACACCCGAGAATGGGCACTTGCCGGTAGATGTGTTGTTTTCCACGTCGTATTAGGTTCTTGTGAATGTTTTGTGTGCGAACTATTAGATCCGCAAAATAACAACTAGAGAACGAACAAGCACGGCAGGCGGGCCAAACATTAACAATAATTATCAATTACTATCAATTACTAACCGTGACTATCAGTGATGATCAGTGCTAATCATTGCTAATCATTGCTAATGACTGTTAATAACTGTTAATGATTCCTTCTGGCTGTGTTGGTGGAACAAGATGGCGGATATAGCGAGTGGCGTCATGAAGAACATGTGGACCCCGATGATCTCCATTACAGAACTTTCGGGCCAGTGTTGCATGCCATTCAGAAGAGCGTAAGCGGCCACGGCGGCAAGAAGCAGGATCATGCCCCCAAGCACACGGGATAGTCCCCCCGACTGGAAGCGGACGAAGAAGGCGCCGATAAACCCTAACATGAGGATGATGAAATAGACCACATTGATCATGTTGTCTTCATTGCCGATGATGCCGACAGCCAGATTCGACCAGACCATTAGCAGCCCAGTTACGACGGCCAAGGCCACGGCCGCCCGATAGGTGTTGTCGGATGAAAGGCGGCTGACAAACATGTAGGTAATCCCTGTCGTGAAAAGCATGACCCAGACGAGCACGTAGTCGCTGAG
>CAZVRJ010000071.1:0-9412 GCA_964629885.1 uncultured Chitinophagales bacterium | reverse complement strand
CGGTAATGCGATGCCACGGCGCCGAGGAAGGTGTCGTTCATGTGGTAGGGCACGCCGTATTCCTTGGCGGTGGCTTCCACGATGCGGCTGATGGCCGGATAGTGGATACTGCAGACTTTAGGGAATAGGTGATGTTCGATCTGGAAGTTGAGTCCGCCCACGTACCAGCACAGCAGCTTGTTGTCGCGTGCGAAATTAGCCGTGGTCTCCATTTCGTGGATGAGCCAGTGGTTGTCGATGTGCGAATTTTCGTCGGGCTGCGGGTGATCGGTCTGCTCAACAACGTGTGCTAGCTGAAAGATCACTCCGAGGATGATTCCGGCCACCATGTGGAGCGACATGAATCCGATCAGCCACTGGATGAATGTGATGTCGAGCAGCATCAGCGGAAGCGCGATCGTGTATGTGTAATACAGGATCTTCGTCACGATGAGGATGACCCATTCCTTAAGCGGATGCGATTTGTTCTCATATGGACCCAAGTGCGCCTTGAAGAAGTACTTGTAATCTTTGATGAAGGCCCAAAACACGGTCGCGAAGCTATATGCAGGGAATGCTAGAAAATGTTGAAGTCTGTGGATTGGCTTGAACTCCGAATGGGGCGACAGTCGGATGAACTCGGCGACTTCGAGGTCTTCGTCGTGCTGATGGATATTCGTATATGTGTGATGCACCACGTTGTGAGTGATCTTCCAGATGTAGCCGTTGGCGCCCAATAGGTCGAATGTCAGCCCTAAAGCCGTGTTCACCTTGTCGTTTGACGAATAAGCACCATGGAGGGCGTCGTGCGAAACGGAGAAGCCGATGCCGGCCATACCAATACCCATCACGATACAAAGCAGCCACATCGACCATAGCGGCAGATTGCCAAACAAAATGAGCAAGTATGCACCTACATAAAGTGAGACGAGGGCAATCGTCTTGACTACCATTTGTGCGTTTGCGTTGCGCGAGATCCCATTGTCGTCGAAGTAGGTGTTAACCCGTTCCTTGACGGACTGAGAGAACTCTCGTGCCAGTTTGTTGTTGAAAGTGACTTTGCGCGGTGCTGCCATGAGCGGTGACTAGTGATTAGTGACTAGCGACTGGTGATAAGTTATCGGTTATCGAAATGTAACCCGAGGTGGTCACACAGGGCACATGTAAATGTGGGATGTACCTTAGAACTGGGCAACCGTGCGAAAATAGCGCTTACAGATCGACAACAGAGATGTATACAATATACAAACTTTGATTGACCTCCAATCGTTCGGGGACTTTGGCTCTATCCGCTTTAAGAGATGTGACTCAACAAGGGTTGACGACTGTTATTTAACAAGAACAAATTTTCGAATAAAGATTTGATCGCCGGCGCGCAGTCTATACAAATAGATCCCGCTGCCAAGACCTGATCCGTCAAATTGGAACGAATAGTGGCCAGCTGCCAATGACTGGTTGACAATGGTGCGAATCAACCTTCCATCGATCGTAAATACAGCCAGCTCTACCTCGGAAGTTTCGGCTATTTCGAATGGAATTTGCGTTTTTGGGTTGAAAGGGTTTGGATAGTTTGGGTGCAAAGTGGTTGTCGCGGGGTTATCCGCTGTTTCTGCAATGAGTCCGACGGGTGAGGCGGAGCTTATATGAATCATATAGTCTTCAACCTCGCCGTCGGGTGCTGGACCATCAAAGTTCAAGCCACCAAGCCGGCTAAATCGGAATCGGGCAAATGTCAATCCTGGTTGGGCATTGTGTGGGACATGAATCGTAACCTGAGTGTAATCTGGTGGACCGTCCACCAGCAAGTTGTCAACTACGAGTTCATCTGTGTCTTCCCAGTCACCGTCACGATTCCAGTCAATCCATACGCTCAAACGGCCCTGAATGTTGGCTAAAGGTGTAAATGTTGCCGAAGAATTGCGACGAACTTCGTATCGCTGCATTGTGCCCCCATAGACCACATCTGGCAGCGTGACCATAGTGAATCCATCCTGGAAGAGGATGCCATCCTCATCATTTTGGTTATCTCTGTCATCGCCTTCGGCATATATATCGGACTTGGCAGCACCCTCGGCGTCAATCAGGTCGCCTAAGCGCACTTGATTATTTACAATATGGCGTGCTCCATTTTGTGCTAAGTTGGTCGGATATCCCCCTGGGATAGTAAGATTTGGGTCCTTAGATTCTGGGGCGTCACCAAAATCCATGCCTAATATATAGTAATCTTCCACCTCGCCATCGGGTGCCAAACCAAAGGAAGCAAGTCCACCAAACGTACTGATTCGTAAACGCATATACCCGATCGCCTCATTAGGTTGCTTTAGCCCCGGAGAAGTTGTGAGGGTGTTAAATCCGTTCACAACACGTTCGTTTATAACTTGCTCAAAGTCGAATGTGCCATCATTGTCGAGGTCGATCCAAATCTGGACGACGGCGTCGGTCAATGGCGGCATAACGGTTGCGTACAGGACTATTTGGATGCTACCATCGGGCATCACTGCCGCGGAATAAAGGCCGTCTTCATCATCAATGTCGCCAGTAAGTGGGTCGACTCTGTCATCGCCGTCGGCAAGTGGGGATGGTTGACCGTCAGCTTCGGCATCAACGGTTAATCCCAGCCAGACGTCGCCGGTAAGCAAATGTGAAGCACCGTTTGCCGCCAATGTGGTCTGATAGCAGGCTCTACCAGGAGGGCAGCCGGGGCTAGGGATGTCAGTGCGTGGCTGCGGGAGATCGCCAAAATCCATGTCTCCTACTAGTGGCATATTGCCAAACACGAACAGCAATTCGCTTATTTCATTGGCCACGGTGAAATCATAAATCCCAAATCCACCCGGAACGGTCTGAACAAAATTTGGTGGTACAATTTCTCGCAATGTGTATGAGCCGGGATGCAGGTTCTTAAAAAAGAATAACCCCTGTTCGGTAAATGGGTCAATCAAGCCGTCACCATTTAAGTCGACGGAATGTGTGACATCTTGGTCAATCACAATGCCAGCTGCGTTTAACAACTCTATGGTTACGCCATTAAAACCCACATCAAATCCATCCTGAATGCCATTGCCATTCAAGTCGATGAACTTGAGTCCACTCACGTTCGACAAGTTAACAGGTTCGACGATCACAGACTCCACTTTTGCTACCAATTCAGCCACACCCTCGGCAGCGATAACGGCTTCATTATCAGCAACGCCCGGCGCCGATGCGTTGACGTGCACGATGATGCTTTCTATCGCGCCAGGTTCCAGAGTGGGTAATGTACACGTAAGCGTTGCACTGGTGGTCGCAAACGAACAGCTCGAACGTGCTGCATCCGTTTGAATGTGCGTCACTGTTTCTGGGAGTATATCGACAACAACAAGGCTATTCGCAGCACCTCCTCCTATGTTTGCGATTGTAATTTCATAGGTAAATTGCGAACCTAGTGTAATGTTTAAAGGATCTATGCCTTCACCTGTTGATTTCTGAGCAGCCAACTCGGGTAATTGTTCGGTTATGATGGCTTCTGCGGTTGCCGTCGTTTCGGTGAAATTGGTGCCAAATACGCGGATGATGTTTGTAACGAATCCGGGGCTTGCCGCCTTTACCACAACCTTGACGGGTGCACTCTCCCCAGGTGGCAAGGTATCTAAAGCGCAATCTATACTGTTGCTGTCAATGTCGTAGGTACATTGCCATTTTCCCATCTCGATATCCTCAAGGGTGAGGCCATTTGGAATGATGTCCTCAAGTGTCAAGCCAAATGCGGCACCTTCACCCGTATTTGTCACATTTATGGAATAAGGGAATGTCGCTCCAACTGGGATGTCGAGCGGGTTGTCGACGCCAGTAACCGATTTCTCGGCGACGATAACTGGCGACAGCTCAGTAATTGTGGCCTCTGCCGACATGGTGACAACGCCGAAATTGCTTCCCTGTACCGTTGCAATATTCGTTATGTTCCCAACGGCTGCAGCCTCGACTAAAATTAACACTACTACATCTGCATCCGACAAAAGCGATGCTATTGAGCAGTTGATCGTTCTCGTCGGATTGTCAAAATCACATTGCCACCTCTCGGGAATCAGATCTAGAAACACTAGTCCGTCGGGTAAAGGGTCAACCATCACCACATTTGACGCTGTACCTTCCCCATTATTCGATACGGTAATGAAATAGTTAAACTTGGTACCAATGGGTATGTCCAGATGATTTTCTACACCGATAATCTTCTTTTGAGCCTCAATGCTCGGCAAAAGTTCTAAAATGGTGGCCGCAGCTGTTGATGTCAGCTCGCCAAAGTTTTCACCAGATAAGGTGACCGTGTTGCTGGCATCGCCGTGGAAATCAGCTTCAACTGATATGCGGAGTGTAGACTTAGATCCAGCTGGGAGGATCTCGCGAAGGCAGCTTAATTCCCTGTCTAACTCTAGATAACTACATGACCATCCGTCGCTGCCACCCTCGAGTGTGAGATAGACAACGTTATCTGGTAGTACATCGTGAATAAACAGGTCTGTTGCATCGGCATCGCCTGTGTTTTCGACTTCGATTTTATAAACAAATTGGTTTCCGATGATAATTTGCTGTGGATCGTCAACTTGCTCAACTGTTTTGTTTAGCGTCACTTGTGGTGATGGGGCCATAATCTCCACCTCAGCCCTATCGATCACCTCAGAGAAATTGCTGCCACTGACGGCGACCGAATTGTCAGCAATGCCCGGCGCAATTGCTCTCACATTTATAATGAGATTTATACCTTCACCGGCTGGTAATGTATCCTTAGTGCATTGAATTTCGTTGTTTTCTACTGAATAGGTACAATTGGACCACAATCCTGTCGGAACACTCACTAACTCAACGGTTTCTGGTAGAAAGTCGACCAGCAGTATGGAGTTTGCACTGCCATTGCCATCGTTTTGTATAGTCACTACATAACTAAATTGTTCGCCGACTTTATATGTTGGATGTGAAGCGGTCTTTTCAACAGTAATATCAGGTGAAGCAGCTTGGACCTCGTACGTGCAGCCCCTCGACTGGACAGGGGCGCCTTGCACAAAGATGATATGCCCTAAAATATCTGAACCGGGTGCAATTACGTCTAGCTCGAAACTGTATGTGACAATTCCGCCTGGTGGTATTGTGCCAATTGCATCCAATGTTGCGCTTTGTGATCCTGCTGTATAGCTCCAAGTTCCTTGACTCGCGGTAGCACCAGCTTTAAAGGCCAACTCTGGCCCAACACTAAAATCTGCATGAACGTTTTGCAAAGGCACAGTTTCGCTCAGATTCCGAATCTGCCCATTCACGGCAATTGTCATGCCAACTTGCAACGGGGCATCAAAACACGGATCAAGGGCGAGTTTTTCAGGGTTAGTCGATTCAGATCTAACTTGATGAATGAGCTGCAACTGTTGAACGTTTTGCGATATTGCAAAAGTCGGAATTGCGGATAAAAACAACGCAAACAGGCAGAATCGTAAGTAATGATTGGCACTCATGGCATCAGTTTGACATGTTGGGGTCAAGAGGAATGATGCCTCGAACGAAGGACACAAATCGGCTTGTGGCTTTTGCCGTACCAAGACATCGCCTTACTGCTCAATCTATTTCATTGGCAGTCAGTATCAATACCCCGCGATGGGTAATCGGCATACCTCGTTTGAGGTATCTGGCTCTTAAATCAGTCGCTCTTTTAGCGCCTTTGCGACGGCAGCTCCTCGGCTGTGCACATGCAGTTTAGAATAGATGTTTTTTGCATGTGTACCGATCGTAAATGGACTCAGAAACAGTTTTTCGGCGATTATTGACCTATTGTGACCGTCCACCATTAGCCGAAGGATCTCCTGTTCGCGTTCAGTCAGACCATAATCAAATCCCGGTTGGTTGAACTGGGTTACCATGTTCAATACCCGACGTGCGATCATAGGATTTAACGGAGCCCCGCCATCGAGCAGCTCTTGAATGCCGTTCAGCAACGATTCATTGTCGGTCGACTTGAGCAAGTAACCACTTGCCCCAGCGCATATTGCCTGAAAAATGGTGTCATTATCTTCGTGCACTGTTAACATCATGATGTCCGACTTAGGTGCTATTCGTTTGAATGACCGCACCGCATCGACACCGTTCATTCCAGGAAGACTTATATCCATCACCACCAAGTCGGGAGCCGGACGGTTGTTCAATTCGGCCAGTGCCGATTCTGCGTCGCCGTACGTTTCGATCTTGTCGATGCTTGAAATCGATGCAACCAACCGAGCCAACGAAGCACGCATCTGCTCGTGGTCTTCTACTATCCACAATGTTTTTTTGACTTGCTGTCTCATTTTATGGAAGTGGCACCCGTATGTCGACTATAGTACCCATTTTCATAGAGGAAGTCCATTTAACCTCGCCAGCCAGCCGTGTAACGCGATCTTTGATACTTCGCAAACCCATACCATCCGATGGACTATCCGTATCGAAGCCAATCCCATTATCAACTATTTGCAGATGTAACATTCGTTGCTCAATGGAAAGACGAACCTCAACCTTGCTTGCTACGGCGTGTTTCGAAATATTGTGGAGCACTTCACGGTAACTTAGCATGAAATCACGCCTAAAGTCTGGTGGTACTGGAGTTGACGGCACATGGTCGAATAATAGCTCAAGCGTACTTTGCGGCACGAGTTGATAGGGCAGATCGCGCATTCGGTCGACCATGCGGTCGAGGCGGTCGTACAACGGATTGGTGTACCACACAATTTCACGAAGTTCTTGAGCCATGCCTCGGGCGGAACTGGAGATTTCAGCCAACATGTCAAATCTTGCATTTTTGTCTGGCACCCCCAGTTTTAATTGTTCGCTCATCATTGCCAGACTGCTTAGCCCCGATCCTATTTGATCGTGTAAATCTGCGGCTATACGAAGCCTTATACGTTCAACTGCCAGTAGACGCCTGACACGGGTCTGATATATGGTCCATACCAACGCAGTAAATGCGATGAGAACCAACATTTGAAACCATACCGTCTGCCAGTATGCAGGCTGTACCTCAATACGAACCGATGCCGGAATGGGATTCCAGGATCCGTCCGAGCCGGTGGACCATACCTCAAATTGATAGGTACCAGGCGCTAGGTTCGTATAACTTGCCATCCTAGATTGATGGGCGTCGATTGTGTCGAAATCCACGTCCGACATGCGGTAGCGATAGCGGACATGTTCGGCCCCTTCATACAGGACTGCACCATATCCTAGTGTGATGCTGTTCTCATCCGATTTCATGGTAACGGTGGATATACTTCCAGCATCCAGGAATCTGTTTCCGCTCATGCCCCGAAGCTCCGTGTGATGTATGTATACCTTTGGGATGGTTTTTGATTGATTCAGGTCTGCAGGGTTAAACCACATCAACCCCTCCATTCCGCCCAAATAGACGACGCCGTCGTTGTTGACCATAGATGCGCGCCGATTGAATTCTTGGATCGGGACCCCATGGGAACCGTCGAAGTTCCGGAAGTGGGGATGTTGGATACATCCTTGCCCCGGTGTAAAGGAACTTAGCCCCCGATTGGTCGTGACCCATATTCGGCCCAAGTTGTCGGGCACAATCGCGTACGCTATGTTGCCTATCAGCCCATCTTCTTGACGGAAGTGCTTCACTGTTCCATCACAAGTAACAACCATTAGACCGGCGTCAGAGCCTGTCCAAATATTACTATGGTCATCTTCATACAATGACCAATACCCTTCAGAACTCTTGATTGTAATTTGTGTTGCAGACGGATGAATAGTAGCCAACTGTTCTGGATCTGATAAATGGAGAATTTCACCAGAAAACAGCCCTAGCCACCAACCACCCGTTTTGGCCGGTGCAATACCCTGCGTAAAATATCGAGCTGACGCACCATTCATAACATCCAATTTGCCAACCCAGCGGTTTCTGACAGTATTGTAAAAGTACGTTCCCTGAAACGTGCCCACTAGCAAGGTCGAGTCGTTGATTACCCCGGTGTGCTGAACAGAAAGAGACTGACCTTCTACCGGGTTCGGTACGGACTCATATCCTGCTGTTCCGCTCACCAACCGAAATAGGCCATTTTCCGATCCTATCCAAAGTGTACTATCGTGGTCGGAGCTTAACGACCAAACCATCGTTGCACGGGAGGCTCCAGCAGGCTGTATGGTTTCCATTTCGCCAGATTGCCTAATTCGGAACAACCCACTGCCAAATGTGCCTATCACAATGTCGTCGCCAAATGTTGCAATGGCTGAAACGGCCGGGTATCCTGTGCGACCCATCCTGCCTAAGCTTGATCTGTCTAACGAATTAAAAGGATTGCGTGCCAGTTTGAGCATGTACAGACCGCTTAACGTACCGACCCAGCAATGTTGATCCGTGCAATGAAGTGACCTGACGGTGTTCCTCAATGCTGCTGTAGTATCTTGCTCCAAGTACACTCTTTCCAGATTCGGGTGCTCGTTACTTGTGTAATAAAGGGCAGAGTTCAGCATAATGGTGTTGTAATTAGGCTGCTCATAGCCGTTTTGACGCATAGGCAGGCTGTCTGCACTCAAATTGAATCTTGCGATAAATGCATCTCGTCGGTATGCGTACAGTGTGCCATCAGAATCTGTAACCAAGTCGAGCTCACCTACCTGACTGCCGACACTGACGACAGACCAGCTCGACGTAATCGGATCTCGTATTGCCAGTCGTCGAGAATATGTCGTGCCATAGATCAAACCTCCGGCAGTTTTCTGAAACTGATTGATATGGTCATCGACAAGATCACCGTTCTCGTCCCCGACGGTTTCGGGCAGGCAGGAATCTAGTTCACATCGCAACACCCCTCCTTTCATGCTCACATATACAACCCCATATGAATCGGCTGAAATGGTTTGAACAATCGGCTCAACTCCTGATGGCAGGTTGATCGGCACAACCAAGAGTGTGACGGCATCAACTACATAAACACCCGATTCTGTCCCTATCCACATGCGTCCATCGTCATCACTGAATAGGGATTTGATGAAGGATGACCGCCAAGCACCATTCCTTGGCGCAAAAGGCCTCATATCATACCCATTATATCTCACTATTCCGTCGGATGTCCCAATCCAAACGTATCCGAGTATATCTACACTGATCGCCGTAACGGTGTTATGAGGGAGACCGCTCTGTGTGTCAAATCTCTTTTTCTGCCAATCAGCCACGACATGTGATCTGTGGCTTTGTGCCTGGATAACTGCAATGGGGCTACAGCTGCCGGCAATAACCAGCCAGTACATCATAAGCCCCAACTTGCATGCTGACACTCGCATGCATCAATGTAGCAAGTAGAAACGGAACGCGAAAGGTTTAGTGAAGTGGAATTGCTTACAATCTACATCCGCCCCTTTTGCACGAGCAACTCGGCGTTGAGGATGGCTCCGCCGGCGGCGCCGCGCACGGTGTTGTGTGCAAGAGCCA
>CAZVRJ010000070.1:5700-9653 GCA_964629885.1 uncultured Chitinophagales bacterium | reverse complement strand
TGTTGGCAGAAATCGCCCGTACTAATCCGAACGTGCTTAACGACCCGGCCCCAGTTTTCATATTCCAAGCTTTCGGTTCATCGTCGCTCGATCTCCAGTTTTCTGTATGGGCTGAAAAGGACAACTGGCTAAGCGTTAAAAACGAAATGTATGAGGCAATCAAAATACGTTTCGAGCAAGAGGACGTCGAAATACCATTCCCACATATCTCAATCTATAAGGGTGAAGTGAGTGACCCGATACCTGTGGAGATTGTTACGAGACAGTGAAAATTGAAAATTGAAGATTGACTACTTTTATGTTTCGTTGCGAAGTACTTCTAAAGGCGGACGGTTGAGGGTGCCACGGCTGTTGATGAGTGCTATGATGAGGGTGAGGGCAGTGAGCAGCACCCATCCGATGCCGAATTGAAGCCATGGCATACTAAAGGCACTCTCGAAAACGAACAAGGTGAGGGCCCATCCCGCAGCCACGGCTAGCAACAACCCAGCTAAGGAAGCGAACGAGGCAAGGAATGTGTACTCGGCCAATAGGATGCCAGTAACTTGCTTTCTGGATGCTCCGATTGTTCGAAGTAGCACATTTTCGCGCATGCGCTGGAATTTGCTGACGATGACCGACCCAGTGAGCACAATAAGGCCTGTCACGATGCTAAATATGGCCATGAATCGAATTACGAATGCGGCTTGATCCAAGATATTTCGAACAGTGGCAAGTATCAGCTCCAAATCAACCGCCGATACATTTGGATATCGCTCTACTATGCTGCGTTGAACGGTAGCCGATTGCTCACGGGTCTCGGTTCTGGTCACCAATACCAAGAACTGCGGCGCCTCATTGAGGGGGCCATCGGGAAATACGATGAAAAAATTTGGCTGAACACGCTGCCAATCGACCTTGCGGATACTTCCCACCACAGTCTGCATAGGCACACCCTGCACGTCGACAGTGATGCTGTCGCCAAGTGCTACATTTAGGTCGCGGGCAATGTCCTCTTCGAGCGAAATGGGGATGGCTCCATCGCCCAGTTTCCATGAAGGGGTGAGGGAGCCGCTAAGCACCTGCTCCGTATTGACCAACTCAGATCGATAGGTGCTTCGGTACTCGCGATTAAGTGCCCATCTGGGGATGGTGTTGGTCGTATCTCGTACGAGCGATTCGACACTGCGACCCTTTATGTGTGTCAGACGCATTGTAACGACAGGAACTTCAAACAGAACAGGTAGTCCGTTGTCCTGCACGATATCCTTCACGCCATCGAGCTGATCGAGTTGGACGTCAAACAAAATCATATTCGGTTGTCCGTCAGATCCAACGTCTTCGACCTGGGCAAGTAAATTATGCTGGATTGCAACTTGGGTCATAATGAGCGTTGCACCAAGCCCAAGAGACAGAACGAGGATGAGAGTTTGATTTCGTGGGCGATGCAGATTGGCCAACCCCTGGCGCCAAATATAGTTCCAGCTGCTCGAATTGAATCGGCGGGCTGTGTGGATGATTCCCCAGCTGATTAGGGTGAGAAGTAGTCCAGCAGCGGCTACAGACAAACTTAACAACAGTCCTTGGAACCAATTTCCAGTCTGCATGACGGCAAATCCGACCATAGCTAACACACCTACTGCCAACAATAAAATAGCTGCCGGATCTTTTGCTGATTGCGTTTCGTCAGACCCAGACCTGAGTACAGATAACGGCGACACCCCCCTAATACCCAGAAGTGGAAGCAAAGAAAAGATCGCCGTTACGATGAATCCGGTCACGAGTCCTTCTATAACTGCCCTGCCCGACACCATGAATTCGACGTTGACGGGTAAGAAGTCGCCCATAACCCAAGGGAAAATCAATTGGATGCCTATTCCGAGCGCTATCCCAATAAGTGTGCCCACAAAGCCAAAGAACATGGTTTGTATCAAAAAGATTGACAACGATTGCCATGCTGACAGACCCAAACAGCGAAGGATGGCCACAGTGCCCAACTTACGTCGCGTGTAAACGTGAATTGAGCTAGCTATGCCTACTGCACCCAACAGCAATGCGAGATATCCGATCACATTTAGAAAACGAGTTACATTGCCTACCACTGCATTCACGCCTTGACGACGTTCCTCAACTGTGTCGAAGCTGACTTGCTCGGTGCGGAGAATAGGACGGATGTCTTCCATGGTTTCTTCGACGGCATCAGGGTTTTGGAGCTTCCAATACCGACGCCAGCTGGCGATACTGCCGGTACGGATGAGACCGGTGGCATCAAGGTCATCGAGCGACATGTAGATTCTCGGGCCAACCAACGATGCAGCTGCCGATTCGCCCGGTATTCCCAAAATAGCTGCAGCAACAATGAGGCGGCTATTGCCGATCTTAACCGTATCGCCTACCGACACGGCAAATTGGATCATCATCCCCTCATCGATTAGGGCAAATCCAGGTTCTCGTAGTTTTGTGATGGCGCCTGCAGGCTCCGTTTCAAAATCACCGTAGTAAGGGAAGTTCCCTTTAATCGCACGCACTTGTGCAAGTCGAGTTCCACCCGATGCTGGGAAAAGCGCCATGCTTGTGAAGTTGGTCTCCAGCGACTGATCGGCTCGAAGACTATCGGCGACCAGGTCGATACGCTCAGTGAACGGTCGGCGGCTGTTGAGTACCACATCTGCGCCAAGCAGGGATTTCGCTTGGTTGTCGACCTCCCGGACAAGGTTCTCGCCGAAGCTGTTCACCGACACAAGCGCTGCAACACCCATGATAATTGCCGAGGCAAACAACAGTAACTTACGGCGTTCGGTGCGACTATCGCGCCAGGCTGTCTTCCAGATGAAGGGGTTTAAAATGGAGAATTTCATCAGGAGTGGTGCGTCTGCTCAAGCAGGGATGGCGTTTCGGCAGAATCAGATACCAATTTCCCACCGCGCAGCGACAATACGCGCCCGGTCATGTTAGCTAACTCAGGATTATGGGTCACAAGCACAAGAGTGGTACCCTGCTTACGGTTCAGATCGAACAGCAACCGTGTGATGAGCTCACCAGTGTCGGCATCGAGGTTCCCAGTGGGTTCGTCGGCGAATAAGATTGACGGCTTGTTGATGAAGGCACGGGCGATGGCGACCCGCTGTTGCTCACCACCCGATAACTGAGTAGGGTAGTGGTGACGCCGCTCTGCAAGGCCGACACTGTCGAGCAGTTCCTCGGCCATAGGACGCACTCCTTTTGTGCCGCGGAGTTCAAGCGGAACCATCACGTTCTCGAGCGCCGTGAGGGTAGGTATGAGCTGAAAGTTTTGGAAGATGAATCCGATGTGTGCGTTTCGGAATGCAGCACGTTGATCCTCGTTGAGGCTGGAAATTGTAGTCCCATTAATCGTAACGGAACCGGACGATGGGGTATCGAGCCCGGCACAAAGCCCAAGAAGAGTCGTCTTACCACTTCCGGATGGGCCGATTATGGCTGCAGTGGAGCCTTTTTCGATGTGGAAACTGACGTCCGATAACACGGTTAGCTCGCCGCTTCCCGATCGGTATGCCTTAGTGAGTGAATCTGAGGTAAGAATGGCCGTTCTATTAGGTGAGTGTATTCGGAAGATAACGCAAAAGTGTGGATGGAAGTTTCGTTTGGTAAAATGGTAAAGCGGCGAAGCCGCCCTGAACGAAGTGAAGGGTCTTTAATAGTAGAGTGGCAAAGCCGCAATGAACGAAGTGAAGGGTCTTGAATTGGAGAGCGGTTGAGCAAGTGAACGTCTTGAAAAATTGGTATGTTTGGGGTGAAACTAGTTTTAACAAAGTATTTTGCATGAAACGCATCTCGACGCTTTTGCCCATCCTTTTCGTGACGATCATGCTGTCTTGCACAACGCAGACGGATCAGTCGGGAGTGGAAGTTCCGTCTCAGCCCGAACAGCCTGAGAATTCAGCACCCGAATCTGCTGATACGCGTAAGACCATCCTTTTCTTTGGCGACAGCAT
>CAZVRJ010000070.1:0-5600 GCA_964629885.1 uncultured Chitinophagales bacterium | reverse complement strand
GAGCCAAGTATCCTGAAGTCAGAATCATATTAGCTGGCATGCAGATACCACCCAATTTGGGTCCAGAGTACGCGGCAGCTTTTGCAGATGTGTACACTAACGTAGCACGAAATAAACAAGTTGACCTGATACCGTTCATTTTGGAAGGCGTGGGTGGCATTTCGGAGCTTAATTTGCCTGACGGCATCCACCCGACCGCCGAGGGGCACAAGATTCTCGCCGAGACCGTGTGGGAAAAACTAGACCTCGAGCAGAGACCGTAAGTAAGACCGGAAGAGCGCAGATCCATAAGATCAAAAAGATCATTTGATAGGAGATAGGAGAAAACGTTGATCTCTTGGATCTATCAGATCATTTGATAGGAGATAGGAGAGAACGTTGATCTCTTGGATCTATCAGATCATTTGATCAATTTTCCCGCTTCTCGCTTCTCGCTTCTCGATCACATCGCATCTTCATGCGATAGCATCGCATCGTCGCAATGGGGTATTTTTGGTTAATGATAAGAATTAGTTACGCTTTTTGAACTGTGGACAATTCTTATCCGACGAAATTTGATACGACTATTAGACAGAATCGACAACGACGACACAACAATCCCATTTGCAAAAATTTGGGTTATGAGCAGGTCCTTTGATACGGGGTCTGCTTTTTTTTTTGACAGTACATCACGGAATGTGAACTATCCTGAGTGATCCTCGTATAACGGGGGAAACTAACAGGAGTATGCCATGCATCGAGTAGTGATAGCCGGCGGCGGTTTTGCGGGTCTTTATGCTGCCAGGGCACTGGGTAAAGATGTCCATCTCACGCTGATCGACAGGAGGAATTTCCATCTGTTTCAGCCGCTTCTTTATCAAGTGGCTACAGGCGGTTTGTCGCCGGGCGATATAGCGTCGCCACTTCGGGCTATTCTAAAGCGAAATCCGAATGCTCATGTGATTACGGCCGAAATTGTAGGTTTTGATCCGGCAGGCCGCAAGGTGATCTTGGCCGATGGCGAAGTGCCATACGATACCCTTATAGTTGCCACGGGTGTGACGCACGACTATTTCGGGAGGACAGATTGGGCGGAACTTGCCCCCGGCCTCAAAACCATTGAGGATGCCACCGAGATGCGTCGCAGGATCCTGTTGGCGTTTGAGTCGGCCGAGCGCGAAACGGATCCAGACGTGCGACGGTCGTGGTTGACCTTCGCTGTTGTGGGTGCTGGTCCGACGGGTGTCGAGCTTGCAGGCGCCATCGCCGAGTTGGCCAACACTACGATGAAGGACGACTTTCGAAGTATAGATCCGCGAGACGCGAGGATTGTCCTATTTGAGGGGGCCGACAGGATCCTACCGCCGTTTGTGCCCAGTTTGTCGGAGCGTGCCGGCAGGTCGTTGCGGCGTCTAAACGTAGAGGTGTTGACCGGAGCCCGGGTTACCCACATCGACGGGGATGAGGTTGTCTTTACGAAAGATGGTGATGAACATTCGCTCGAGGCACGCACTGTGCTGTGGGCGGCGGGTGTAAAGGCGTCTCCATTGGGGAAAGTGTTGGCTGATGGTACAGGGGTGCCATTGGATCGGGTTGGACGGGTTGTAGTTCAACCAGACTTGACCCTGCCGGGACACCCCGAAATATTTGTGCTTGGCGACTTGGCATCTGTAATGGCCACTGATGGCAAACCTGTTCCCGGAGTTGCACCGGCTGCAATGCAGATGGGCAGATATACTGCAAGGGTCATCCAAAACCGATTGAATGGAAAAGAGACGGGTTCGTTTCGTTATATGAATAAGGGAAATCTTGCTGTAATTGGACGTAATGCAGCAGTTGCAGACCTCGGCTTTGCCCGATTTGGCGGATTTATGGCTTGGCTCGTGTGGATATTTATCCACATCATGTATTTAGTAGGCTTCGACAATAAAGTTTTGGTATTCTTTCAGTGGGGATCCAATTATTTTACACGCAAAAGAGGTGCTCGCTTGATTACCGGCGAGGATCTAATGCCAAACGTTACATCATCCAAGCGCAAGCCCATCCATGATTATTCGAATCAAGAATCTTGAGACCAGTGCACTAATAGGCATTAACGAACACGAGAAAACGGAACGCCAGCCCCTTTTTATAGATCTGGAAATCGAGTACGGCTTCGATTTGGAAGATCTTCAGGCAGGTGAGGGCACCATCATAGACTACACGCGCGTGGAACAGATGGTGAAGGAGCTGGTTGAGGGTGAGCACACCGATTACCTCGAGGTATTGGCGCATGCAATCCTGATCATGGTCGGCGACCATTTCGAGGAAGTGCTTGAGGCCACCGTATGGCTCCGCAAACCGCAGGCGCTCAAGCATAGCGAGACCGTCGAGGTGGAGCTGACGATGTATTACGACTTGGAAGAGGAGATTTGACCGCGGATATTGGACCGCAGATATTAGACCGCTGATCAATGTGATCAATGTGATCAATGTGATCAATAAGATCATAAGATCATAAGATCATGAGGTTATGAGGTTATGAGGTCATATGATCGTGTGAGTATGCTTATTGCAAGCAAGTTTGGGGAAAATTGCTTGAATCTTGGAAATGGGCTACATTTAAAGGATGAATAATTTATTGTTTGCTGAACCATGAATGATTCCATTGAGCTGACCCACGATGGCAAAAAGGGGTCTATCGTCTACAGGATAGACGGAAACCTAAAGGCGGAGATGACCTTTGTTTTTGCAGGTGAGAGGCAATTCATTATCGACCATACTGAGGTGGATTCATCATTGAAGGGACAGGGAATCGGCAACAGGCTGCTTGACAAAGCGGTGGAGTATGCACGGGAGAATACCCTGAAAATTATTCCGCTGTGCCCGTTTGCGGCCAGCGTGTTTCGTAAGAATCCAGATATCGGGGACGTATTAAAGAAATAAGGCTATGGACAAGAACAACATCCGCAAGGAATACAGTAACGGCGAAATCACGGTAATTTGGCAGTCAGGATTATGCATACACTCCGGCGTGTGCGCTAGAGGACTCGAGGAAGTGTTTCGTCCGAAAGAGCGTCCATGGATCCAGATGGAGAATGCGACATCGGAGAAAATTGCAGCCACGGTTCGGAGGTGTCCATCGGGGGCGCTAAGTCTGAAAGATTGAAAATTGAAAATTGAATATTGAAGAAGTTGCAAGGGGCACAGGTTCAGAAACATATGTTTAGGTCGCTTCAGTACATAGTGCTGCTTTTTGTTTTTGCCGTGTACACACTGGCGTCGAGTTTGCATGTTGCAAATCAACGCGAGGGTGGCTTGCCGATTAATACCCAAGAATCGGGTTATTATTTTGCAGAATTGGATGTGGCCTCAGCTGGCATTATGTCGGCAGCGGAGGGGCCAACTTGGTCGTTGGGGTCTAATAAGACACCAGTTGTTTGGCCTACTGGCCACGGAGCGTATGCAATTCTTCAGCAACGCCACCGGCAGATTATAGCTAGGTACAAACAATACCTTCATACTTACATAAATGCAGAGATAGGACTCCGAAAGGCAGACCTGATCTATCCGTTCCATTATTTCTGGTAGTTGGCGATTCAGCTTGCCATAAGCAAGAACGCTAAAACTGGAGACACCGATCTCCTAACCAGTAATAATCGAATTTAATCTGACATGGATCTTCAAACTGCCATACTCGCGGTCGTTACGATCGCCGTGAGTCTATCCCCATTTTTTATTTCATCACTATTAAGCAAACGAAAAGCCAACGCACTTTTTTCGAAAATGCAGGAAGCAGCTCGCTCGGTGGGCAGCTCCGTACAAGAACATGAGGCATGTGGAAACTTTATCATTGGCATCGACCAATCAAAAAAGATGCTTTTCTTCATGCGCAAGGGTGGTGAGTTACCTCAAGTTCAAACCATCAATTTGGACAAGGTGTTACAATGTAAAAAGGTGCATGAAGCGCGAACAATCAAAGACGGTGTCAGCCAGTACACGGTTGTTGACCGCGTTGGTCTTCATTTCGTGTTCCGTGACCCAAGCGTGCTCGACGTGTATTTGGAATTTTTCAAAGTTGAGTCAGACATCAAACCAAGCGGCGAGCTTCAATGCATGGAGAAGTGGCACGGTATTATCAAAGGGAAGTTGTCTAACTGAGTTAGCATTTCTAAAGGCAACGTTAAGTGATAAGAGGGAGACGGCGGTATCTGCCGTCTCCCTTCTGTTTTCCACCGGTCACAACGGCTTGCCCAGAGTAGCGGTCAGTGAGCTTCCCCGTTAATTGTAGAGCTACTGAAACCGTTCGACCCGAAAACGGCTGATGTCGATCTGTGTGGGTACCCCATCCACTAACTCAGACACCAGCATACCCGTTGCCGGTGCCAAGCTGACACCCATCATCGCGTGACCTGTTGCAACGACTAAATTTTTAATACGTGCGCTACGGCCGATGTATGGGAGTCCGTCAGGCGAGCAGGGACGCAATCCGCTCCACACCTGATCCGGACGGGGCAGATTCACGGATAACTGAGGGTAAAATCTTGGCAAGGACTCCACGATGCCCTTTACCCTATTCATGTTGATCCTATTGTTGATCCCGCCAATTTCCAATGTGCCGGCGATGCGTAACGTCTTTCCCATCGGTGTGACTGCAACCTTCGCCTCAACCAAGATGGAGGGTATTTTGGGCACATTCTCAAGCTCATCATAATCGATGCTATATCCTTTTCCGGCCTGCATTGGGATCTTAAGGCTGAGTTTATTCGCAAGTGACGGTGACCACGAACCAGCGGCAAGCACGACCTCGTCAAACTGATGTCTTTCGCCTTCTGCGTCGATGTGTCTGATCAAGCCATCGTGTACGTGGATGGCCGACACGCTTCTGCTTGGCATGATGTCGACGCCTTGACCGACCAACCATTCCGAAAGCCTCCGAACAAGAGTATGCGGCTGCATATGAGCGTCGTTTGGGTAATAAACGGCACCTCGGGCGTTGACGTCGATCCCAGGGTTCAATTCGGCGATTTCATATCTCGACAGCACACGAGCTTCGACCCCGACCCGGTTTGCGATTTGCGCAGCCTCCAATTCCTCATGCTCAGCACCCGGTGTCTGATACAGCATGATGATACCGTGCCCTTGAAACCCAAAATCGAATTTATTAGACAATTCCAAATCCTGATACAGCCTTCTGCTAAGAAGGTTGATGTCGCGTAAGGCCAGAATGTTGCTATCAACCGTTTTGGCAGCTGAGCTTTTGTAAAACATGTACCCCCAGCGCAGCAGATCGGGGTCCAGTCTCGGTTTGATGTAAAAGGGCGATTTCGAGTCGAACATCCACCGGATGCCCTTGGCTATCATTCCAGGCGCCGCCAATGGAATGATGTGGCTCGGCACGATCATACCGGCGTTGCCAGTGGATGTGCCTTGAGTTCCTTGCGTTTGCTCAAATATGGTGACCTTATGGCCTCGTGCATGCAGGTAATAGGCTGCGAACAAGCCGATGATGCCACCGCCGATGATGCCGATGCGTTTCATGGGGTCGATCAAATTACTTGGAATCCGTGTGCGTATGGATCATCGTCGGGGTCGATCGAGATCGTGTTCAGACCATAAATACGCGCCCAACCCTCGATGCT
>CAZVRJ010000069.1:0-9678 GCA_964629885.1 uncultured Chitinophagales bacterium | reverse complement strand
CCTAGAGCGAAGCGTCGAGTGCCTGTTGGATGTCTCCAATAATATCGTCAATATGTTCAAGACCTGCAGAAATACGTATGAGTCCCGGTTCGATGCCCACGGCGAGGCGCTCGTCTTCGCTGAGTTTGCTGTGCGTGGTGCTGGCCGGGTGGGTCGCTATAGTGCGAACGTCACCCAAATTGGCCGTGAGCGAGCACATCTTGAGCGCGTCGAGGAAGCGGCGACCCCTGTCGTAGCCGCCTTCGACGGCAAAGGTCACGATGCCCCCGCCACGCTTCATTTGCCTCAGTGCCAGCTCATATTGCGGGTGGGACGGATGATGCGGGTACTTCATCCAAGCAATTCCACTGCGTGCATACAGCCAATCGGCGAGCGATGCAGCGTTATGGCAGTGGCGATCGATGCGTACTGGCAGCGTTTCGAGGCTGCGACTGAACAGCCATGCATTGAATGCCGATAAACAGGGCCCACTGTGGCGGGCAAAGAGTCGGATCTTTTCGATCAGGTCTTTCTTTCCAAGGATGACCCCGCCGAGGGCGCGTCCTTGGCCGTCGATGTATTTTGTGGCCGAATGGATCACGATGTCGGCGCCATAATCGGCAGGCTTTTGAAGGATGGGTGTTGCGAAAATATTATCCACAACTAATATGATGCCTCTCGCACGGCAAAACGCTGCAAGCTCATCCAGATCGATCAGGTCCAGTGCCGGATTGCTAGGTGTTTCTACGTAGCATAGCTTCGTTTCAGGGCGTACCAACTTTTCCCAGCCGTCTGGAAAGGCATCCAGATCGCCATAGCTGCTTGTGATGCCCCACTTCGGAAGCAACTGTGTGAGAACCTGGTGAGTGCTACCAAAAACAGACCTCGACGATAGTACATGGTCGCCCTGTTGCAACAATGCCGCGAAACAGGTAAAAATGGCCGACATACCCGATGCCACCGATATGCCATCTTCCGTTCGCTCCAAGGCGCACATGCGTGCGACGAACTCGTCGTTGTTCGGATTCGAGTACCGAGAATACACATTGCCCTCTACCTCGTTGGCGAAAAGGGCGCGAGCATGTTCGGCGTCGTCGAACTCAAAGCTAGAGGTTAGATAAATGCTTGTGGCATGCTCACCATGTTGGCTGCGCTCGGCTCGCTCACGAATAACGGCTGTCTCGTCGTGCTTAAAGGGGCGCCAGTTCTCAGACATGCCGCACACCATTTACGGTCAAGGTAAAATCAATTTTTGCTGCTTTGTTGATGGTGAGTCCAACAGAGCAGTATTTCTCCATGCTCAATTCAATGGCACGATGAGCCTTACCGGGGTCGATTTCGCCCGTGAACGTGAAGTGAATGGTGATGTGCGAGAATGGTTTCGCTTGGGCTTCTTCAACGCGCTGGCCCTCCACTTCCATGTCGAACGAGTCGTACTGCTGGCGCTGTTTGTCAAGAATCATCACCACATCGATGCCCGTACAACCGGCGAGCGACATGAGCAGCATTTGCATTGGACGAGCACCCAGATTTTGACCGCCGATATCGGGCGATCCGTCGATATGCACCTCGTTGCCTGTGTCGTTTGTGGCTACGAAATGGAAAGGGGCATCCGTTGCGCGTGAAACATGAATTTTCATAAACCGTAGAATTAAGTAATGAGCAAATTTCGTGTCAGGCCGTCATGATGCGCGACGCATCGCTTTCGTTCTCATACCCGAAATGCACCAAAGCAGTATTGGCGATTTGACGACCTAGCGATAATCCAGCCGTTGCCGCCGGACTCGGTGCATTGAGAACGTGCACTTCGCGCCCGTGACGCAATATCATAAAATCATCCACAATATCGCCGTTGGGAGTTAGTGCCATTGCACGCACTCCAGATGGTGCTGGTCGTATCTCAGCATCGGTGAGCGATGGCACTAGCGTTTGTAAATTTTTGAGGAATGCCGAGCGCGAGAAGGATCGGTGCAACTCGCCAAGACCCATCTTCCAATGGCGTTGTGCCATTTTCCAGAATCCGCGATAGGCAAGGGTTTCGGCAGCATCGCCCACATCAAAGGCCGTTTTCGTGTAGCCTTCGCGCTTGAATGCGAATACCGCATTGGGGCCACATTCAATGCCTCCGTTGGCCATGCGTGTGAAGTGAACGCCTAGGAATGGGAACTGCGGGTTCGGCATCGGGTAGATGAGGTTGTTCACCTTGTGTTGTGCTTCTGGGGTAAGATCGAAATACTCGCCCCTGAAAGGCACGATGCGCACAGGAGGCATTAATCCGGCAGCTTCGGCTACTTTGTCGCTGTGCAAGCCGGCGCAGTTGATGAGCCAGCGCGATTTGAACACCGTTGAACTTGCCGCAATGTGCAAGCCCTCATTGTCCTGATTGATGCTCGATACCTTCTCGTTGAAACGCACGTTGGTACCATGCTTCACAAGCAGGGACCGAAGTGTTTCGCAGACTGCATGAAAGTCGACAATTCCTGCGCAGGGAACATGGATGGCCTTTACACCTGCGGCATAAGGCTCCAATTCACGGATTTCGACGTCATCAACCATGCGGATGCCCTCGATCTGATTTTGCTTGCCACGTTCGTATATGGCATTCAAGCGGGGAATTTCGATAGCCTCGGTTGCGACGATGATCTTACCGCACACCTCGTGTTTGATGGAATGGTCACGGCAAAAACGCACCAATTCGCGGCGTCCATCCACACAATTCTTGGCTTTATAGCTCCCAGGCTTGTAATAAATACCTGAGTGGATTACACCGGAATTATTACCAGTTTGGTGGGCGGCAACACCCGATTCTTTTTCAAGTACGAGGATGCGCAGGTCGGGTTGAGCCAGCGCCAGTTTGTAAGCCGTTGACAAACCGACAATGCCGGCACCAATCACGGTCACATCATATTGCATGCGAAATCCATCAGTAGTAGGGAATTATGCCATTCTAGGCTTGATAATATACGTATCTTCGTCAAAACATCGTTATTAGGTTATGTTCGAGAACATATCGGCCATTTTTTTTCGGGCGCTGATTGCACCCCTGCTGTTTTTTTGTGCGTTTTCGCATGACGATACCTTTGCGCAGTCCAAGATCAAGGATTTTGGGGAGGATCCAACTCTTACTGAGCCTGTGTCGAGAATAGCTAACGCAGCGAAACTGTTAATCGTCTCGCCAATACAAAAGGGTCTCGATGTAACCTCGATGGATCTCGACATATCCATCGATACGGATGCTAGCACTATCGAGGCAGTCTCAATTAAACGTATTCACCTATCTAACGCAGTTGCCGACATTCGACTTCAATTATCCGATGCGTTACACATTGCTTACATCCGCGACATAGCGGGCAATGAATTCCCCTTTCAGAGATTAGATTCTGATATTCTTGTGATTAAACCGCTTGGTGGATTCTCTCCGGGTGACCATACCTTGCAGATTTCCTACTTAGGCAGGCCAGTGGTATCCGGTTTTGGAAGCATCAATTTCTCGTCGCGTATGGGCGAACCTATTGTTTGGACGCTTAATCAGCCATTCGGGGCAAAAGATTGGTTCCCCACCACGAACAACCCAGCCGACAAGCTCGACAGTCTGCTACTGAGAATTACGGTACCCAAGCCGCTAATGGCCATTTCGAATGGACTTTTTATCGCCAAAGATGATCACGGCGATCACTCGACGTACACGTGGAAACACCGTTATCCCATCTCGACGTATCTGATATCGATGGCCATCGCCGACTACGAGGTGTTCACATTGCCATACCAATCAGAAGATGGCGATGCGTTTCCCATAGATAATTATGTCTACAAGGGACAGAATCTTTCGCAGCTAATGCAAGACGCCCAGCAAACCGTCGGATTGATGGATCTATTTTGGGACTTGTACGGACCCTATCCATTTCGGAATGAGCGGTATGGTCATGCACAGTTCGGGAGGTCTGCCGGGGGGATGGAGCACCAGACCATCAGCTCGATGGCTAACCTTGGATTCTTTTTGGTTGCTCATGAATTAGCCCATCAATGGTTCGGCAACAAGGTGACCAATGAGACTTGGAGCGATCTGTGGATTCAAGAGGGGATGGCGACACTATCGGAGGGACTGCCGTTACGATATTTTTTGGGCGATGATGATTTCCGAAACTGGCTGAAGGTCCGCCGTGAGCAGGTTCTGACTCAACCGGATGGGAGTGTATACATACCAGAGTCGGAAATTGCCTCCGGCAACCTGAATCGCATGTTCGACACCCGCCTCACCTACCGTAAGGCTGCTTGGGTGCTCAATATGCTCCGTGTGCACGTGGGAGACGAGGACTTCTTCGCCGGATTGCGCTCCTACCTTGAAACACACGCTTATTCGACGGCTTCGACCGACGATTTCCGCCGAACAATGGAAAGCGTATCCGGCAAACCACTCAGTAAATTCTTCGATCAGTGGGTTTATGGCGAGGGCCACCCCGTGCTGAATATCAACTATCGTCCGGCCGTAGGAGCCCCGGGTGCCCTGCGTCTCGACATCCGCCACGTAGGATCCCATGGGTCTGTACCCATGTTTGAATTTCCGATGGATGTGAGGTTTTCATCTGCCGACCGCGATACCGTCATCACAGTCCATGTAACCAAGGGGGACGAGTCGTTCTTAATCGAGCCTAGTTTTGTTTGGACAGAAATCGAGCTCGACCCATACGTCAATTTGCTTTTCCGCAAGGAGTCGCTCACGTCGCTCGACGAACCTTGGCAGAACTTGCCTACGGCATTCAAGCTCGAGCCCGGCTATCCGAATCCGTTCAATCCTGAGGCAATCATTCCGGTGAGAGTGGATCAGGCGGGTCTGCTTGTCGTCGATGTGGTCGATGTGCAGGGAAGGGTCGTTCAGGGGCTCCTGCGGGCGCAGGTGCAGCCAGGGCCGCAGTGGATCCGGTGGGATGCGACGGGGCTACGCTCGGGTTTGTACTTCATACGGGCTCGCATGGGAGGGGAGTCGCAGACCATAAAAATGACCGTGTTGCGATAGGTTATCGGAGGATGCCTCGCAGGGTGTCGGGCGAACCGTCGTTGGGGGCGGGAGTGAGCCCGAGCAGGGTGCAGAGGAGCTCATAGACGTGCACGTTGCTGAACGACGGGATGGTGATTCCCTGCCGGAAGGAGGGGCCAGAGGCGTAGAAGATCGCCTGCATGTCGGGGAGGTTGTTGTCGTAGCCGTGGACGCCTTTCGGTATTCCGCGTTCGCTTAACTGCGACGACGTTGTGATCGAATATCCTAGATCGGCCATTACCACAATGTCAGGGACTCGTGGGTTATTTTTCATGTGAAAACGATCTGGTAAATCTTCTTTCTTGAAGACGGTATAATTCAGCTCTTTTTCTTTGAGCGCTTTGTACACCGAGTCATGTTTTCCCTCCTTAGATCGAATCATAGCCACAGGACTCCAGTCGGTGAGCATCACATCATCCAAATTGATGAGCTGGTCGAGCAGGATCACGCGGCTGGTGTCGGCATTGGCCATGCCGTGGTCGGATGTAATAATGATGTCCACATTGGGCCAGATCCCGGTTCGGTCGAGTTCTTGGATCAGATATCCCAACTTGGCGTCGACCAGTTCAACAGAGTATTCGAGTGAGTCGGATCCGACGCCGTAGCGGTGGCCATAGGAGTCGACAGCATCGAAATAGAGAGCAACAAAATCAGCCCGGGTGCTGTCTTTTTTCGTGAGCCATGAAATTACGGTATCGACGCGGGCGTCATAATCCATGCCGTGGTCGTACACCTTCCAATGGGTGGCAAATGTGTCTTTGATTGGGGCCTCGGAGCCGGGCCAGAACATGATTCCGGCTCGTTTACCCTGCTGCTCGGCCGTCACCCAGATGGGTTCTCCGCCGTACCAGGCCGCATTTTGAACCGCCGCGCGATTGCCGAGGCTAAAGAAGGCGTTCATTTCCTCATCGAACATGTTGTTGGCAATCAATCCGGTGTTTTCGGTGTACAAACCGGTCACGATTGAGTAGTGGTTAGGAAAGGTCTTTGACGGGAATACAGGGACCATCCCCTCAGCTTTCACGCCATTTCGGATGATGGCATCCAAGTGTGGGGTGTTGTACTTCTCAACATAGTCGGGGCGAAAGCCGTCGAACGATATGAGGATGACGGGGCGTTGAGTCGGCTCGGTGGTGCTGCACGATAGGAGCAATAGTACAGCGAGGGAGATAGAAAAGACGGGATTCATGGAAATAAGATACGAAGATATGCCACCACCCCCCATCCCCGGAATTTATCCAGAGCGAAGTGAAGGACCTATCGCAGTGGAGGGGACGGGGGTGGTGGCATAAGATGGTGGTGCCCCAAAACAACAAGGGCCCCTTTCGGAGCCCTTGTTTCAGTCTTCTAAATGAACAACGATTAGTTGAACATGTACTTCACACCAAAGCGCATTCTCCAACGCGATGATGTGCCAGCTACGTTGTAGCGGTCAAGTCCCACTGCGTCTGAACGGAATGTGAAGCGCGGTGTAGTTCCGTTTGCCTCATAACCTTCAAACTGATACAAGTAGTAGTTGTTGAAGTTACCAGGAACGAAATAACGTGCACCCCACTCGTTGTTGAGCAAGTTGGCAAAGTTCTGGACGTCGGCCATCAACTGGATACGCTGACGCTGACCATTTACATTTAAGCCGAGGTCATGGCGAAGCGACACGTCGAATTGTGTTTCGAATGGTGCCCAAGCCGCATTCTTCGCAGCATATTTGCCACGATTCTTGCTCAGGTACTTGTCGTCTTCGATCAAGCGATTCAGACGCTCCCATTGCTCTGCAGCAGTAACAGTAACGCCACCTGAGGTGTAGTTCACGAGGTTGATGTCGTTTCTGCTATTTGGGATGTACACCAAGCTGCGGTTAGCATTCGTGCTGCCAGGCTCGTTGTTTACGTTCTGTGCTCCGTTGCCGCCAATAACATATGAGTATGGCTGACCACTTTGAGCGTTTACGAACAAGGATACCGTGGTGGCGTTGTTGCCATCGCGGGTCCAATCGTAGCGGTACGATGCTGCGGTGATTACACGGTGACCAGCTGCAAAGTCAGCACGTCCATACTCTGCAAAGTTACGGCCTCTGATATTCACCTGACCACGCCATTGTGACGAGTTCTGCGACGATGTACCCTCGCTGAGTGCGTATGAATCGTTGTAGCTGTATGCAGCATTTACGTTCAAGGCACGGCCGAAGTTTTTAGCGAAGCTGGCCGAGAGATTGTAGCTGTAGCCTTTCGATGTGTTCGATGCCAAGTACACGGCGGTGTATGTGTTGTCGATAACCGTGGTTGAATACACTGGTCTTGTGTCAGGACTACCTGTCCAGCTACGAATTGGCGTTGGGTTCGCATTAATGTTGGTGTACATAATGTTGTTCAGGGTCTTAGTGAACAAGCCCTCAAATGTGCTCAAGATGCCAAATGGTAGCTCGGCATCAACAGCAAAGTTCGTACGGAACACCTGCGGATACTTGAAGTTCTTCGTGAACAAGTCAATTTGTCCAGAAGGAATTCTGAAGTTTGGGTTCGTGTACTGGTTGTTGATGTCAGGACGAAACAGGATAGGCACACCAGCATTGTTCTGATTTACCTGGCCTTGTGTCAAACCGTTGTTGTTGAACATAGCACCTGGCCATACAAATGGGATACGGCTAGTGAAAATGCCTAAACCACCACGGAATACCAATTGACTAACGCCACTGGCATCATAGTTGAAGCCGATACGTGGCGAGAACATGATTTGTCCATCTGGAGCCTTACCAGCACGTGCGTCTTTAGCATATGCGGCATATGGATTGCCCTGGAGCACGCTGCTTGCATAAAACGCTTGCATCTTAGGAAGAGCAACCGTGTTGAAATAGGTGTCTTCTGCTGGATCATCCATGATTATTGGGATGTCAATACGAAGACCGTATGTCATGGTGAACTTGCTATTTACGCTCCACTCATCTTGTGCATAGAAGCCAAACTGAGCAGCTTTGAAATCAGCAGCAGCAGCAGTACCGTCGCCAGTAATGTCGTCGACCAACGAGTAGGTACGGTTGTAGGTAAGTGCTGGCAAACCGTTCAAGAATGCATCAACATTCGCGAAACGGTACGAACCGAAGTTCTGACCCATAAACACATTGTAGAGGTCATAAAACTCATTGTGTGTACCAAAAGTGAATGTATGGTTACCTTGGTACAAGCGGAAGTTGTTTGTCAGAGAGAAGATTTTCTGGGTTAACAGGTTGGCTGTAGAAAATTCTTCCGTACCAAAACGAATCTGACCACTGCTAACATCATTGATGATCACATAAGGGAAGTTGCTTCCGATGGATCCACGATCATCTTTTACGTCGACATAGCTCAAAATCAGGTTGTTCGAAGCACGTGTACCAAATACGGAATTCAACTCGATCGCACTTGAGTTTGTCGTGCTTGGGAAGCTGATACCGTTGTTTGAGAAGTTGATCGTATTTGTACTACCTGCGTTACGGTTGATATTCTCACCATCAGAGTACTGGTGACGCAGTGTGAGATAGTTGTTAGCATTGATGTTGTAATCAAGCTTTGCAAAAATCTTCAGACCGTTAAGCTCATCCTTCGTGGAATTGAAGCTACCTGGATCATAACCATACTGGCTGATGAGGAAGTTGCGAAGCTCGTTTAATTTGGCTTCAGATGAACGACCTGGTGTTGCAGACCATTGACCAAATTCAAACGGCTGTGGATTTTCGTCACGCTGAACTTCAACGTTTGCGAAGAAGAAAGCTTTGTCTTTCTTGATTGGTCCACCAACCGAGGCACCAAAGGTACGCTTAACGAAGGGGTCAACCCTTGTGCGATCTGAGTTGAGGCGATTAGCCAAAACACCGTTGGTCTTACCTACAAGGTTCTCGTTTTGTAGGTAGGTGTATGCAGCACCTGTGAAGGTGTTGGTACCCGACTTGGTTACCGCGTTGATACCACCGCCCGCGAAACCACCAAGGGTAACATCATATGGCGACAAAACAACTTGAAGCTGGTCGATGATATCGATTGCAAATGGCTGGATGCCTGTCTGACCACCGTTTGTGCCAGAGCTTGCAAGACCGAAAACGTCGTTGTTCACAGCACCGTCAATGTAGATGGCGTTGAAACGATTGTTCATACCTGCAAAGGTAATGCCACTACCATAGAGACTAGCTTGTGGCGTGAGGCGAACGAAATCGCGAAGGTCTTGGTCAATTGTAGGAAGGTTCTCAACTTGACTTCTGCCAATTTGAGTACTTGTTCCGCTCGTTTGGCCAATGGAGCTTGCAGTGGCCGTAACGGTCACAGTTCCAAGCTGACCACCTGTTTCCCGGAGCTCGAAATTACGACGCTCGTTCTCGCCAAGACGAAGGAAGAGGTTTTCAACTATTGCTGGCGAGAATCCAATGTAAGACGCCTTGACTTCATATGGTCCACCTACACGCATAGCAGGTATACGGTAGTTGCCATTTGCATCGGTAGCAGCGCCGTACACGGTACCCGAAGGCTGGTGTGTGGCCACCACGTTGGCACCAACAAGTGGCTGCCCATTGGTATCAGTAACGGTTCCACTCATCGAGGATGTTGTAACACCTTGAGCCATAACAAGTTGGCTACTCATGAATACAACAGCCAGAGTGAAGATTTGTAGTAAGCTTTTAAGCTTCATAATGGTTGTTT
>CAZVRJ010000068.1:0-9764 GCA_964629885.1 uncultured Chitinophagales bacterium | reverse complement strand
GCGAGATGCATGGGAATCAAGAGCAAGAGCAAGAGCAAGAAAAATACCACTTTTGCTCCAAACAATACTTTTCTTATCTCATGATCTCATGATCTCATGATCTAAATGATCTGACAGATCCGCGGTCAATGCTTTCTGATCTAATAATCTGATTAATCTAACAGATCCGCGGTCAATGTCCAATGCCTACCACCAGATCAGCCGCTCCCACCAGGGGCTACCGGTCGGTGGACGCTGATACTCAACCGGGGGTGCCGCAGATTCTGCCCACTCAGCTGATGATACCGAGTCAGTACGACGGATCACGGTGTATGGACCTTGGATTCCGCCGTCGAGACGGTCGTCGAACACCCGCACTGCCAAGACATTGTTTTGCCCTAGTCGGAGCACGCCTGCTGGTATCCTGTACCTGCGCGATACACTCCACTGGTTATTGATGATGCCCGGTTGATTTCTGCCGGGTACAGGACCAATACTTCCAATCAACACCCCGTTTAGGTAAACCTCATCCACATCGTCGATGCGACCAAGCTCAATAGTCAGTTTCATACCTTCCCAGCTTCTCGGGGCAATGAAATGCACTCGGTACCAACCAAATCCGTCATAGTTGCGTAGCCCGTTCTGATCCCAGCCAAGTGGAACTTTGTGCTCTGTCCAAGATTCGTCGTTGAATGCCGGCTGCATCCAAAGCAGGTTGTCCCCCCTATTGAACTTCCAAATACCGGCCAAATTCATCACAGTACCTGCGGGTAACCTCTGAACTTGGATGGCTGGATTCCCCTCAAGAATGCCTCCTGACAATTCGGAGTCGTACACCCGGACGGCAATCACCAGCCGGCCATCGTCACGTAGACAATGTTTAGGAATACGGTACCAACGCCAGGCATAATATGCCGTTTTGTATTGAGGTGGAAAAGTGCCCATCCCTCCGACGAGACAACCATTCACCCAGGTTTGGTCCACATCGTCAACGCGTCCCAAATCTAGGATGTACGATTCCTCGGGTCCGCGGTCAATCAAGGTGCCCGTCCAACGATACCACGCATGTCCGTTGTAGCCAGGGTATCCCTCATCCTCCCAGGCGGCAGGCACAAAAATCGACGGCCAGCTACGGTCATCGAAATTCGGATCACTCCACTCATGGTTATCTCCGATCATGAACTTCCATTGTCCACGCAAATCGGTCAGCCTGGATGTTTCGGGCTGCACTTGGGCAAATGAAACAACCAGGCTGAGGAGTAGAATTGAGAGGTTGTATTTAGCGGCCGGCATGGCTTTTCTTATTTGATATCTACGTTGGCAAAGTAACGCAATCCAACTTCTTGGTTCACGATGGCAGCGAATTCAGATAGGTTTGCTGCATGTTTCGTGGAAATTAGCGTCATCAAATGCTCGTCGTTCAAAACGGTGACCGCTAAAAGGGCAGCAAAGCGAGTTTCTTTGGATGCATCGCAACGAACAAGTTTGAGTAGTGTTTCAACGATGGCCACGCGATCATATTCAGGATGGTTCACGTAGTATTGAAGGGTAGCGTTTACGTAAGCTGAGCGGTCGACAAATGCTTTGTCGGTTAATTCATAAATGAAATTCTGCTCGATTAAACCAGCTTTGGGATCCTGATTTTGAGCGTTGGCGTTGAAGCTGATTGCTGAGAGCATTGTGAGGGTGAGGAGTACGGCGGAGGTTTTCATGGTAGTGGCGTAAGGGTTGCCGTTTCGTGTTTCTACCTCATTTTACGCCTGGTTACGACTACGGTTGTCACCGCGTTGTAACGAATTGTCATGAAATGTCACAAGCTCAAGAAAATTTCACCTTCCCATAACCAATTTGTAACCTATCCCATGCACCGATAATATAAACCGTGGATTCCCCTCTTCCGGCTCGACTTTTTGCCGCAGTTTGACGATGAAATTGTCGACGGTACGCGAGGTCGGCGCCTCATCAAAACCCCATACTTCTTCAAGGATTCGTTCGCGACTCACCGCTTCGCCCGTGTGTTTCCACAGATAGTGCAGAAGCTCCATTTCACGGTGGGGTATGTCCATCTCATCTTCGCCCTCCCATGCTTGACCTGTCTGAAAATCGACTGAGAGCTTGCCTACCACAACTTTTCCTTGTCTCGATTCGGCCATTTGGGTATCTGTGCGGCGTAACACAGCCTTAACTCTTGCCAAAAGCTCCCGCAGACTGAACGGCTTCACAATGTAGTCGTCAGCACCAAGTTCGAGACCCAGTACACGGTCCATCTCTTGTCCGCGTGCCGTCAACATGATGACCGGTGTAACCATCCCCTGCTTACGCATAGCTTTAAGGACGTCGAAACCCGACATCTTTGGCATCATGACATCAAGGATTACTAAATTCCAGCCACCTTCGGTTAGCTTTCGAAATGCCTCCTCGCCATCACTGGCGGTGTCGATGTCGTAACCCTCGAATGACAAATTATCGGCGAGTCCCATCTGCATAGATGGCTCGTCTTCAGCGATGAGGATGCGGTGTTTATTATCGTTGTTCATATGGTTTTTTCCGAGAGTGGAAAGATGACAGCAAACGTGCTGCCTCGACCTGGTTCACTGTCGATCTGAATTTTTGCACCGTGATCGTCGGCTATGCGCTTGACGATAGCCAAACCCAAACCAGTGCCACGACTTGTGTGGGTCAGACTTGTTTCGACCCGATAGAACAGCTCGAAGATGCGATTATGATGCTCTGATGCGATACCAATGCCACGGTCGGTAACCACCAAAGATGCGGTGCTTCCATCCGATTGTGTGGCAACTGAAAGATACTTCGCATCCGCGCTGTATTTGATTGCGTTTTCGATCAGATTGATGAGGATTTCGGCTATGGCATCGCGATCGGCATAGATGCGCGAATCGACCTGGTCAAGCTTGAGCTCCCAAACGAACGATCGGGCGTCGAGCGTGTAGCGATAGGTACCCATGATAGATTCGACCACTTCGTTTAGTGAAATATGAGCTTTTTGGTAAACTTTTTTACCGGCCTCCATCTTGCTGAAGTCCAAAATATTGTTGATCAAGTACCCCAACCGCTCGCTTTCACTACCGATGATGCGATAATATTCTTGTTTTTTTTCGTCGCTAGGTACTCGATTCATTTCGAGGGATTCTGCGAACATGCGAATCAGGGCCAGCGGCGTGCGCAGCTCGTGCGACACATTCGAGACGAAATCCGTTTTCATTTGGGCCAGTTTGGTCTGCCGGTCTACCGTGCGAAAGATGAGCAGCAACCCAACACCTAAGATGCCAAATGCAAGTATGAGGAGAAGTGCCGACCTGCGCATACGTCCTTCGACTAAGACTACGTACTGATCATCCTGAAGGTCGAGCACGAGCCAGGTATCGGGAAATAACCAGAGGGCGTTGCGGGGATCGTCTGGCCCGGGTGTGAAATCGGCCGTCGCGACAAGGAGATCATCATTTGGGCCATGAAATACACCCAGCGATAGTCCCTCTCCTGAAGCCGCCTGCAGCATCGGATGTATCCGTTCGGTGATAAAGGTGCCTGCATCGAAGAGAAATCCGATGCGGATGTACTCGCCGGTTGTCGTCTCGGCGACGCCCCAGAGTCCGTGGATGCCATCCGGCAACCCAACGATGGGCTCAAGTTTACGGTAGCCTTGGCTGAGCAGTGCAACGAGAGCTTGAGATGCAACCGGTTGGGATAGGAGGATGCTATCGAGCGTGGAGCCCTGGGCTCCATTGGGTGGGGAGCCAATGATGGTGGTGGGGGCGCCGTTGGAGGTGAACCAAGCAGATACCGTTGGGTTGGAGCCGATAAAGGTATCGATGCCCGTGGTATCGCCTTCGAGTACACGGGGTGCCATACGATCCCAGCTGTTAGCCCAACTTGTAACTAGGTCCCAACTAGATTGATTCACCGAGAATAATATGGTGTTGGCTTGTCGCTCCATCACGGTGCGGATGGCCGATTCGGTCTGACGCACACTCAACCACTCGTTCACGGTCAAAACGAAAATCGGGACTGCGACAACAATGATCCAAATGTAGCGACGCACGATTGACTTGCCTTAATTATCGATAACGAGTCTATCCTTTACCTCTACGAAAATCCTCTTTGCAAGTTATAAACAATTTGAAAACGGCAAAGACAATCTCACCACTTGCATCCCATATTCCAATCCGTATCTTCCCAAAGTTCTGTTCCTCCGTCCGTCCTTCTTCTTTCTTCTTTATTCTTTCTTCGTCCCGCCGTGCTGTTCAACACACTAGCATTTGCCATCTTTCTGCCGATCGTGTTCATGGTCTACTGGATCTGGGCTAACGGTGGAGTGCGTCGACGGAACCTGTTCATCATCCTAGCTAGTTATGTGTTTTATGGTTGGTGGGATTGGCGCTTTCTCGGATTGATAGTTGCAAGCTCGCTAATCGATTATACCGTTGGGATACTTTTGAGCCAAACGGAAAATGATCGTAAGCGCAAGTTGCTGCTTCTCACAAGCATTTTGGTGAATCTGGGATTGCTTGGGTTCTTCAAGTATTTCAATTTCTTCGTCGACAATGCCATTGTATTACTCGAAAGCCTCGGCGTTCAGGCTAATCCAACCAGCCTACAGATCATCCTCCCTGTCGGAATCAGCTTTTACACGTTTCAGACCCTGAGCTACACGATAGATGTGTACAGGCGTCAGCTTGAGCCGACCCGCGACTGGACCGCTTTCTTCGCCTTCGTGTCTTTCTTCCCTCAGCTCGTAGCCGGCCCTATCGAGCGGGCTCGAAACTTACTTCCACAGTTCTATCGACCTACACAGTTTCGGGGTGAATTGGCACGCGACGGTCTGCGCCAAATTCTGTGGGGTCTCTTCAAGAAGGCCGTTGTTGCAGACAACTGCGCCCTAATCGCCGATCACATATTCGGCCAGTACGAAACCATCCCTGCTGGTTATCTGATCTGGGGTGCTATCGCTTTCGGATTTCAGATTTATGGGGATTTTAGCGGGTACTCCGACATCGCAATAGGAACGGCGCGCCTGTTCGGGTTCGACCTGATGCGCAACTTTGCCTATCCCTATTTTGCACGCGACATTGCTGAGTTCTGGCGGCGCTGGCACATATCGCTCACCACGTGGTTTCGCGATTATGTGTACATCCCGATGGGAGGCAGCCGAGTGTCGCAGACGGGCACCATCCGCAATACATTCATCATCTTTTTGGTGAGCGGCTTCTGGCACGGGGCGAATTGGACCTTTATCGTCTGGGGGCTTCTCCACGCCCTTTTCTTTATGCCCTTACTGTTAGCCGGCAAGAATCGTCGTCACCTTGAGCCTATCGATCCGGCTCGATGGCTTCCGACTCCGAGAGATTTCATTCGCATTCTCACCACCTTTGCAATCGTGAGTATTGCTTGGATCTTCTTCCGTGCCCCCGACGTTATGAGTGCATTCGGATATATCCAAGGGATTGTGACTTGGCAGGATGGGTCGGTCGAGTACTTCTTTCCACCGAGGGTCTTTCTGGTGCTCTGCTTAATGATCGGGGTAGAATGGGTACAGCGCGATAAGCAGCATGGACTCGAAATCAGTGGAATTCAGTCGCAAATTGTGCGTTGGACCATCTATCTGGGACTGACCATTCTTATCGTGGCGCACGGACATTTTGGAAGCATGAACTTCATCTATTTCAACTTCTGATGAACAACGACCTTCGCCATATTATCCGCGACGCTGGGGCTTTTGCCGTGGTGGCCATGTTGTCACTCACGGGCATATTTCTGTTTAGCTGGATGTACACCTCACAATTTAGTTATACCAATTCTGAGACGGAGGCAAATCTGCCGGTTTTGAAAGACAGCACCGAGTATGATATCCTGATGTTAGGTATATCTCACGCGAGGATTTTCTCGAGGCACCGCAACCACGAACGGTTTGAGGCCAGAACCGAGAAGTCGATGATCAACCTGTCGCAAGGTGGTGGGTTTGGTGCACTCGATAACCAGTTGCTGCATTTGAAATTCTTTCTAAAAAATGGCAACTCGGCTAACGAGTTAGTAATCGTGCTCTCGCCCATGATGATGTTCAATAGAAACACCGACCGCACGCGGGTGGCTTTCGAGCGTGAGCCCTTCGATCCAGACTTTTTTCGGTTCGTTGTTGAGAACGGCGTGGAAAACCGATATCAACAGTTGGGTTACTACCTGCGTAGCAAACTGTTTTGGACCTGGTTGACCACACGTCCAACCAGTTTGGACCGCATGGATAAGCAGATCGACGGACTCGATTCGTCAGCTATGGCCCGAACCATGCCTGGAGCATATCCTTACGGTATTGATCAGATGCAGTTCACAGACCGTAGCGCTGTTGTTGAGTCCATCTTCCGCGTTGCCAGAGAGAATGAGATGCGTATTACGGTCGTGATGCCGGCCTCTCTCTTCGGAAAATGGCCTGGTCACGACGAAACCATGCAGTGGTTAGAGACTGTACGAGATCCCTACAATTTGCGTATTGTCGACCTATCGGATCGCTGGGTCATGCGCACCGAGTACTTCTACGACCATCACCACCTGAACACCGACGGCGTGATGCAAGCGGTGGAAGCGGTGATCGAATAGATCCGCGGTCATTCCCTTCTCTCTGCGGTCAATCTCTCACTATAAGCTCTGGTAAAAAGACGGTGTTTTTAGGCGGTGATTGTGAATCTCCCTCTAGACGCTCAAGGAGGTATTCGATAGCTAGTGTACCCATTTCGTACATGGGTTGGCGCATAGTAGTTAATCCCAAAAAATGGGCAATTTGGATATCGTCGAAGCTGACAAGAGGAATACTGCGGCCGACATCCTGCATTGCTTTAAGGGCTCCAAGAGCCTGAATGTCGGACGTGCAGAACACGGCATCGGGACCGTAAGGATCCTCCAAAATCTTGCGCATGGCCTGATAGCCTCCCATCTCACTAAATCCATCGCGATAGGTGTCGTCGCCACGATAAATACGAGCATCCTCTTTACTGAGACCAGCTTCGGTCATGGCCTTGCAGTAGCCTGATACTCGGTCCTGTATAGGCTTGGATCCCTCTGAGGCTGCAATCACGCCAATGCGCTGGTAACCCTCGTCGAGAAGGTATTTCGTGGCCAAGTATGCTCCTTGCACACTATCCACCGAAACCGAGTCGAAACCATCATGATGCTCGTCCACCAAAACAGTAGGAGATTTGTACCGCTTGAGCAGAGATTTCCATTGCTCGTCGCGAAGGTGGCACGAAATAAGGATGTACGCATCAGCTTGACCCTTCCGTATTACGTATTCTAGCTGGTCGTGAAGCTCGTCGGCCGTTGTAAACCCCTTGATATTGAAAATATGCAGGTCGTAATCGCTATCGCTAATGCGATCTTGAAGTCCGGCCAGAACCTCCATAAAAAAATAGTTCGACAGCATGGGCACTAGGGCCATGATCGTTTTGGTGTGGCGCCGCGCCAGTCCCTGAGCAATAGCTTTAGGGTGATAGCCTCGTTCTTGAGCTATTTTCAGAATACGCTCGCGGGTTACCGAGTTCACGTTCGGATTGTTGTTAAAAACACGCGACACCGTCGCGATGCTTACTCCTGCCTCACGGGCAATATCGTAGATCGTTGTCTGCAAAAGTCAGATGGCTCCTTCGGAACACAAAATGGTTGGCCTCCTATCGGATTGGAAAATAGCGAAATCCGCGGAAAGTGTCAGACGTAGGCTCTCAGGAAAAAGAAGATGATAACCCCAGTGACCGACACATACAACCAAACTGGAAAGGTATATCGTGAAAGCTTCCGGTGCATAGCAAACTTGCCAGAAAAAGCAAGGTAAAAACTGCCTAGAATCAGTGGCACAACAAGAGCCGACAACACGATGTGTGAGAAAAGGATGGTTAAATACACAACTTTGATCGCACCCTCGCCAGGAAACACGGTATGTCCATGAAAATTATGGTAGATCACATAGCTCACTAAGAAGAATGTTGAGCTCACAAAGGCAGCCAACATCGAGCGCATGTGTAATCGATACTCCCGACGCCTTATGCATACAAAGCCGTATATAAGAAACGCAGTACTGATGCTATTAAAGAAAGCATTCAATGCAGGCAGATTGCCCACGAAACTGTCGTCGTTGTAGTCTGTACCCCCTTTGAAATAAATCAACCAAATCAGGAACACAAAAGCGGCCACGCTTAGTCCAATTATGAGAACCACAGCCTTTTTGAAGCTGATCTCCTTGATAGCGGCAATGGTCAATTCATCGAGTGTTGTACGTGTGTTGCTCATAGGTTTATGAAAGTGCTGTGATGTACCCAAAGATACGAATCCAAAGTCTGAAACTAGTAGCGATCCAGTTGGAAGCGCTTTGTCTGTGCGGTATTTGCTAATCAAACGATGGATGTGTTAATTACGTTCTGCTTTATATGATTAATCCATTATGCATGCCACTGAAGCTTCTATCCTTTACATTTGTTTTAATGTTCATAGCCACGGCATGCACACCTACTACTACCATCGACGAGGTAAAATGGGCTGATGAGCTAGAAACTTGGCGTGCTGGACGCATGGAACGCCTCATTGGCGAACGTGGCTGGGCCTCTATAACTGGACTCGATTGGCTTGAACCGGGATCTAACTTAGTGGGCAGCGCCCGTGGTAGCAGAGTGCAGTTTGATTCGGCATCAGCGGCACCATCGGTGGGTGTGATTTATTTAGAGGACGGGGTCATTCGATTTGAGGCAGCGCAAGATGCAGAAGTATCTCATAATGGCGAGCCTGTTTCCGAGATCGAGCTTGTGGGAGATTTAACTAAAAACCAAGTAATTCTGAGCACGGGTACAGTGCAATTCGCGATACTTCGCCGTGGCGACAAATTCGGCGTTCGCACTTGGGATTCACAAGCACCCATCCTAAAAGATTTTGGGGATATACCTATCTATACACCCGATCCATCGTGGTACATCCAAGCTACATTCCACCGTTATGAGCCCACGAAATATATCGACCTCGTGACGGTATTGGATGTGTCCGAAAATAATCCGGTTGATGGGTATTTCGAGTTTCAATATGCTGGAGAGACCTTCCGACTCGATGCACTTGGGGTACGGGCCGACACCAGTCTGTTCGTGATCATTGGCGACATTACAAATCGTGACGAAACGTACGGTGCCGGGCGTTACCTATATGTTGATCGCTACGACACAGCGGCATCGGTTACCCAAGTATGGATCGATTTCAACCGTGTGTACAATCCACCATGTGCCTTCACAGCTTACTCCACCTGTGCTTTTCCACCTGAGCAGAACAAGCTGCCGTTCCCGCTAACTGCCGGGGAGAAACGTTATAAAAGTGATTAGTGATTAGTGATTAGTGATTAGTAAAAAACAAGTGCTATTAACTTAGTTACTAATTGCTAGTCACTAGTCACTAGTCACTATCTTCAATGGATGTGCCTCGGTATTGAAGATCATCCGCGTATGATCAATAGGATCTTCGTCGAGGAACAGCATGTACAAATATTTCAGGGTCTCGGCTAGGAAGTACGTCTCCATACGGTCGCTTGTTTCGAGGGTTTCGACGTTCATTACATCCACATATCCGGCGCCCTTCTTGCTATATCGCACCATGTCGTTAAAAATAATGCGACCCATCTCTCTATATCGTTCATCCTTGGTTTTGTGGTACAAGTAATAGGCAGTTTCGATCAGCTCCGGATTTTTGTACCATGCAGGACGCACTGCCTTTTCGGACATATAGTCGAACTGCTCGGGCATCATTCCGTT
>CAZVRJ010000067.1:2630-10556 GCA_964629885.1 uncultured Chitinophagales bacterium | reverse complement strand
CCCCGACCAGCAACCCGATATTGTCGTAGTCTGCTTTGAGGTGGTTGGGTGCCCAGCGGAGCAGGGCTTCCAGAATATGATTAACGGTGGTAATCATTATCGGGATCTAGGCTTCTCCTTGTTACGGTCGAGGAGTGTTGGCGCCGATCCCGGCTTGTGCGGTCGCAATTGGTGCGATTTAAAGCTCAGATGAATCAATCAGTGCAGACTAACTTTAGTGGCAAGAAGATAAAAATACGCAATTTTTTTGGATAAATAAAGTGCTTTATTTACAATCATCCATGTAAGGAATTGGTTTGGCGCGGCTCATATAGGTATGGGCAACGATCAACTAACACAAAGACCAAACAGATTTCACTCACGGCCGGCACTGAGAATTGTTTTGGCGTACAGCGCCGGACTCGTGATCCAGTCATTGCTGGGCTTTAACATCCAGTTGTTATGGATTTCCCTGCTGTGCGGACTCGTAGCATACTGGGCTGGACATTTTTGGTCGGCTTCAAGACCAAGTCCGATTATCTCCCTGGTACAGATGGTAGCCTACATAACTGTGATCATCCTATTCGGGATGCAGCGATACGGGATGTCTGCATCAAAAGAGTCGAATCAAGACAATATAGTTTGGGATGTATCTGCGCTTGCAGACGAATCGCTGGCAACTCATGCCTTGGTGTATCAGACAAGGACACGGAGCACCGGATCGACCGTATGGTTGCGCTCCGATAGCCTGTTTCATGAATCCAGATTAGTTCAGTGCCACCCAATGGAACTCCTACTTCGATGGGATGCCGACGACCCAATCCCGGAGATCGGCGATCGCATCTCAGCCATCATCCGCTTGCGCGAACCCATAGGCGCCAGAAATCCATTCGAATTCGATTACCGAGAATGGCTTCTTGGCCAAGGAATCCGTTTTCAAGGCAATGTGGACAGCCTCATTCACAAACAAACGTATGTGGGCAGTGCCGGATGGTTGCATATTCGCCGGAAAATCGACCAATTGATTCGCTCATCCTTCGACCCTGATCAGGTTCCCATCGCGAAAGCACTGTTGCTGGGTCAAAAGGGGGATGTGGAAACAGCCGACAGGCAGGCATTTGCACGCTCCGGACTCTCACATCTGATGGCGGTTTCAGGCTTGCACGTCGGATTCATCGTCATGCCGATGTGGCTTCTAATTCCATTTGTATGGTCGTACCCAATTGGGCGCCATTTAGGATTTGGGCTCATGGCTGCGGTCTTAATTACTTATTGCGGCATTACGGGCTTTCCGGCGAGCGTGGTACGAGCATCTGTTATGGCTATTCTGGCTGCATTTGCACGCATATATCGACATCCTCGCGAACCAATGAATCTGATGGCCCTTGCGGCACTCATCATTCTGATTGTTGATCCTGAGTCGCTGTGGGATACTGGGTTTCAGTTGTCGTTCTCGGCTGTGGCGATTTTACTCACCGTTTTACCAAATATACAACGCATGCTTCCCGATCGGCTAAACCGAAAACCCTGGTCGATGTTAACTGGCTTGGTTTTGGTGAGTGTAGTAGTTCAAATTGGGCTTTATCCCATTCTGGCATCCGAATTTGGCGAGTACTCGATTGCAGGAACCGTCACCAACATGGCCGGCATCCCGCTCACACAAGTGATGATCCTATGGTCGATGGCAGGACTTCCCGTCAGCGCCTTGTTCCCCGATATAGCAGCCACACTTATGTGGCCTGCCGACAAGGCAGCCTGGTTACTGAAGCAGGTAGCATCGACTGCTGGTGGATGGGGATGGTCTTGGTGGTTCGTGCCAAAACCCAATGCGATGATTTATCCAACGTGGTTCGTGGGAGCCATGTTGATCGCAGGGGTTAGAGGTCGCGACCGATGGAAGTTATCCATACTGTTTTTAGTGTGCCTATTGGGATGGAAGGCATCCTCCACGCTCTCGAACTGGTCTAAACCTCTCGTTGAAGTTCTATATTTCGACGTCGGACAAGGTGACGCTGCACTAATCCGCACAAGAAACGGATCCCACTGGTTGGTCGATACTGGCGTATTCAGCCCAGGCTACGAGAGTGGGAACCGAACCATATTGCCCGTACTACGGAGGATTGGAATTCGCCGATTGAACGGTATTGTGCTGAGTCATCCCCATGCCGATCACATTGGCGGTACCTTGTCGATCATCGAATCGATGCGGATCGACACCCTATATGAGGCAGACTTCCCGACACAGTCGACCGTTGTGGCAGGATATCGGTCGGCAGCCAGGAGAAAGGATGTGCCCATCGTCAAACTGCAAAATGGTCGAGTACTCAATATTGATATAGGGGTAAGAGCTCGCATTTTGGGTCCGATAGATCCGGAATATCACCGCGACCCGAACACAGCTTCGGTCGTTATGAAGCTCGAAGCGGGTAATGTATCGTTTCTGTTCACGGGTGATGCCGATGAAGAGGCAGAAATGTTGCTGATAAACCAGTACGCCCCAGTGTTGGAATCGACGGTGCTAAAGGCGGGTCACCATGGCAGTAAAACCAGCTCAAGCATACCTTTTCTAGAAGCCGTGGCTCCATCGCATATCGTCGTAAGTCTTGGTTTGCAAAACCGTTACAGCCATCCTCATGCCGAAGCTGTAGCGCGATTACGAACTACAGGCGCCCAAATGCATTTCACAAGTCTGAAATCAGCCGTTTGGATGGCAACAGATGGTAATACGATTTGGGAAATTCCTTGGAAATGAGCCTACCTGAAAACCCTATACCGCTCTTTGTATCCGTTTTCATGTGCTTCAATAATGTCGTCTACCAAGTCGTCGAATCGGGGCCAGTCGGCCCGCTTAAACGTTATGATTCGATCGTCGGTGGTCACATGAATGGCATCTCTGGCAACTTTAAGGCTCAGTATTCGGAGAATTCGGTCGGCCGACTCTTCTCGCACCACCTGAAGCAGTGTCGAGTAACCCAATCCGTATGGAGTAACCACAATACGCACCATCTCGGTGTCCATGATAATCACTGTTACTGCATTCACAACCATGTAAACAATAAAAACAAATAGCACCAGTCCGTACCCACTAAGCTGATTGTCGAGTAGGTGGAAATATCCGGTCACAAGTGCTGCAGTGACAACTGCGGCCGCATAGTTGGCCTGAAACTTTTGATGCTCGAGAAAGAAATTGGTCGAATCGGGGTAACGCCGGCTTCTGTACTCGGTGTAGACGGGTCCGTCGTCGTGATTTTCAATCTCTTTATAGGGAATGATAGACATTCATATGCTCCAGCAAAATTTTGACATTGTGGAATCGAACGGTGTCTTTTTCTTCATGATATGCCGCCAGCAAATTTCGCATCGACCGAGCCAGCATATCGGTTGGGGTCGCAACGCCAAAGTAAGAGTCGGATGGTTTGAGTCCATTCAATTGCAAAAATTGGTCGCACTCACTCCTAGTTAGCAGCCGCTCGGCGTTCGTCGGATCCAAGTACAGCGTGGTGCCGTCCATCTCTGTCGCCAAAAGGAAATGAAATGGAAAGTTGATACCTAGTAATGGGATATTGATACGATTCGCGACAAACAAAGTTACCATCGCCAAGCTCAACGGAATGCCACGCTTGGAATCGAGCACCTTATGGATGTAACTGTTACTGCTCGAGTGACCATCCCCATCCGGACCCTTTAGACCATATCTCGAGAAAATGTACTGAAGTGCGATACGAGCTTCATCCAGTCCTGTCTCAGCAAAATGTGTGTCGGCCCACATTTCCTGACTCATCGTACTCAGCCGACGGCTATATATTTCGGTTCGCAGCGTGGGGTCGCCGACTCGGCTGAGAAGGAACATTGCTTTCTCAAGGTCGAAGAGGTCTCGTAGACCCATATCTAAAAGAGTCAGAAACTCTTGTTCAATGCTTGGAAAGGTGATTCTATGCAGAATCAATGACAGAATCTCACCAGTGGCTTGGTTTCGGTTCTTGGCACGGAACTCGTCGATTATTGGCACGGCCGACTCGCCCAACTTGGCCATGTGGTCTGCTACGGAAAGGTGGATCTCAGGATCGGGATCCTCTAGCAAGACAATCATGGATTCTATTTCGGAACGCGTTGTCATATAGGTAATATAGCGAAATGGGATCGCTTACTAGTTCTATTTGATTTGGGTATATTCTCTGAAACCGTTCATCTGACATTAAATATGAAGATTAAGGTATCATCGGAGACTGGTGTTTTGGAGAGCGTGATCGTTCACACTCCTGGCAGGGAAGTCTCGTTAGTTAGTCCAGACGTCAAGAACAAGCTACTCTTCGACGACATCATCTATGAGGCTGATGCCAGGATTGAGCACGAGGATATGCTCGCCATTTTCGAGGTGATTGTTGGAGACAACGATGGCGTTATTCAGATAACACGCCTCATTCGTGAGGTATTTGAGCATGAAAGCGCGCGAATGTATTTCGTGGGTCTGCTCATGCAGGAGCTACAAGCCGAGAATCTGAGAGCCATCGAAAAGCGACTGCTCAAATTGGATGCCGATCAGCTGCTTGAGTTCGCCATTATGGGCCAAACAGAAGGAATGCCCGATTTCAACTTGTTGCCATCGCCCAATATCTTATTTACACGCGATTTAGCAGCCGTCATAAACGATGGCATCATCCTTTCAAGGGCAGCAAAGAAGGCACGTTTGCGCGAGTCTTTATTGATGGACACCGTTGTCGAGTTCCATCCATTGTTCGAGTCGGTGAGGGGGAATGCGTTTCGCATGCAGGGTTATGAGAGCATTGAGGGCGGCGACATCCTGATACCTGACGAGAAACTGGTACTCATTGGCATGAGCGAGCGAACAACCTTCAGTGGTATCATGAAGGCAGCTGGGGCCATATTCGATTGGGGTGTCGACAATGTGCTGATTGTAGATATTCCGAAACAGCGCTCATCGATGCACCTCGATACGATCTTTACGTTTGCGAGCGATGACGAGTGCATTGTGTTTCCACCGTCAATCACAGGCAGAAAAGACAATGTTGTTTGCCTGAGTCGCAACGACGACGGTCACTTCCAAACCCGATTGATGTCGAGTCTAAAAAACGCACTTGAGGAACTCTTGAATCGCTCATTCAACTTTATCAAATGCGGGGGCGACGATCCAAACAGCCAACTCAGGGAGCAATGGACCGACGGCGCCAACGTTTTTGCCTTAGCACCGGGTGTTATCGTGGGTTATGAGCGAAATGTTCATACCTTTGATGCTCTTGCTAAGAACGGATACGACATCATGGATCAGTACGATTTTATTTCGAATCATCAACAGACGCCATTCGAGGCAGACCCTGACAACAAAATTGCCATTTCATTCATTGGAAACGAACTATGCCGTGGACGTGGCGGTGCACGCTGCATGACTCAACCCATAGCACGTAAATAGATTTTGCAGGAAATCAACACGGATTTTGAGGTTCTCCATGTAAAGGAGGACACCTCTTGGATGCAACGTCTAGAACTGACGCCATGGATCATTACGCGTCACACCCTGTTGTTTGTTGCCACCTTCGCATCGGTCAGTTTTTCGTATTTACAATTTGCCATACGCTACGAGGATGGGGTTGTCTTTGCGGCTTGTTTTCTTTTGTTTTTAGCCACCCACGAGTTTGGACACTACTTCGCTGCAGCCTGGCATCGAGTAAAAGCATCTCTGCCGTGGTTCATTCCGATGCCGCTCATATCGATTGGCACCCTTGGGGCAGTGATCCGCATCAAAGACCCCATCGACGACACTAGGCGCCTGTTCGACATTGGCATAGCAGGACCAATTGCAGGATTCGTTGTCTCAATCGGGTTGTTGATCGTTGGATTTCTGACCATGCCTGGTTTAGAGCATGTGATGGAGTACCCGGGTCATGAGGCTCTCAAAGCCTATGTGTTAGAGTTTGGCCATTTCCCCGACACTCCCCCCGCTGAACCCACCGGAGAGACTCTCTTCTTGGGAAGTACCCTCTTGTTTTCGGCCATGGCCTCATTGTTTACCAATGTGCCGCCTCTATATGAGCTCTATCACTATCCAGTATTGTTTGCCGGATGGCTCGGACTCTTCTTCACAGCATTGAACCTGATGCCGTTCGGCCAGTTGGATGGCGGCCATATCGTCTATGCGTTGGTTGGCCAGCGACGCCAGCGTGCCATTTCTTACGGATTGTATTCGCTCCTAAGTGGGCTGGGTGGCGTAGGAGCCATTGCGCTCATCCAGCTTAGTTTGGGTGAAATAGGCGGTGAGATAAGCGTCATGACATGGGTACTATGGGCTGTCGGTTTACACTTTCTCTTTCGTTTCGCTATGCGTCAGCTACCTAAGTGGGTTTCTCCGCTTTGGCTTGTTTCGTTGGGTGTAACCGCCGCCATCTATTACAATCTAGACAACCCCGAGCATGCTCTGAATTATGGCATGTGGTTGTTCTGGCTATTTTTTATCGTATTTTTAGTACGCTTGGACCATCCCCCAGCGGCAATTGAATACCAACTAGGACCAGGTCGCCGTATTTTAGGCTGGACATCTCTCGTTGTGTTTGTGCTGTGCATTAGTCCACTCCCATTCTATTTCCTGTGATCGGACACTTTCCGATTTGATTCTCTAACTCCATCTATCTCAATAAAGATGAAATCTATCCTTTCGACGTTTTTCTTGGCTTTCGTCCTCACACTTACTGCTTGTACCGGTACGACCGAATCTCCATCTATGACTCTCGAAGATCAGGTGGGTGCGTTGGTTGCTGAACTCAAGTTTGAGGAGGCCATTAAAGTGATTAAATCAGCCGATGTGAACGAACCAGCCGTTAAAGCACTCCTAGCCAAAACACATTTAGACTATGGTATTCACATCGAATACAACGACAACACCATCCCCACTATGCGAGACAAGATGGTTGGTGCGTTATACCAGTATATTGAGGTGCTGAAATTGCAACCTGACAATGAGAAGGCAATGGCAGAAATCGACCAAATAATAGGCATCTATCAAACCATGCCTGGCCGTACGCTGCCTGCCGACATCATCGAAGAATTGCGTGCACGCGGCATGGACGGCGGCATCGCAGCCGACGAGTGATTGAACTGACGACTTAAATGGCAGAAACCCCAACCATACAGAACCGCAAGGCCCGTTTCGAATTTCAGATCATTGACACTTTCGAGGCTGGCGTTGTACTTCAAGGAACCGAAGTAAAGTCGGTGAGGAAGGGAAATGTCGGTTTCACGGACTCCTTTGCTTTTATGAAGGATGGCGAAGTCTGGCTCAAGGACATGTATATCAAGGAGTTTGAGCATGGCTCATACAACAACCACGATCCATTGCGCCTCAGAAAACTACTGTTGAACAAAGTCGAGATCCGCAAGATCGACAAGGCGCTAAGTCAGAAGGGGTACTCACTGGTACCGCTCAAGCTATACTTCAAAAAAGGTCGCGCCAAAATCGAGATGGGTGTCGGCGTCGGCAAGAAACTACACGACAAGCGACAGTCGATGGCCGAGAGAGATGCAAAACGCGAAATCGACCGTGTGATGAAGAGTAACCACTGAAGCAAGACCGTAGATCAATATGATCGATAAGATCATTTGATAAGAGTAATGCAAGACCGCGGATCTGTAAGATCTATGGATTATAAGATCATAGACCATAGAGCGCGGATCTGTAAGATCTATTGGATCATAAGATCATGGACCGTAGATCTATAGGATCTGTTGGATCATAAGATCATGGACCGTAGATCTATAGGATCTGTTGGATCATAAGATCATGGACGGTAGATCTATAGGATCTGTTGGATCATAAGGGTGTGCAGTAAAGGCAAAAGCTAATATCGTATACAATCGTTTGTTTCGAACCATTTTCGATAGCGATCACGATTAGATCAATGTGATCTTATCCAGCTTACAGATCCGCGGTCTTTTCTT
>CAZVRJ010000067.1:0-2530 GCA_964629885.1 uncultured Chitinophagales bacterium | reverse complement strand
ATCGATCCAATTGATCCGCGGTCTCCTCCTCATCTTCGGTCTCAGGCCGCGAGTGATCTATGTCGTATCCAGCCACTGCCAAGCATCAGTGTCGAGTAGCTCAACAATGCGCATACGGCCATCCCGATTAGCATCGGATACACGGTCTGGTTGTGAAAACTACTTACTAGCGCCGCCGCTGCAGCACCCATCACCATTTGGACTGAACCCATTAAAGCGGATGCAGCACCGGCATTTTTACCGAAGGGCATAAGCGTCATCGCTGCTGAATTGGGGAAAATGAACCCTAGTAGTGCCATATAAGCAAAGACTAACACCAGTACCATCGACAGTGGTGGATGTCCAAAAAGAGTGAGAACTAATAGCGCGGATGCAACCAACGCATGCATCGTGGAGGCACGCTGAATAATCTCAGAGCCATGTCTACGGTGCAACCAATATCGGTTTACCTGGCTAGCTGCAATCAGTCCGAATGCATTCATACCAAAAATCCATCCATACTGTGTTTCCGAGAGACCATATTTCTCGATGAATACATAGGGTGACGCGGATATATAGGCGAACATACCGGCCGCTGCGATGCTGCCCATGAATACATAGGTCACAAAACTCGGCTCGCGAAACACTTCTTGGTAGCTTCTAAATACTTTGAGAGGGTGGTAAGACACATTTTTATTTGGAGTGCCGGTCTCTGGTAGCACAAAATGGACCATGAGCAAGCTCATAGTCGACAAGACGGCTAATGTCAGGAAGATGCTCCTCCATCCGAACCATGCCGTCATGAATCCACCTAAAGTTGGGGCTAGAATTGGAGCCACACCAGTGATCAGCATTAGTATAGAGAATACGCGCGCGGTCTCCTCAACTGGAAATGCATCTCGTACCACAGCACGAGCCACCACCATGCCAGCACATCCGCCAAAAGCTTGAATAAGCCTCCAGAAAATGAGTCCTTCGGCTGTACTGCTAAACGCAATTGCGATAGATGAAGCAATGTACAGTCCAAGACCGATATATAAAGGTTGTTTTCTGCCAACGCGATCGGTCCATGGACCATAGAACAGCTGACCAATGGATATGCCAATGAAAAATGCCGCCAATGAGAGCTGGATGGTTCCAATGGGCACCCCGAGGTCGGCCGACATCGCTGGGAATCCGGGTAGATAGAAGTCGATGGAGAGTGGACCCAGTGCTGTAAGCGATGCTAAAGCCAATAATAATTTCGTTCTGCTCTGCGTCGAATTCATCGTACTGCGGATTTATCCGCACTCATAAAAATCAGGTTAATCTTACAAAGATACGACGATTATGAAGTTGAAGTTGCAACATAATACATGAAAGCGTTTCCAATGTTGGTTAGGAAAACCAAATAAAACTTGGGATTACTAATTAAAACTTTTTACTTTCGGTTACGTATCTCGTTGTCAAACACGTAAAAAAAACAGATAGAGGATCATATGCGAAAACTTCTAAAAGGAGTCCTGTGGCTCGTTGTTATACTAGTAGTTGCAGTTGGAATCGTAGCGTGGATGGGCTCAAATCGACCTAATAAAGTGTACACCGTAGCAGTGACCGTACCGGATATTCCGGTCGACTCAACGTTGCTCGCTCGTGGCCAGCACATTTCACACATATGGGGTTGCCGCGACTGCCATGGCGACAATCTGGGCGGTCTGGAAATGATACCAGCAGGAAATCCTGTGGCATATGTCACTGCACCTAACCTGACAAGCGGCAGAGGTGGTCAAGCGTCTTTGCTGACCGACGAAGACTGGATTCGAGCTATTCGATTCGGGTTGCACACCGATGGTAAACCATTGTGGATCATGCCTTCGAGCGATTGGACGGCAATGAGCGATTACGACGTCATGGCTGTAATCAGATACATGCAAACTGTCGAACCCGTCGATAATGAACTGTATGGTTCTTACTTGGGACCTTTGGGTTATGTATTGGCTGGTTTGGGTCAACTCCAGATGTGGGAGGCCGAGCATATCGACTTCACCAAGCAGCCCAATAACACGGTCGTCAAGGCGGCCACCGTTGAGTATGGTGCTTACATCGCAAGCAACTGCATGGGCTGCCATAAGCCAAACCTGAAGGGTGGCAAGCACAACGACCCCGATTTTCCACTAGTCCCCGATATTACCATGACGGGTGATTTCGGCAACTGGAGCAAAGAGCAATTTGTGTCGGCTCTAACTACCGGCGTTCGCCCAGATGGGCGTCAAATGAGTCCGATGCACATGCCATGGAGAGCTTTCTCTCATATGGACGAAATCGAAGTCGACGCTGTGTACGCCTATCTGCGCACACTCAACTGATTGGCCTTTTGTAAAAAAAAGGGATGGGTGATCTCACTCATCCCTTTTTAATTTCTAGAATCGCAGCTTGAAACCGCCGTTGATTACACGCCCTTCGATAGGTGCGTAAAGCTTCGTGTTGAGGTTGGGATGTGCCATCGAGCCACTCCATATTCGGTTCTTTGCCTTCATGCGGGTGTCGGTAAAATTCTCGAAGTTGATGAAGA
>CAZVRJ010000066.1:0-10854 GCA_964629885.1 uncultured Chitinophagales bacterium | reverse complement strand
TGCCGGAGCAAAAAGATGCCGCCGATAACGATTTCTTTGTTGGCGGCGAGGACCAAGCGCTAGCGCGATTGAGCTATTATTTGGAGGGAAGCAAGCTGGCATCCACCTACAATGAAACCCGGAATGGACTACTTGGCACCGATTTCAGTACCCGGTTTTCGGCCTGGCTCGCCAATGGTAGCATCTCGCCGCGCAGAATCTATCATGAGCTAAAAAGCTATGAGGCGCGTCATGGAGCCAACGAAAGCACCTACTGGATCGTGTTTGAGCTGCTATGGCGCGACTTCTTCCGATTTTCGGCCATGAAATCAGGCGACGACTTCTTCCGGATGCCGAGGGAGTCCAAGTTGCAACCGAGCAACGCTTTCAACAAGTGGTGCGCGGGCAAAACCGCCCATCCCTTTGCCAATGCCTGCATGAGTGAGCTTCGCGAAACGGGTTTCATGAGCAACCGTGGACGCCAGAACGCTGCCAGCTTTCTTATCAACGACCTCAAGCAGCCGTGGCGCCTAGGTGCTATGTATTTTGAGCACCATCTGATCGACTATGATGTGTATTCGAACTACGGCAACTGGGCATACCTCGCGGGTGTGGGCGCCGATCCGCGCAAAGACCGTGTGTTCAACCTGAACCGTCAGGCTCAGATGTACGATCCGAACGGTGAATATTTACAGAGGTGGGGATGAGGCATGGTATAGCCATCACACATCGAACGGATTGATTATCTCAATGCCACAACCAGAAAAGTCACTCGTGTTTCTTGTGACAAGCGTCATTTGATGCTGGTGGCAGATTGCTGCAATTTGGGCGTCAGAAGTGGAGATTGGGAGCCCGGCAAATTTTCTTGACGATGCAATTTCAGCAAAGAACTCTGTGGATCGTGAATCAAAGCCAAGTATACGTGGATCAAGACCATCTCGAAACAGTTCGTTAACTGCTTTTGAAAGCTGTTCCCTACGTTTGCCTTCGGGTTGTAGTCGAATACCGTAGTATAGCTCTGCTTTCGAGATGGCAGTTGTGTACATCAATTGAAGCGGTTGTCGGTTAACCCAAGCAATGACATTTTTATCGGGTCTTGGTCGAATTAATTCAGATATAATATTAGTGTCGAGTATATACATCAGTCGAACAGATGCTTATCTCGTATTTCATCCCGAGTAGGTAGCTCAAGCTCGAAACCGCCGTAGGGTTCGACGGCTTCTCGAGCAATGTCTACTAAGCTTCGCTGGTTCTCGTGAGACATCGATGTCGCCTCTTTCAAAATAATGCGCACTTCCTCTTCCATAGATCGGTTGTTCATTGCTGCACGAACACGCAGCCTAGATTTGACCTCTTCGTCAATATTTCGGATCGTGATGTTGGCCATTGTTGCATTAAGTCAGTGAATGAATGGTATCGAACGAAATATACAATGAACTCATATTGATAGCAATGATAGCATTGATAGCATATTTAAAACTTCACCTGATTCCGCTGCTCGAATTTGCAAGATCGTAAGGCACTGTTCAATGCTACAGCATCATTGCTATTATTCATATTATATCACCTATGATTGGTGATTTACCAAGACTTCAAAAACAACCACCATGAACGATAAAACGAATCCATCTGCAGATCCCTCCCCATCCGACCTCCCGCCAAAAGTGACCGGTATCGGTGGCATCTTTTTTTTCTCGGAGAATCCCGAGCAGACTCGTGCCTGGTATGCGCAGCATCTAGGCCTGGAAGTAAACGAGTGGGGATCCAGCTTCGAGTTCCGCAACGCCAACCGTCCGGACGAAATCAACTATCTGCAATGGAGTCCGTTCAAGCAGGGCAGCGAGTATTTCGCGCCGTCGAAGCGTGAGTTCATGATCAACTACCGGGTGCAGAACATCGAGGGACTGGTCGCCAAGCTGCGCAAGGAAGGCGTGACCATCGTCGACGAAATCGAGACCTTCGACTACGGCAAGTTCGTGCACATCATGGATGCCGAGGGCAACAAGATCGAGCTCTGGGAGCCGGTGGACAGCGTGTTCACGGACATGGGGTTACCGACCACGAAATGACAAGTCAAATCGATAATGATGTAGTGGGTAATTAAGTGATACTTTTTAATTTTTTCGATGCCATTAATCCGATTAGCTTGGCTGCAAGAATAGCTTTGGAGCAAATCATCAGAGAAAAAAGCTTTTCAAAAAATGAGATAGCCCAATAGATCGGCAGTAGATGCAAAACAGTATACTTTGTCATGAGTGGTGTTGCCAGGATCTATTATTATAAAGACGGCATCGATATTACGGAGCATTTTGCATTTGAAAATGACATCATTGTGAGGGCTGAAAGTCTATTTACCGGAAAGCCGACATCGAAAGGCATCCAAGCTATCGATAAAACCACAATGATTGCGATCGATTCTGAGTCATTATTCCAGCTATATGATACTCACCACGACATAGAAAGGTTGTTTCGACTCATTTTCGAGCGGGAATATGTTCAAACTGTTCGAAGAATTGAGAGTCTACAGTTCAAAACAGCCAAAGAGCGGTACCTCGAGCTCCTGGAAACGACCGATTTTGTCCAACGAATACCCCTGAAGTATGTAGCTTCCTATCTCGGGGTGACCCAAGTATCACTGAGTAGAATTAGATCTGAGATTCGGTAATATTTATCATATGTAAAACGATTTGTCATCAAATCGCCTGACCTTGAAGTGTTATATAACGACACGGGCGAATTGATAGATGATCACTACTACCATACAACTCGGGCTGAAAGATAACTGGAAGCAGTTTACTTTGTTGGTTATCGTAAATGCCTTCATAGGTGGAATGATTGGCATGGAACGGACCATTTTCCCACAGTTTGCCGAACTGGAATTTGGTGTTGCTTCCAATACAGCCCTATTATCATTTATTACCGCTTTTGGGATTTCCAAAGCCATTGCCAACTACTATACTGGTCGCCTGGCGAATCGATTCGGAAGAAAACAGCTACTCCTCTTCGGCTGGCTACTTGCAATACCCATTCCATTTATGCTGATGTATGCACCAAGTTGGAATTGGGTAATAGTTGCAAACGTGCTTTTGGGAATAAGTCAGGGACTGGCTTGGAGTAGCACCATTTTGATGAAAATTGATCTTGTTGGCGAAAAAGATCGCGGGCTTGCCATGGGGTTAAATGAGTTTGCAGGCTATGTAGCCGTTGGTGTCGTTGCATTTTTGACTGGTTATGTAGCTAACCATTATGGTGTTACGCCTTATCCATTTTATATCGGCATTTTCATATCCGTAGTTGGATTCCTTCTGACAGCCTTTTGGGTAAGAGACACACGTAGTTTTGTTCACAAAGAAAGTTCAACCGATAAAACTGTGGCACTAGGTAATGTTTTTTGGGAAACAACCTATAAAAACAAAACCTTGAGCTCGGTCACTCAAGCTGGACTAATCAACAACCTGAATGATGGAATGATATGGGGATTGCTCCCAATGGTCCTCTTTTCACTGAATTACAACAATGAGAATATTGGCATCATAACTGCAATCTATCCTACCGTTTGGGGTATAGCACAACTGTTTACAGGCAAAATGTCGGATTGGTATTCTAAGAAGTCCATGCTTGTTTGGGGGATGCTCATCCAAGGTATGGCCATTTTACTGATACCATTTAATAGCGATTTTTATGTCTTGGCATTACTATCTGCCATTTTGGGATTCGGAACGGCTTTAGTTTATCCCACATTTTTATCCACCATTGCACAAGCGACAAATCCGAATCAACGAGCTGAAAGCATAGGTACATTTCGGCTGTGGAGGGATCTAGGATATGCTTTTGGAGCCATAATATCGGGCATCACCGCCGACCTTTTCGGAATCGACTATGCTATTTTCCTCATTGGAGGGCTTACTATCTTGTCATCATGTGTAATCAAATTCAGAATGCCTGAGCGGGTGGGTATCAGTAAATAGCTAGAAGAATATTCGTCGAAATGTCAGAAACGTTTTTTATAATCATTATCGGATAAGCAGTTTAACCCGATAATGAGATAGTAACGACTTGAGAGACTCAGGATCTATAAAACACTGCATGTTAATCGCCTGCCTCCTATTCATATTCGGATGTGATAGGTTGGTATTGCCATCTAAGAGGTACGATCCGTATCTAATCAAAGCCACTGACAAAGTTGTCGATGGCCAACTTAACATTCGGATCATAAATCCTGTTAGGAGTCCGATTAGAATATGGATTCACAGCCCAGATACAGCTGTTCAATCCGTCTTCGATACGACCAATCCGATTCTGCTCAACGAAAAAGTTGATTCTACATTAGTTTTTCCAACCATAGGTCATGGGCAACATAGAATTAGGTATAGATTTAGGCTCGGAAACCCGTCGAGAGCAATATTCACAACACCAGTAGAATTACCTTTTTCAAAAGGGCGCGAGTATTACATTTTACAAGGTAACAACGCCCCCTTTAGCCATAACAATGACTTGATGAGGTATGCACTCGATATCAATCTTGCTGTAGGTGATACCATATCATCGTCGAGCGACGGCTACGTAGTTGGTGTTGTAGATGGCTATTCTCGCGGAGGCAAAGATCCAAAATGGAAACCATACGGTAATTTCATCACCGTTTACGAGCCGATATCGGGAATTTATTATCAGTATGTACACTTACATCACAAGGGCAGCTTCGTAGCTGTAGGTGACAGCGTTGTAAGAGGGCAACCCATCGGTTTGTCTGGGATGACTGGTTTCACCACGGGTCCGCACCTCCACTTTAGCGCCTTAGTTCCAACCGATGATGTTGAAGGCCTCATATCGATTCCAGTCGAATTTGTGGAAGGTTACAAAGGGACTGATCTTCATAAAGGTGATACAGTGAAGAAATGATGTGCTACTTTGAGCAACAAACAACTACGGAATTCGAAGAAGTGATCCATAACACAAATCAGAAACGGTATGAGCAATCATCGCATATTCAAGATGTCGTTTGCGGGGGTGTATCCGCATTACATCACGAAGGCTGAGAAGAAAGGTCGAACGAAAGCCGAGGTAGATGAGGTCATCTTCTGGTTGACCGGATACGATGAGTCGTCGCTACAGCGGATTCTTGATGATAAGACGGATTTCGAGACATTCTTTGCAGAGGCGCCGCAGATAAATCCGAACGTATCTAAGATCACAGGGGTAATATGCGGCTATCGCGTCGAAGATATCGATGACAAGCTCATGCAGCAGATCCGCTACCTCGATAAGCTAGTCGATGAACTGGCCAAGGGGAAGAAGATGGAGAAGATATTGAGGGAGTGAGAGGGGGGATTCACCTGCCATATTGTCAAGATGGCTTGGAGGCTGCCGCAGCGCGACTATATGAAGACCATGGATCTGTTCGAGGTGCGGAACGGCAGCTATGTGGTCGGCGGTCACTCGCAGGGTGGCAAGATGGCCGCGCAGCTGGTGTACGAGCATCCGGAAGCCTTCAAGGGGCTGTTTCTGTTGGGCACATCCCATCCGCGGGATATCGATATGTCGGGGCTCGACATTCCCACCCTCAAGGTCTATGCCGAGCACGACGGATTGGCAAGCGTCGCCGAGGTGATGGAAAACCGACCCATGCTTCCCGCCGATGCGGAGATGGTTCTGATCGAAGGTGGCAACCATTCCCAGTTCGGCTACTTGGGAAGGCTGTTCATGGACGACCGGGCGGAGATATCACTGGAAGAGCAGCAGCGGAGGACGCTGGAGGTGCTGATGGGGTGGTTGCGGAAGGACGTAAGACATAGGACGTAAGACGTAGGAGCTATATAACCACAGTTGGCCTCGGAAAAATGCCACTACCCCAAGCCAATGAATTTATCCAGAGTGTAGCGATGGACCGTCGCAGATGCCACCACCCCCGGCCCCTCCACCGCCTTGCAGTGGAGGGGTGACATAAATTTACATTCATCCACAGACACTGAGTATGACCGAAGCATAGCGAAGAGTCTACGCTATTCAAGGATAATGAAGTTGTCTTTGAATAATGATGCTAATTCCATACACTAGTGCAAATATAGTGTTCGACCCTATTTCCGAATTTTTGCATTCATCCGATTCAACCAGAGTGAATTCGTAATAAAAATCAACGTAATCAATATGATACCAGATTACCAATCACTTATGCTGCCAATATTGAAACTTGTGTCTGATGGCCAAGAGCATAAATATCGTGATCTGGTAGAGGAACTAGCTGTTGAATTTCAGGTTTCAGATGATGAGCGTAAGGAGTTGTTAGCAAGTGGTAGCCAACCAATATTTGACAATAGGGTAGGCTGGGCAAAAACTTATCTAAAAAAGGCAGGATTGCTAGATTCGCCAAAGCGAGCAACATTTATTATTACAGACTTGGGCAGGAAAACATTATCTGAAAATCTAGATCGGGTTGACTCGAAGTACCTAAAGAGATTTCCTTCTTTCATTGAATTTCAAAACTCATCGCGGAGTAGTAACGACAATGAAATTGATGATAATTCCGCGATCGAGACTAATGAACAAACACCGGAAGAACTATTAGATAAAGCATATCAACGTATCAGAAAGTCGCTTGCTGCTGAATTAATAAATCGAGTGGTTGAATTATCACCAGCTTTCTTCGAGCGTTTGGTTGTAGAGTTGCTGGTCAAAATAGGATATGGGGGTTCGATTAAAGATGCTGGAAAAGCTCTAGGTAAAAGTGGTGACGAGGGTATCGACGGAACAATTAAAGAAGACAAACTCGGCTTGGATATCATTTACATTCAAGCAAAGCGCTGGAAGCCCGGTAACGTAGTTGGGCGCCCTGAGCTTCAAAAATTCGTTGGCGCATTAGCTGGACAAGGCGCAAAGAAAGGAATTTTCATCACGACTTCAGCTTTTACCAAGGAGGCACTTGAGTACACGCCAAGAAACGAAACTAAAATTGTACTCATAGATGGTGAGCAACTTGCTCAGTTGATGATAGACTATAATATTGGTTGCAATACTCATCAGTTGTATGAACTCAAGAAAATTGACAGCGATTACTTTGGAGAGGTGTAATTCCCATTACATTGTTAATTAGCCGCATTTCTTGCGTACTCAATTCCACTTAATAAATACCAAGTATCATTTTATGAGATAGAATCATCAATGGTGACACATTCTGTCACCAACCGCTTAATTCTAGCTGGTTCAGTCCCGGCAATTCACTAATTTGCCAACATGAAGCGATACTCTTACATCAAGGACAAACTTAAGCTGGAAGTGTCGAAAAACGACGACGACGGGCTCGCGAATTTCACGCACTACCTCCAGAATCACCAAAATGGTGTCTCGCAGTATTATGAATCTATGGCAACTGACCACCTTGCACAGTTGCATCACCGGCTTGAGCTAACAGCAGATCCTGTTTTCCAGTACTATCTTCCAATCGAGTGGGACGTCCCATTCCCTCCTGTTGCAAATCCCAAGTTCAAGTTTATCGACTTATTCGCTGGAATAGGAGGAATTCGAATGGCATATCAAAATTTGGGCGGTAAGTGCGTATTCACTAGCGAGTGGGATGTCTTCGCCAAAAAGACCTATCACGCCAACTACGGTGAAGTACCTTTTGGCGATATCACAAAAATACATGAAGACCTCATTCCTCCGCATGACATACTACTAGGTGGATTTCCATGCCAGCCTTTTTCTATCGCAGGAGTGTCAAAAAAGAATGCCCTAGGTCGTGCACATGGTTTCCTAGATGAAACACAAGGCACTTTGTTCTTTGATATTGCAAGGATCATTCAAAGCAAACGACCAAAAGCATTTATGCTTGAGAATGTGAAAAACCTAGTATCACACGACAAGGGTAAAACATTTCGGGTTATAAAGAACACACTTGAAAGTCTAAACTATTCAGTTCACACGAAGGTACTTGACGGTGCAAATTTTGTCCCTCAACATCGGGAAAGAATCATCATAGTCGGCTTTGATCGTGATCGATTTAATGGAAATGAAAACTTCAAGTTCCCGAAATTTGATGAACCAGATCAAAAATTGGGGTCAATTCTAGAGCGGCAAGTTAATCCTAAATACACGTTATCCGACAAATTGTGGACATATCTACAAGATTACGCCGAAAAACATCGCGCCAAGGGTAATGGTTTTGGATTTGGTTTAGCTAATGTAGAAGGTGTATCGAGAACTCTTAGCGCTCGATATTACAAAGATGGTTCCGAGATATTAATACCACAAAAAGGAAAGAATCCACGAAGACTAACACCTCGCGAATGTGCCAGACTTCAAGGTTTTCCTGACAAATTCATTATCCCTGTATCCGACAATCAAGCATACAAACAGTTCGGGAACTCCGTAGTAGTGCCCTTGATGCAGTCTGTTGGCAAAGAAATCGTCAATGTGCTATTAAAATGAACATGGATCACATTCTGAGTGTCGCCTCTAGTACAGTAAGAAGGGCACAAGTTGCATTTTGCAGATTCATTACTGCAAACGATGTCGGTGCCACCGGTGCCCATCAGGCTGGGTTTTATATACCAAAGCATGCTTGGAGTCTAGCTTTCGACAGTCCTGCTGAACGTGGTTCAAACTCAGACAAGTATGTAAAAATTCGCTGGCAAGACGATTTCGAAACAGCAAGTAGGTTTATTTATTACGGTGTTGGTACACGTAATGAGTATCGTTTGACACGATTTGGACGCGGATTTCCATTTCTAAACGATGAATATATTGGCGACTTACTTGTACTATGCAAGATGTCTCATGATTATTATGAGGGATTTGTTCTTACAGGTGATGAGACTATCGAAAGCTTCATGGCGACTTTTGAGCTTTCACCATTGGACTTAGATAAACTCATCAATTTAGAAGTTGACGCTGAAACTGCATTGCACACATGTTTCGATAAATTTGTCGAGCTAGTCGAGGATGAGTTTCCTCCCACTTACTTGCTAGCACAAGCTGCACGTGAATGTCACGTTGCTGCTTTTGGTGACGTCGCGAGAGTAGATCCAGACTCCCAACTTCTAAACTGGATAGACGCAGAGTACTCGTTGTTTAAAGTATTTGAGAACAATCGATACAAACCACTATTACAGCAGCCTTTCCATTCGGTCGATCAACTTGTGGAGACAGCAAACAGTATTCTAAATCGCCGAAAAAGCAGAGCTGGAAAGTCTCTTGAGCATCACTTGGCAGAAATATTTCGCCGATCAAATATTCCGTTTGATAACCAAGTAATCACTGAACTGCATAAGAAGCCAGATTTTATTTTTCCGGGTCGAGATGAATATCACAATCGAGAGTATAATGCTGAAAAACTAGTCTTCTTAGCGTCGAAAACTACTTGTAAGGATCGTTGGAGGCAAATCATTAACGAGGCGGACAGGATTCCATTGAAACACTTATTCACCCTACAGCAAGGCATTTCAGCAAATCAATTATCAGAAATGGAGGCAAATGGTGTTCGTTTAGTAGTACCAAAAGCACATGTTAAGTCATTTCCGAAGCATCATCAGCAAAACCTCTTGACATTGAGTGGTTTCATGCAAGATGTTCAAATTAAAATCGGGGCCTAACATCCCTGCTCATATCACCACCACTTCTTCGGCCAATATTCTCTCCCGAAGTGCCGGCTTGATGGCATCGTATTCGACGAGGTCTACCGGACATCCCAACGCATCTTCCAATTCGTGCTTGAGCGCAATGAATTGTAGCAGACTCATCGAACGATCCACCTTCACGAGGAGATCCACATCATGGTATTCGTCCTCGCCGCGAGCAGCAGACCCAAATACACCCGCCTTCTGGATACCGTGGCTCCTCAGAATGGGAAGTACTGTTTCTATGATATGATTGTATCGCATAATTGTGTTGGCTTGAGAGCAATATACATAAAGCACTAATTCCGGTTGTCATTTCCGAACCCCTCCCCCACTACCTCTGGAAAGACGCTGCCAAACTTCAAGTGGGCTAACCGCCACTGAAACAATGATGCAGACGGTTTCGTAAAACACGATATGCACCCGAGTGATGGAGTATTTTATTTGGAGTATTTGGCGCTGGGGCTAAATGTGATTTTACCGACCAACTATTGAATATCCACGTATGATGGACTCTCTCCCGATTGCCGAGAGCGCATTGTTTATTGCAACCACGATTACCGCCATCGGATTGCTCGCATACGCAGCAAAGTCACCAAGATTCCTGATAATTGCAGTCGCATGGACATTCATCCAAACTGCCCTGGCTCTATCGGGCGTATATCAAGACACCACGTCTATGCCGCCTCGCATCATGCTTTATGGCGTTTTCCCGGCATTGATATTCATTCTGGCAGTCTTTTCTACGAGCAAGGGAAGGGCATTCGTCGACACCATCGACTTGAAAACACTCACTGCCTTCCACAGCATCCGCATCCCCGTCGAAATCGTTATGATGATGCTCTACCTCCATGGATCGACGTCCATCCTGATGACATACCAAGGGCAAAATTTCGACATCATCTCGGGACTTACGGCGCCCATCGTTGCCATCGTCGCGTTCAAAAAGGGTACTACCAACCGTACACTGCTGCTTGCATAGAATGTCCTGTGTATGGCGCTGCTCGCCGTGGTCGTCGGAACTGCCATATTGACCACACCTTCGCCTTTGCAGCGACTTGCGTTCGACCAACCCAACATCGCCGTTCTCCACTTCCCGTTCAGCCTGCTTCCGTCCGTAGTGGTTCCAATGATCTTTTTCGCCCATCTCGTCGCCTTCAGAAGGCTGATGACCAAGTCATGAACTACACCCGTTTCCATTTGCACACACTCAGGTAAAAAAGTAATATCCATTACCCCCATGAAATCCCGATATCCCTGGCCATCA
>CAZVRJ010000065.1:0-10962 GCA_964629885.1 uncultured Chitinophagales bacterium | reverse complement strand
GCGTGCCCTACCACATGAACGACACCTTCCTCGGCGCCGTGGCATCGCATTACCGCGTACTCAAGAAGCACGGCCAGCCGGATTTTGTGTATCAGTGACTAGTGACTAGTGACTAGGGACTAGGGACTAGGGACTAGTGACTAGGGACCAGGGACTAGGGATTAGGGACTGGTGATTAGTGATTAGTGATTAGTGATTAATGTTCACAGTTTATGTGATCTTATGATCTAATAGATCTTGTTGATCTACGGTCTGTCTTTACATTTTATCTTATGATCATAAAGATCTTGTTGATCCGCGGTCTGTCTTCGATGCTCGCCGCCATTTCTCTTATCTTTTGATTCTCTTGATCTAATTGATCTACGGTCTATGTCTGTCAATATCAACAAATACATATCCGACAGCGGGATGTGCTCGCGACGTGAGGCCGACAAGCTGATTGAGCAGGGGCGTGTGCAGGTCAATGGAAAGCGAGCCATCTTGGGTCAGCGAGTCACCGAAATGGATGAGGTCGTGGTCGATAGTCAGCGCATCAAGCCCAAGACCAATCGCGTGTACATGGCGTTTAATAAGCCGGTTGGGGTCACCACAACGACTGATCCCAAAGATCCGACCAACATCGTACAGTTCATCGATTACCACGAGCGACTGTTCCCTATCGGACGCCTTGACAAAGACTCTGAGGGACTCATCTTCCTCACCAACGACGGCAACATCGTCAACAAGATCCTTCGGTCGGGCAATGCCCACGAAAAGGAGTACATCGTAAAGGTTCACAAGTCCATCCAGCCCGATTTCATCGAGAAGATGTCGAATGGAGTGCCCATTCTCGGCACACGCACTCTGCCCTGCCCGGTGCAGCATTTGGGAAAGAGCAGCTTCCGCATCACCCTCGTCCAGGGCATGAATCGCCAGATCCGCCGCATGTGCGAAGTACTAGGCTACAAGGTTACCGAGCTCAAGAGAGTGCGTATAATGAACATCCAGCTGGGCGATCTCAAAGTCGGCCGCTGGCGCATCCTCACCGCCGGCGAAGTCAAAGCCCTGCAAGCCACCACCGCCGACTCAGCCAGCGACCCAAAGCCCCCCAAGCGCCCCCCTGTCATCCCGACGCGAAGCGGAGGGACCGAGCAACGCCGTGGGACCGACGAGCCACGCCGTGGGACTGCAGAGCCGCGCCGTGGGACAGTCGAACCACGCCGAGGGAAGACCGAGCCGCGCCGGGGCAAGTCCCGCCGCTAAGCCACGCTCAGCTTCCCAAACACCACTTTTTTGCCGTCATAGTCGAAGCCATCGCCAGCCAGAAACTCGTTGGCGAGCACGGCGAATAGCACCGCCTCCTTTGCGTCGGGATCAAACCCGATTGTAGCAAAAGAGGTCAGTTCGACCTCAGGCAGAAGCTCCTTCAAGGCTGTCATCAAAGCCTGATTATGCATACCTCCGCCGCTCAGATACATCACAGAGCCATTTAAGTAGGGATGTTCGCTCCGAAGTGTGCGCACAATGGTGGTAGCACTGAGCCAGGTTGCCGTCATAACCTGTACGGCAGGCTCTGGCAGAGCCAACCCTACCAATCTCGCCCGATTATACATCCAAGATGGATTGAAGTACTCCGGTCCTGTTGTGCGTGGCAGTGGTTCTTCGAACCATGGGTCATCTAGTAGTGCTAGAAGCAGCTCCATGTCTGGCGAGGCAGACAACGCAATGGCTCCATCTTCGTCAAACCGTTTGTCGGGCCAATACTTCTGCACCAATTTGTCGATGAGTGTGTTCCCGGGTCCTGTATCGGTGGCAGATCGTGGACTAAACGATCCAATAGGTGGTAGCCATGTGTAATTCGCGATACCGCCGATGTTGAGCAAAATGCGCGGTGTTTCGCCTCTGAAGAGCAGGTCGTCCACAAATGGAACCAAGGGCGCACCTTCACCGCCAAGGGCCGTGAACTTCTGCCGAAAATCGCTCACTGTTAGGATTCCGGTCGTTACGGCGATTTGGTCGCCATCGCCAATTTGGAGTGTAGCATGTGGACGACCATCCATCCCATGGAAACTTCTTGGCGCATGGAAAACGGTTTGCCCGTGGGATGCAATGGCATCGACCTCTGCGGGATCCACTCCCCAGTTGGACAATGCCCCCAGAACCCACTCCCCATACAAACGCCCCAGCTCGGTGTGCACCATGGTGAGCTCCAGCATATCGACTGTAGGAACCGAACTCACTCGTCGCAGCCGCTCTTGCCAATCGGAGCCGTAGGGCACCGTCACGAAACGCTCCAATTCCACATGGGTCTGCGCACCGCTGTCAAAAACCCGGCACAGGGCAATATCGAGCCCATCGAGCGATGTTCCAGACATCAAACCCACTATGCGCCTGCTCGGCGCGTTTCGCAATTGCGTTAAGTAATCATTTAAGTACATACGTTTAATATAAGACCTCCCCCTAAAATGTACATACCTGTCATCCCGACGTAGGGGGGAACTTTGCCGTAGGCATCTCAAACCCTAGAATGTACATACCTGTCATCCCTACGTAGGGGGGAACTTTGCCGTAGGCATCTCAAACCCTAGAGTGTACATACCTGTCATCCCGACAAAGTCGGGAACTATTCTGTAGGAATCTCGAGAACATTTACCATATTTGATCGTCTACAGCAGAAACATATGAAAACTTAGGACAAATGGATCGAAAATCTGCACTCCAACATGGGTTGTCATGGCTCACAGGAACATCAACCAATGCGCCACAATCGACCAATACGGCTACAGACGCAATTCAACTGCCTGCGCTGGCGGCATCCACATCGCTAGATCCTTTCATTCCCACTCCCGACATGCCGTGGGACCGTCGACGCATCCTCCATCTCGCGCGCAGAGTGGGTTTGACTCCAACAACGAGCACTGTGAACTTTCTGAGCGGGTTTAGTCCATCGGCGGCTGTTGACCACCTAATAAACACGGCGATAAATGCCCAAAAAATTACAGAGCCAGCATGGTCGAACATCGGAGCACCCCCAGCTAATGCTACAGAACAGGAGCGGCAGGCTTATAACCAACAGCGCAATATTTGGATCAACGAATTCAGGAACACCCTCTCACGTCACATCCTCGACTCGGGTTTGAACGGAAAAATGACCTTGTTTTGGCATAATCACTTTGTTACCGAATTCAGTGACTATGGCAACAATCCTCAGTACGCTTGGCGATACATCAAAACGATACAAGACCATCAGTTTGGCAATTTCAAGCAATTGACCCTTTCGATCGGGTTGACGCCAGCCATGTTATTATACTTGAACGGCAACCAGAACCAGCGGGTGAGTCCTAACGAGAATTACGCCCGCGAACTGCTCGAGCTATTCACCCTCGGTGAGGGAATTGGGTATACCCAGCACGACATCGAGGAATTGGCTAGAGCATTGACAGGGTATCAAGTAAATAACCAAACATTGGCAGTTACGTTCAACACCAATCGTTTCGATAACGCAGCTAAGACCATCTTCGGCAAAACGGGTAACTACAATTACACAACGGTTCACGACTTGATTTTCAATGAACGTAGCGAGCTCATTGCCCAACATGTTTGTCGTGAAGCGTACAATTTCTTTGTGTATCCCAACGCACCAGATGAGATCGTAAACCAGCTGGCTCAAGTGTTCATAAGCTCCGGTATGCAAATCGAACCCATGTTAAGGGTTCTCTTTAAGAGCAAACACTTCTTCGACGATGAGCTGATTGGTTCGATGGTTTCTTCGCCTATTGAGCATTTCGGCAATTTCATGAGCATGCTCGACGTGCCAAGGAACAATCAAGACTTGCGCAACTTGTTCAATTATTCCTCCCAAACAGGTCAGTTCCTACTGCAACCACCCGATGTATCGGGTTGGAGGGGTCACCGCAACTGGCTCGACACCAGCACCTTGCCGACTCGGTGGAACCTAATGCAGCAAAATGTGAATCTATACCGATCTCAGCTCTTGGAATTTGCTAAGCGGATGCCGAGTCCAAACAACGCCTACCAACTAGCTCGCGACATTGCGTCGTGGATGATTGCCGTTCCATTGACCGACGAAGAGTACACAACTCTTGGCAATGTGCTCCTTGGTGGATCGCCATCCTACGAATGGCGCATCGACAGCGACGGTGCTTCGTCGAGAGTACAGGCACTGGTGGCCTACATCGTCCTCATGCCCGAGTTTCAACTGAACTGACATCCCATAAGGAATCCATTATGTGCCAACACGACCATAAATCGAAACCTGAGCAACGATTGGGCGAAGCCCTCGAGCACGGAGAGCAACACACGCAAGATCATGCTCGCTGGTCGCGCAGGGATTTCCTGATGACCGGAGCCATGGCTGCCGGGTTCCAGTTTCTCTTGGGAAATACACCCGTAAAGGCATTTGGTTCGCATCCAATCCTTTCGATGTTGCAATCCATCGAGACAGATCGTGTACTGGTGCTCATTCAGCTCAACGGTGGTAACGACGGTCTTAACACGGTTATTCCCATCACTAACGACATCTACTACCAGCGTCGGCCGACAATCGCTATAGCCAAGACAAACTCCGTTCAACTCACCCCTGAAACAGGATTGAATCCTGGATTGGCAGCCTTGGAGTCAATGTGGGGAGATGGCAAGATGAGCATTTTGCGAAACGTGGGGTATCCCAACCCAAATCTATCACATTTTCGGGCTACCGACATTTGGGTGAGCGGATCCGACAGCAACGTCATCGAAACCACTGGATGGATGGGTCGTTTTCTCGATGTCGAATATCCAAGTTACGGGTCCGAACCACCGCCAGCTCCCGTTGCGGTTCAGATTGGCACCAACCAATCGCTGTTGTTTCAGGGCCCAGCGAATGGAATGGCGATGAACATAAGCAGTACAGCACTGTTCGAGCGACTTGCGGCAGATGGTAAAGCGTATGACACAATCGGATTGCCCGAAACAACTTGGGGGCAGGAAATGGCTTGGGTCAGAAACCTGGCAAACCAGTCATATACGTATGCAAGTGCAGTTCATCAAGCAAGCAGCCAAGCAGCCAATCAGGCCGCCTACCCTGCCAATAACAACTTGGCAACGAATCTTGCCATTGTGGCCAAATTGATAAAGGGTAATCTCGGAGCTAAAGTGTACATGGTATCGTTGGGTGGATTCGATACCCACGCTAATCAGGTCGTTAACCACGAGAACTTGATGCGGAATTTGGCCGGTGCTGTAAAGGCCTTTTACGAAGATTTGGCGTTTCAAGGTCTTCAGGACAAGGTCGCTGCAATGACGTTTTCTGAATTCGGCAGACGAGTGAGCGAAAATGGAAGCAACGGTACCGACCATGGAACCTCGGCACCCATGTTCCTTTTCGGTGATGGTGTAAATGGAGGATTCGTCGGTGGGGCGCCAGATCTGGCTAATCTAGACAACGGCAGCAACCTGAAGTTTGAGACGGACTACCGACAAGTGTATTCAACGCTGATGAGCGACTGGTTTGGCGTACCCGATGAGGTTGCAAACCAAGTATTCGGAAAATCCTTCGATAAGCTGAACCTTATTAAGACACCGATATCGACCCGTTTAGGAGATGATCCTTCGTTGCCTGGAGAATTTGTTTTACGACAGAACTATCCGAATCCGTTCAATCCAAGCACAACCATATCGTACACTTTAGTGCGAACGGAATGGGTGCGACTACGTGTATTCGATATTAATGGACGACTAGTAAAAACACTCGTCGATGCCAATCAGCCAATGGGAACGCACGAAATCACATTCGAGGCGGGCGAACTTGCCAGCGGTGTCTATCTATACAACCTTGAGACAACCAGTTACCGTAAATCGTTGAAAATGACCCTAGTGAAATGAATATTGTTCACTGTTCACTGTTCACTGTCCCCAAATACACCGCCAACTTCTCAGCCAACTCATACTTGTCGACCGGCTTGCATATATAATCGTCCATCCCTGCAGATAGGCATTTTTCGCGTTCACCCATGATGGCACCGGCTGTAAGCGCAACAATTGGAGTGTGTGTAAGATTTTTTTCTCTTTCAAGTTCCCGTATCATTTTGGTGGATTCATAGCCATCAAGTACAGGCATCTGAATATCCATCAACACTATATCGGGCATTGAAGCAGCAAACAATTCGGCCGCTTCGAGCCCATTTTCTGCCTCGATAAAAGTCGCAGCTGTAACCAATTTTGAAATGATGGCCTTCACCAAAATCAAGTTCAGCGGCACATCTTCAGCAATCAATATTTTGGGTGTGAGCGATTGCAATGCTAAGCTCGTCGACAAGACCCGATCTCGGTTTTCCTTTGCTGAGGCTATATCTTCATAGAGTGAATCTTTGGCAACGGCCGACTTCTTAAGCGTGAAATAAAACACGCTGCCTTTCCCAAGTTCGCTGGTAAACTGGATGGTAGATCCCATCTTTTGCACCAGCGACTGTGCAATGACTAACCCAAGACCTGTACCACCATATTTTCGTGTTGTGGATGTGTCGGCCTGCGAAAAAGTCTTGAATAATCGACTCTGCTGATCCTCAGAAATACCTATTCCAGTATCGCGCACCTTGAACGTCAGCAATCCATCTTCATTCAATTCTTTGGGGTTGTGAAACTCAACGCTAAGGGTAACACTGCCTTCTTGTGTGAACTTGATAGCATTGCTCAACAAGTTGACGAGTACCTGCTTAAGTCTGACTGGATCGATTTCAACGTACTTCGGCACTTCCGAATCGAAAACCGTCGAAAATTTCAATCCCTTTTTGGCAGCGCTGTACTTGATGATTTCAACGGTCTGGTGGATCAGTTCCGGTAAATCGGTGTCAATTTCCTCAAGGTCCATCTTGCCGACCTCGATCTTGGTGAAATCGAGCACGTCGTTCACTATTCCAAGAAGTGAATGTGCCGACATGATGGCACTATCCACATATCGATGTTGCTCGTCGGTGAGTGGGGTAGCCGACAACAACTCCGCGAAACCGATAACCCCGTTCAGTGGGGTGCGGATTTCATGGCTCATATTGGCCAAGAAGGTACTTTTGGCCAAGCTGGCTTGAATGGCAGTTTCTTTGGCTTCGATCAGGTCATCCAACAGTTGTTTCCTGAATTGGACATTTAACAGAACTTGGGCAAACACATCGAGCAGCTTGATCTCTTCCTGGCTAAAACGTCGCTTTTTTTTGACTGAATCACACGTACTATCCCATCTCCGCACCATTCATGGGTGTTCGATGCCGTTCGGGCTAGATGGTCTACCGAATACAAATAGGACCGATCCGCTTCGACAAACTCACCAATATCGCATAGTGATTTGTTTATATGGTCGTCTATGTCGCTGATTGAGACATTGATGAACCGTGCTGTGATGTTCATCAACAAATTTTGCAGTCTTGACAAGCACTCAATTTCTCGGTTAGTCTTGACACGCACCAGAACATCTGCAATCAAGCGTTGCCTTCTAGTTTGGCGATCCAATTTTGCCTGATTGGTCTTGTGCTCTGTAATATTGTAGGAAATCGTTACCACTATGTCGGGTTCGACGCAGAAGGCAAGCACTTTAAACCACTTATGGTGATAATTTGCATACTCCTCAAATTCAGACACCCCTCCTCTGAGGGCAACATCGCTATACCTTGCCAACCATTTGGCTTCATTTTGCATCGATTCAGGAAATATTTCAGAGACTTTTTTCCCAACGATATCCTCTATTGCAAGCCCAAAAGTTTCTGCAAATAATTGGTTTACTTCCAAATATTCATAATCTACGAGTGCCCCATGGTCATCAAACAGCAGGCGTCGGCTCGCATAGGAGAAGGGTGCACTCTCGATGACCTTCGGGTTCGTTGAAATGAAGCTGCTCATCGTGGTAGTATAGTTTATCTACTTCAATGTACCAACAAAAATGCCAAGTTGTACGTTTATGCAGTGGAGCATATCAACTTTAGGGATGGTTTTTAAGTGGTTGTAAAACAAACCACAGATTACACTGATAGCACAGATATTTTCTGACACTATAACATCTGTGTTATCTGTGTAATCAGTGGTTCAACATTCGGACATCAATGTTGCAGCAGTGCAACCAGAGACGCATACCTGCTGTCCACTTTCACCGACAGCTTCTCTTTGTCTAAACATGCGGCCAAGTTCGACGGTAAAGCCACGTCGATGCCCAGCGCCTTCTGCACCACCTCACCGAACTTCGCAGGATGCGCTGTGCCCAACACGATGCCCATCCGCCCCGCAGGACCCGCACTCCGGCTCCGTCGCCAGACCGACATCCCCACGGCCGCATGCGGATCAAGCACGTAGCCCGTCTGATCATACACCTCGCGCATGGTGAACAGCGTCTGCTCATCGCTGGCCCAGCCCGAGCCCACATCCCGCCGCATCAAATCGCGGTCGTCTCCATACAGCGCCAACATGCGGGCGAAGTTCGACGGATTACCCACATCCATGGCGTTCGACAAGGTTGCCACCGACGCCCCCGGCTTAAACGCATCGCCCGCCAGATAGTCGGGCACCGAATGATTGGCATTAGTAGCCGCCATGAACTGAGCCACCGAGGCGCCCATCCGCTTCAAGAACAGTCCAGCCGTGAGGTTGCCAAAGTTGCCGCTTGGAACCACAAACACCGGGTCGGCGCCTGATGAAACTTGTGCCAAGGCCCTTGCGTAATAAAAAGATTGGGGGATGAGTCGCGCGATGTTGATCGAATTGGCCGAGCTGAGCGCCACACGACTGTTGAGCTCGGCATCGTTGAAGGCGCGCTTCACTAGAGCCTGGCAGTCGTCGAAGGTGCCCTCCACTTCGAGTGCGGTCACATTGCGTCCAATAGTGGCCATCTGCATCTCCTGAACGCGGCTTATCTTGCCCGACGGATACAGCAATACCACGCGGATGCCGGGCACATCGAGGAACCCATGGGCCACGGCGCTGCCGGTATCGCCCGAGGTGGCGGCGAGGATGGTGATTTCCTTCCCTTTGTTGATCCGCGCAAAAACCCGAGCCATGAATCGCGCCCCGAAATCCTTGAAGGCGAGCGTCGGACCATGAAACAGCTCCAAGATGGCCAGATCATCAGCTATCTGAACCAACGGAGCGTCGAACTGCAGCACGTCGGTCACGAGCTCGCGCAGCTCGGCATCATCGAAGACACCCTTCACAAATCCACGGGCGATATCGACCCCGATGTCGACGAACGGGTGGGACGCCAATCCTTCAAACCATTCCCCAGGCAGCATGGGGATGGACTCGGGCATATAGAGCCCGCCATCGGGCGCCAATCCCTTGCTCACGGCTTGGGCGAAACCGACACGGTGCGAGGGATCATTGGTGCTGTAGAACATCATATCAGTCGAGGATTTTGGGTCCGACGCGGTTGATGCCCGACACATACACATCGCTGTCGAGCCCGATCTGCTTGAATCGCTGCTGCATGGACGAGGCCACGCGCTCGGCGGTGCCGGCATCGGCGCTGAGGGCGAAGATCGAAGGACCCGAACCTGAGATGCTGCATCCGAGGGCGCCGGCATCCAAGGCTGCATATTTCACGGCGTCGAATCCCGGTATGAGCACACCGCGGATGGGCTCGACGAGCACGTCGTGCATGGAGCGTGCGATGAGTGCCGTGTCGCCTTGCAGGATTCCTGCCACGAGTCCGGCCACGTTGCCCCATTGCACCACAGCTTTGGCCAGGGTGACGTAACTGCGCATGATGCGTCGGCTGTCTTCGGTGCGGATTTCGATATGAGGATGAACGACCGATGCGAACAGCTCGCAGGCTGGCTGCAGGGGTACGATGTCGGGAGGATCGTTGCTGCGCACGAGGGTGAATCCACCATACAGACAGGCCGCGGCGTTGTCGGCGTGCGCTGCGCCACAGGCAACGCGCTCCCCCTCGAGGGCATATACGAGCAGCTGGGCGCGGTCGACGGGACTCCCGAGCATGGCGTTCACGGCAAAGACTCCGGCCACGGCACTGGCAGCGCTGGAACCGAGTCCACTACCCAAGGGCATCTGCTTGTGGAGGGTCACCTCGAAACCACCCTCTGCCGGATGCTCCTCCAAATACTGCAGGATGGGCACCGTCACGGTATTGCGGTCGGCCTCGCGGGGCAACCGGCCGCCATCGCCCGTGATGTCGACGATGTGCACGCCAGGCTCACTTGTGCGACGAACGATCACCTCGTCGCCGGGGGCGTCGATGGCGAAGCCAAGCACGTCGAAACCGGGACCCACATTGGCCACGGTGGCAGGGGCAAATACTCGGATGGTCTGCGACATGGTCATCTCGCGCTCTGGGCTATGCGGAGCACATCCGCGATGACCCCGCTAGAGGTTACGTATGCTCCGGCACCCGGACCCTTGATCACCATCGGACGCGTACGGTAATGGTCGCTCGTGAAGGCCACGATGTTGTCGGTGGCGTCGAGGCTGAAGAATGGATGCTCGGGTCCCACCTCCTGCAGGCTGACAACTCCCTTGCCATCGGCAAAACGGGCGATATAGCGCAGAACCTTGCCGGCATCTTTGGCGTTACGGTACCGCTGCTCGAACGCATCGTCGAACTGCTTAAGGGTATCGAAGAAGGAGGTGATGTCCGGCGTTGTGCGGGCCGGCTCGGGGACAAGATTCTCGATCGACAAGTCGTCGAATTCGAGTTCAAATCCGGCTTCACGAGCTAGGATCAACAGCTTGCGTCCTACGTCGTGACCGTTGAGGTCGTCGCGCGGATCAGGTTCGGTATAGCCCATGTCGCGTGCCTGACTCAGCAGCTGCGAGAACGGCACCGATCCGTCGTAGGTGTTGAACAGGAAGCTCAAGGTGCCCGAAAGCACCCCCTCGATGGCATGGATGCGGTCGCCGGTGGAGACCATCGACCGCAGCGTGTTGATGACGGGCAGACCGGCACCGACGTTGGTTTCGTAGAGGAACTGCACGTTGTGCCGCTGGGCAAGC
>CAZVRJ010000064.1:0-11152 GCA_964629885.1 uncultured Chitinophagales bacterium | reverse complement strand
AGCGAGCGATTCTCGCGTGTGACCGACGACAAATTTTTCATTTGCATCGAGTCGACCGACATGCTGTTCGAGATGGACAAGACAACCGGCTTCCTGAAGGATATCGGGGCCACGTACACCGAAACGGTCAACGAGTAATCGGAGACGAAGATAATCATGAATACTACGTACATGAAAATGTCTGCATTCCCAAGCCGTTTGATGCTCCTTGGCCTGGCGCTTGTTTTGAGCTCCTGCCGTGGCGAGACTTCGAAGAAGCCCCCCGTGCACCCGAACTTGAACATGGATTATGCCGTATCGTTCAAGCCGCAGGAAAGCAATTCCTTTTACGAAGATGGCCGTTCAATGCGCCTGCCCGTTGAAGGCACCGTCGCACGTGGCCAGACACGCCTCGATACGGAGTATTATGAGGGCAAGACTGCCACTGATGCCTATGTGGCAAAGATTCCGGTAGAAGTGACACGCGAGATGGTGTTGCGTGGCCAAGACCGATATGAAGTATTTTGCACACCTTGCCATGGCGGCACCGGCGCCGGTGATGGTCTGATCATCAGCCGCGGCTACGTTCCACCCCAGACCTATCACCAAGACCGTCTTCGCGATGTCGAGGATGGCTACATTTATGACGTAATTGCCAACGGCATTCGAAACATGCCTGCTTACCGTCGCCAGATTCCAACTGAGGACCGTTGGGCTATTGTAGCATACGTTCGTGCTTTGCAGCGTAGCCAGTATGCCAACCGCACCGAAGTATCGCAGATGATTACTGACGCAGAGCTGCGCGCCATCGACGAGGAGTGGCGTGCAAAGGTTGCAAACACCCCTGCTGCCGCCGACACAACACAAAGCCCACGATAAAAACCTGCTGGCTAACAGCCGTCAACGTCTTCAGAATATGAAACACAACGTAACCGACAATCTGCAATTCCCAAAAGAATCGTCCGTCATCAGACGCACGCTCATCGTAGGTGTGGTGTTCTTGTTGATGACCCTCGTGGGCTATGTATTCGACTCGAAGCAGTTCTATTTCTCCTATCTGACCAGTTTTGCTTTTTACACCGGTCTTGGGATCATCTCGCTGTTTTTTGTGATGCTCCAGCACATCACGCGCTCGTCCTGGAGCGTTGTCATGCGCCGTATCCCAGAAGTCATTTCCTCGAACATCTTTATTTGGTCGCTGTTTGTAATTCCGCTCATCCTCGGTGCGCATGATCTGTACCACTGGACGCACGCAGAGCTTTTCGATCCTTCGCACCCAGAGTTTGACCCGCTCATTGCAAGCAAGGAAGGCTACCTGAACATGCCGTTCTTTATTGTGCGCCAAGTAATCTACTTCGCAATTTGGGGCTTCCTTGGCTGGAGGGTGTATAAGAACTCCGTTGCAATTGAAACGACCGGCGATTGGGGCTACGACACTGCCCAGCGCAAAGTGAGCGCTCCTGGCATCCTCCTGTTCAGTTTGACATGCGCATTCGCTGCATTCGACTGGCTCATGTCGCTCGATCCCCACTGGTTCTCAACCATGTTCGGTGTGTATTACTTTGCGATGAACTTCCAGGCTTTCTTCCCTGCGATGATTCTGATGACCATGTACCTGCACAAGAAGGGGATGCTCACGAACACCATCGGTCTTTCGCATTTGAACGACATGGGCAAGCTTACCTTTGGTTTCACCGTCTTCTACGCGTACATCGCCTTCAGCCAATTTTTCCTCATCTACTACGCAAACATCCCTGAGGAAACCCTTTGGTACTACCACCGCATGGAGGGCAGCTGGATCTATGTGATGTACTCATTGCTCATTGCCCGCTTCATCATCCCATTCATGGTTTTGCTGCCAATGAACAGCAAACGCAACCTGAGCGTACTTCGCTTCATGTCAATCTGGATCTTGGTGATGCATTTCATTGAGCTGTACTGGATTGTCATGCCAACGTTGCACCACGACGGCGTTGTATTCAACTGGATGGATGTCACCTCCTTCATAGGATTAGGCGGCATATTCCTTTACTTGTTCTTCAACCGCTTCAGCAAGCAGGCCATGATACCGGTAAACGACCCGAAGTTGGCCGAATCGCTTAACAAGCACTGATTGTAATCCCATTATCTGGACGATACCATGAAACAAGACGATATGCACATTCGCAAGATAAACGACGACGAAATGCAGCTCTCCGGAGCTAGCGAAGAATTTGTGTTGTCGGTTGAGAAGGGTGTCACGGACGATGTTCTCGATATCAAAATGATCACATTTTGGTCTGTCATAACCATCCTTTTCATGATTGCGATGGCCTACAGCGGCTATAGGATTTACAAATTCTATGGCTTTCAAAACAGGGCTGAGCAGGCCATTTCTACTGAGTATAAAGAACTGCAGCAGAAACGTGCAACGGACGCCCAACATCTCAGTTCTTATGGAATGGTTGACGGTGAGGCTGGTGTTTACAGAATACCAATCGACACTGCTATCGATCTATACGTCACAGAACAAAAAGGCGGCAACTGACATAGACAAGTTCGCCGAAAAGCCCTTGAGGCACATGAGTTCATCATTTATAAATTTTACAAGACATGCTCTGGCATGTCTTGTCGTGTTCTCGCCCGTTGCCACATTGATGGCACAGGACGAAATTCGCACATTACCAGAGGTTCAAGTACCGGCGGTGGGTGCTGAAATCGTCGAGAAACTAGGCGATACCCTTTCTATCGACCAAATTTGGCTCATTGACGAAAAGGGCGATTCATCTAGCATACGCGACTTGCTACTGCCTGGCAAGCCAGCCATTTTGAACATGGGATACTTCGATTGTCCAAAATTGTGTGGACTTGTCACAAATGCGCTCCTAGCCGGTATGAAAGAGACCTCTTGGACACCAGGTAATCAATACCAAGTGCTTACAATAAGCCTTGATCCGGGTGAGACATTTGAGCTTGCAGCAGAGAAGAAGTCTAATTATTTGAAAAAATTTGACCGTTCTGGTGCCGAAAGTGGTTGGCGATTTCTCACGGGCAGCGCCGCAAATGTCGAGGCATTATCAAAAGCAACTGGATTTGGTTTCGTCTGGGATGAAGCCAGTGAACAATTCATCCACGCAGCAGCCATTGTCGTGATCAGTCCTGAGGGTGTCATCACAAGATATCTTTATGGCGTATCCTACCCCGAAATTCAGTTGCGCAACGCTCTCTACGAGGCTGCCGACGGCAAGGTCGGTTCAACAATCGACCGAATTGTTCTTTACTGCTTTGATTATGACCCACTTTCCAACTCATATGTGCTTGTTGCTATCAACATCATGAAGCTTGGAGGCTTGGTTACCATGCTGGGTCTTGGTATATTTCTTGGTCTTTTTTGGCTCCGTGAGCGGCGCGCCAAACACACATCTCAGTCCTACACTTAAAGACACTATTCTTACCTGTAAGAGCTTATGAACTCTGGTAACTTCTTATTGCCCCCACAAAAATCGACTGTTGCGGCAGATATCGATGCACTCTTCCATTTTATCAATTTGGTGAGTGCTATCATTCTGATCGGAATTGTCGTTGCAATGGTTTACTTCGTATGGAAGTACAAGCGCAAATCCGATAACGATGTCACATCGTTGGTTGACCACAATACAACCCTTGAAGTGACATGGACGGCCATTCCACTTGTACTCATCATCTTCGTGTTTATGTGGGGTTTCAATGACTTCATGAAACTTCGTACAGCACCTGGCGATGCCTACGAAATCCACGTAACTGGTAAATCATGGTTATGGGAATACACCTACGTTAACGGCGGCAAGGTGCTCAACGACCTGTACGTGCCCGCAGGACGCCCTGTGAAGCTCGTAATGACATCCTCCGATGTGTTACACTCCTTCTACGTTCCTGACTACCGTATCAAGCAGGATGTGGTGCCAGGCCGTTACACGACGGTATGGTTTGAAGTACTTGAACCAGGCGAATCAATCATTTTCTGTACCGAGTATTGCGGCCGCAGTCACTCCGACATGATGGGTAAGGTGTATGCCCTTGAGCAATCAGAGTTCGACGAGTGGCTAAAAAGCTCTGGCGGACGTCCAGAGGATGTTCCGCTAGTTGAGTGGGGACAGCAACTTTATGCGAGCAGCGGTTGCCAAGCTTGCCACAGCCTTGATGGAAGTGCGATAATTGGCCCGAGTTTCAATGGTGCTTGGGAATCGCAACGCCAGTTTACAGACGGCTCCACCGGTGTAGTCGACGAAAACTACATTCGCGAGTCGATTGCAAATCCGAACGCCAAAATCGTACAAGGTTATCAACCAGTAATGCCTTCGTATGACGGCACCTTCTCAGACGACGATCTTAGCGCAATTATTGAATTCATTAAAAGCCTGAAGTAACCATGGCAAGTACAAAAACGGAACAAACGCTGACCGTTCGCCACTTTCCGGTGGACGAAAATCCAGCAAAGAATTACTTGAATGCCACCAAGGGCATCAAGTCGTGGCTAACAACGGTCGACCATAAGAGAATCGGCCTGATGTACCTCTTTTCGGTCATCTTCTTCTTCTTTATAGGTGGCATGTTGGCCATTACGCTTCGTCTGGAGCTGCTTACTCCTGCCAAGACTTTCATTGAGGCAGACACCTACAATAAAATTTTCACACTCCACGGTGCGGTGATGGTCTTCCTGTTCATCATTCCGTCGATCCCGGCGGCTTTGGGCAACATGTTCCTACCGATGATGATCGGTGCCAAGGATGTGGCATTCCCTAGGTTGAACCTAGCCAGTCTCTATATTTACGCTTTTGGAGCTGCTTTTACGATCTACTCGATCGCCGTTAACGGAATCGATACTGGATGGACCTTCTATACCCCTTACTCCACACGCACAGATACAGCAGTGATTGCGATGACATTCGGGGTGTTCATAATGGGATTCTCATCCATTTTGACGGGACTAAACTTTATAGTTACGCTTCACAAACTTCGAGCTCCAGGTATTACGTGGGGTAGAATGCCTCTATTCAACTGGGCTCTGTACGCCACCTCAATTATTCAGGTGCTTGCTACACCCGTTCTTGCAATCACATTGGCGCTTCTTATCATGGAGCGCACTCTAGGAATCGGCATCTTCGACGCGGCACTCGGCGGGGATCCTGTATTGTTCCAGCACTTCTTCTGGTTCTACTCTCACCCTGCGGTTTATATCATGATTGTACCAGCATTCGGTATCATTTCGGAGTTGATCGCTGTATTCTCGAAGCGCCGCCTATTCGGCTATTGGTTCATCGCACTCTCATCGATGGCTATCGCTCTTCTTGGCTTCCTTGTCTGGGGTCACCACATGTTTGTTTCCGGACAAAGCACCTTATCGAGCGTAGTTTTCAGTTTCATCACGTTCTTCGTAGGTATACCTACAGGTATCAAGATATTTAACTGGCTTGCCACGATGTACAAGGGATCGATCGACATGAAAACCCCAATGTGGTACGCCCTGATATTCCTGTTCCAATTCACCATTGGTGGTCTGACCGGCGTAATGGTCGGAGCATTATCTGTAGATGTGCACTTGCACGACACCTACTATGTTGTGGCTCACTTTCACTATGTGATGATGGGTGGTACCGTGTTTGCATTCCTTGGTGGTCTACACTACTGGTGGCCCAAAATCACCGGTAAGATGTACAAAGAGGGCATCGCTAAAGTTGCAGCCGCAATCTTGTTCGTAGGCTTCAATGTCACCTTCCTACCACAATTCGTGTTGGGTTCGCAAGGCATGCCACGCCGCTACTACAACTATGTTGAGCAGTTCACAACCCTGCACCAGCTTTCGACTGTCGGTACATGGATCATGCTCGTTGGATTCGTGATTATCGCGGTCTACTTGGTAATCTCACTTCGCAGTGGTGCAAAAGCACCATCCAATCCATGGAATGCTCGCTCATTGGAGTGGATGACATCCTGCCCTCCTCCAACCGAGAACTTTGCATACACGCCGGTTGTGACACATGGTCCATACGATTTCCACAAACCAATCGCTGAGTTCCAACTCGGTTTGGCTGATTCGCACGGTCATGGTCATCACGACACACACGAGACTGAGCCTAAAACAACTGTGAGCCACTAAGTGCTTGCCGATTCTTATCAAATACTGACAAACACGATATAAACCATGTCGCACAGTACAGCAACTAATCAATCCCACGTCCAGCACCACTTTGTGGACTCCGAACAACAGTTCGACTCTGCAAAACTAGGAATGTGGCTTTTTCTGGTAACAGAAATCCTATTCTTCGGTGGACTTTTCGTGGCTTACATTGTTTACAGAGCGTGGAATCCCGAGCTGTTCATCAAGGCCTCTGTTGAGTTGAACACCCTGTTAGGTGCGGCTAACACTGCTGTACTGATTCTCAGCTCGCTCACAATGGCCATGTCTATCCGCGAAATCCAACTTAACCGTGTGAATAGAAGCATCATGTATATGGCAATGACCATTGCTTGTGCGATATTTTTCATGGTTGTTAAGTATTTCGAGTATATGCACAAGTTTGAGATCGGCATTTATCCGGGTGAAGCGTATACCTTCACTGGAATTGACGATGCTCAAGCCAACATCTTCTTCAGTATTTACTATATGATGACTGGCCTACACGGTATCCACGTTGTCATCGGTATCGGTCTAATAGGTTGGCTCATTATAAAAGCACGAGCTGGAGCATTCAGCTCAGCCTACTACACCCCGATTGAAATCACAGGTCTCTATTGGCACCTTGTTGACATCATTTGGATCTTCCTGTTTCCACTCTTCTACCTGATCGACTAAAACCAAGTCTATAATCTGAGGATTTTACCCATGAGTTCTGTAGCACATCAGGCCGAAGGCCACTCACATCACCTACTTTCGTTAAAAACCCTGCTAATGGTTGCAGGTGCTTTAGCAGTATTGACCATCCTTACAGTGGTTGTACGATACATCCACTTCCCAGAGCCCTGGAACATCATCGTGGCATTGGGCATCGCGGTTGTCAAAGCAACCCTAGTATTGTTGTTCTTCATGAACCTGTACTACGACAATAAATTCAACTTGATTGTGTTCCTTTCATCGATTTTATTCTTCATCATTATGGTGGGAATTACACTCTTAGACACGATGTTCAGAGAGCCAGTCATCCCTGCATTCTAATTAAGAATCAGGCTATTTTCGAAGGCCGGTTGTCGATCAGACATCCGGCCTTTTTTATTTCACAATCAGATAAGTCCACCCAACGATGGGCTTCCCAGTCGAAGTGATGCCCTCAACGTGGATCCTATACTTTGTCTCTTGGTTTTGAAAGCGAGGTCCTGTGTCGTCTGATGTCCAAAAGCGCACAATTCCGACGCCGTTTGAATTTAGTATCAGATTCGGTTCCCAATAAACGGTCGATCTGCTATCTGGCTTATCGTGTATGTTGAGATGCTCAGAATAATCAGGCGCGTAGAACTCTCTGGGTGTGTAGTAACCAGCAAAAGCTCTGTTGATGATTCCCTCACGAGCGGCAAAAACGGCTCCACCCGGTTTTGTATTGACGGCAATCACCCCATTACTACCTCGTGATCCGTAAATCGCCAAACTGCCAACATCTGTAAGAAGTTCAATGCTTTCAACGTTGGATGCGGGAATTGATACCAGTGTCATCAAATCTACTTCCATACCATCGAGGATAAATAATGGCACTGGGTCCCCTCCCCATGCGATTCCACGATTAAAGGTTACGGTCATGTCGCGACCTACACCAGTAACACGAAATGCGGCTGTCCTACCTCTAAGCATATCCAGCGGATTGGAAGCATACCCACCAACCTCCTCGGCCTTAATCACCCGATCTGCAGCTACAATCAAGCTTCGCCTCTCAGGGGGCTGCAGTGCCTCCCTTGCGGCCGTTACTGTCACCTCACCTAGCATTCTTACATCGTTTGAAAGACCGAATGAGCGATCGATCTGCTCACGAACTCTCGACTGATTCAAATAGGCCAAATACTGACTATTAACACTTTGATTATATGATTCCGATGGTTTCCGAATCCTTGGGTCGTAGTTTATTATCGTCTCAAGGATGATATCGTAATGCCTCCTTTTTCGGGTATCAAGAGTCTGCACAAGCACCTCCGTCGAGTCGGGATAAAGAAGATTTTCGAACTTGAACTGGCCCAACTCATCTGTTTCTGTATCATAGAACTCTTTCACGTCACCTAGTAAAGCCAGAATAACATTTTGGCTCGTTGCAGCTCGCTTGTTCTGTTTATTCATGACAGTTCCGCGTATCGTGAGTCCCTGTTCTAGAGGATACTGCAAACGTGGCCCATCCGACGACATTACTTTTTGCCAGTCGAATCTTCTCCAACCACGAGTCAGCATGAGTTGGTCTGCCAGCGCAAGTGCGGAGTCACTGAGCTGATCATACAATCCGGGGTGGATAACAGGTCCATCCAAATCAGATACTAGTTGTAGATAGTTTCGGACATCGAGATAATTTGCTGGCCAAGTAATCTGACTGGCATCAGTGACAGATATTGCAATATTTCCATCTACAGGGTCACCATCGACGTCCTTGACCAATATTTTTACCTCTGCTAGATCTCGTACGGAATACGACTCCTTATTCGACTCCATCAAAACGGTGAGGGGCGAGGAATCGGGATTATAGATTAACCTCTCAGCAACAGGTGTACCCGCCTCGGTGAACAGGGTGAATTGTACTATGCCAGGCGGAAATCTGCTTCGGTCAACCTGAGCGGTGAACTCATTCCTGTCAGCTCTACCAACGGCAGCATAATAAACTACACCCCTCACGTGACCAATAATGAGAATTTCCTGGCTGTTTAGTTTGGTCGCATCAATGTTATTTAGAATACGTATTCCAATTTCTTGATCTCGAGTCGCATCAATTTTCATTTGAAAGCCATTTGTGAGTGGCTTTGGTACCTCAAATGTTTGCCCAATAAGCCTGTTATCAAACGCTTCCAAGATCACCGCTTTGTAATCGACTCCCTTTTCAGGTGTCAGCTCTACTTTGCTCAAACCCATGTTGCCCGTATTGAATCTAACGATTTCCTTGCCAGATCTATCCTCAATGCCGACTACTAACCCCATTGATGGTGCACCAAAGCTATTAGAGGCTTCAACACCCAGTACTGCAGGCAGCCCCTCAATCCATTCTCCACCCTCCGGGAAAAAACGCATCAATATCCGATTTTCGGAATTGCTTGGTGTACCTGACTCAACGGCTAGGTTCCCAATAGTTACTTCCCGATTGAAAAAGTAATCTGGACTGAAGTTTCGCATCCATTTAGTATATGCCCTCAAGTCATACGTGCCAGCCGAAAGTTCGTGCGGTAGATAAAAATCACCGTTCAACGTACCGTCAACAACCCTAAGGGTCTGCCGTAAAACGACCAAGCTGTCGGGCGCTACCAACTCAACGTACACTAGTTTACTTGGAGAGTTTGGAAAGTGATCGGCGCCATTCACTAGCCAACCTTTATACCAGAGATTTTCACCCACTGCATAGTGAGGCTTATCAGTCAATATGTACACCTTTTCGGGTGGATACTGAAGCATATACTGCTCTAACGATGACAGTACCCGGGTTGCCAAGTCGGACATCGGATGCCATGATATCAACCAAAATGAAATAAATAAAAAAGCTAATGCATACCTTACCGTTCGAGACATATAAAGTGGGTTAATCCGAGATTATCAATTAGACGCAGCGCACCACATTTTAGTTTACCAACTTCAAGCGTTAGCAGTCATTTAACATGAATTTTACAGCTTGTCTCTAAAATGGTTGGGATGTGTTACTCAACTCGAAACGTCATCTCCCGCATAAGTGGCATACCGTCTACATCAATGCCCTCGACTCGAATTCGGTATGTCCCAGTGTCATCGCTTGTATAGAACTGCAGCTTTGCAAGACCTGTTTGGTCGGTCCTTACCGTGTGTGCCCACCAAAGAGTTGATCTCGAGTCCGGTTTACGGTGGATCTCCAAGCTTTGGCTGTAGTTAGGAGCATAGAACTCACGAACCACATAATATCCAGGCACTTTCTTAGTGACCATGCTTGTCTCTGGTATAGGTGCTGGACCACCTTTACGGGTAAATACTGAAATCACACCGTTCGATCCGCGTGCACCGAACATCACCGTTGATGAAATTTCCGTCAGGATATCAATCACACCAATTTCTTGGATCCTGACACGCGCAATAGCGGAAGCGTCAACCTCAACACCGTCTAAGAAGAATAGTGGAGTTAAAGGGCCGGTAAGCGACGCTGCTCGCGCTGAGACAACTCTTGTGCCAGCACCAGAACCTGAAATCCTGAAAGCACCAGTCCTGCCCCTGAGTAAGTCAAATGCGGATCCACCCCGTTGCAAATCGGAGGCTGAAGGCACAAAAGACCTGTCAGGGGATCCATAAATGCGGTTGTATTGCTCTTGCACCTGCTCCTGTTGCGTTAAAGCCTGTGCCTCTACAACTATTTCACCCAAGACCCGCACATTGTTAAAGAGTCCGAACGATCGATCAATTGCCTGCCGATTGCGAGCATTTCTGGCATAGGACTGGTTAATTTCTGAAAGTGGAATAGATGGCAGACTTGATTGCCATTTCGAATCCTTGTAGGGTGTATAAAGCGGATCTAATGTGAAATCGATTGGTCTGCGACCATTGTTGTCATCACCCTGCAAAACCACAGCTGTCGAGTCAGAGATTTCGAGTCCATCAACCCTAAATTTACCCTCATTGTCGCTGCGAACAGTAAAGTAATTCGGGTTGTCGGGATTTACGGCAAGTGTGAATTCTTCGTTTCGAATGCTCCTGCTGTTGCTCTTTTGAATGTATGTACCTGAAATGGATATCCCGTCTTCTACAAATTCGGTAATTTTCGGTGTATTCCCAGCGATATATGCATCCCAGTTAAATCTCCTCCAACCATGGGTCATCATCAATAAGTCTGCGTGCTGTTGCACCTCGCCATCTGGATTCATGTAGTAGGATGGAGCTTCAATCAGGCCCTTCAAATCGGAACTCAACAGCAGGTAGCTGCGAATATCGGATCTATCATCATAGGTGTAGTTCGCTTCGTCATCACGAATGACTGAGACCGCCAAATCAGACCGTATTGGATTACCGGTTTCATCGAGGTAA
>CAZVRJ010000063.1:0-11756 GCA_964629885.1 uncultured Chitinophagales bacterium | reverse complement strand
CTATTTGCTGGATGTTGAAAAGGATGGCGAAAGTGGCTATCAGGCTGCCATACTAAAGTCGTACGACGTTATCCTTCTCGACATCATGCTACCCCGCAAAGGAGGTTACGACATATTGCGCGACCTTCGCCAGCACGGCGTGAGTTGTCCTGTCATCATGCTATCGGCGAAAAGCCAGACGATCGACAAAGTGCTTGGGCTCAAGCTCGGCGCCGACGACTATGTCACCAAACCGTTCGACACAACCGAGCTTCTCGCCAGGATAGAGGCAGCGCTGCGCAGGTCGCACATCACCGCCAGCCATAAATTGACGGCAGACGTGGTGCGGTTCGGTAATTTTGAGCTTAATACTCGCACGGCAGAGCTTAGAAAAGATGGCCAGATTATCGAATTGTCGGCCCGAGAGTACCATTTGCTGCGCTATTTTTTGGTTCACCCTGACGAGGTGATATCTCGCGACACCCTTCTTAATGAAGTTTGGGGTTACGATGCCATGCCCAACACCCGTACAGTAGATGTCCACATTGCGTGGCTAAGGCAAAAATTGGAGGATGTTCCGCGCCATCCGCGCCATGTGCTCACAATTCATGGACTGGGATACAGATTTATTCCTAACCCTTGATTATTTGATATCATAACATGGTACATTGGCGTACGTAGAAGCATCATTAACGACGGGCTACCGTCACCAATGAAATGGAGTGCGTGTATGTTGTCAAAATGGATTTCCCGGTCTGTCGAACTGATCCGCGATTCGGTTGAGCGATTCCCAGTCACAATGCTCTTCGCATTGGCCACCACCATTCTGGCCATCATCATGCTGGAGCTCGACTATTCCGATAAAATGCAGGCGCCAGTCATCTCCTGGCTGTTAGCCACCGTCTTAGGAATACCGTTGAGCATCGCTCTACACCTTCGAACTGAAATGGTGCCGGTAGCTTTCAAATGGAAGGCTATTCTGTTTGCAGGGTTAGTTGCCGTTATTGTCGGCTACGGGCTTTGGCTGCCCGACACCCGAATGGGGCTCACACAGAATGTTTTTCTTCAATGGGGACTACTATTCCTGGCGTCCCACGTAATGGTGAGTCTTTCCGTTCACAGTCCCGGCATGCCCGACCGAAAGTTCTGGGCTTTCAACATGCATACGCTAATGAGGTTCGTTTTGGGTGTGCTATTCACAGCCGCCCTAAATGTGGGTGTCATTTTGGCCATCGTCGCGTCCGACTTCCTCTTCAATCTGAGCATAAGGGAGACCTTTTATTTCAAGGTCACATTTTTTAATCACGGCCTATTGATGACAGCTATTGTGATTGCTGGAATTCCGAAGATCACTGAAGACCTCGAATGGGAAAACACTATCCCGAAAGCTCTACGATTATTCTGTCTGTACGTTTTGCTTCCGTTAGCTTTTCTGTATTTGACTATCCTGCTAGTATATTCCGGCAAAGTAGTGCTCGAATGGTCGCTGCCGAAGGGAATTGTCGGATCCATGATCCTCTACTACGCCATAGTTGGTTATGCCACCCATCTCCTTACGCTTCCATTTCAAGACGAGGAGTCGAAATCGACCCTTTGGTTCGGCAAGTTCTTCCGATACACGATGCCCGTGGTACTTATCCTTTTCTGGGTGGCCATCGGTTTGCGTGTCGACAGTTACGGTCTAACCATCTTTCGTGGATTGGTCATCTATCTGGGTGTTTGGCTAACAGGAATTTCACTTTGGGCGCTTTTCACCAAAGGACGACCCCTCGCTGTCATTCCAGCTACACTCGCTGCTATCTTTGTAATCGGTGCCATCGGCCCCGTATCGATATCGAGTATGAGCCGCATCAGCCAGGTTAAAGAAATTCGGGCGTTGATTGCATCGGCACCGGGCGAAGGCGATTCAGATAAAATTCGAAACACAGCAGACCTCGATTCACTATCGATATCGCGCATCAACAGCAGCATCTATTACCTGTCGAACACCCACGGCGTCGAGAGCCTGCAACCATTTATTGATGAGCCGTTCGCATCACTGAAAGAGAAATTCGAAACTCAAGACACATTAGATATAATGTCCAACTGGGATTTCACAAGTCGCCTGATGAAAGACTGGGGAATCCCAACGCCGTGGAATGTCACCCAGGGATCGTACGTGTCGTTCAACACCACAGCCCAGCTCAACGCCGATATACGAGGGTATGACCAATACGTCTCATTTCAGTTTTACCCCAACGATTTGGACGCTAATGACAAGTTGATCTTCGAAGGCAGCGGCACATTGGTCCGCTTGATGGGAGAAACCGGATCAATCGTTTGGAGTGATACGACAGGCGCCACAGCTACACTCGATGTAATCAGCCACATCAAAACCATACCGTTTAGCATCGATCGTGGTTTTGTGGAGCTTAACGAAACAACAGCAGTAATGGCAGACACTGCCAACAACAAGATCATGTTCCTGATTGAATCAGGAAATATCCTCGAAGTAGACGGTGTTTGGAAGCTTCAATCGCTCAGGGGCAAACTGTTTATCAAGACCGGCTAGCTACTTGATGAGCTTATCGAGCCACTTGGTTTCTGGAAAAGACACGCGTACGCGTGTTGCCCTGTTCGTCTTTGCCGGCTACCAAAAGTAACATGTTGCGTCCACCAAGCCCGGCCTCAAAACTCGCCATGATTCGTGGTGATGTAAGCGACATGAACGTTGGTGGTTCAATCAACGAGAAGCTCTTGCCGTGATCTGGCGTATTATACAAGCTGAAGGTATTGTTGTCGTTGTCTTCGTAGCCACCAAACACGAGGTTGTTCAGGTCGCCAGGATTGATCCAAAAAGATGTCATAATAGTGTTCAATCCCTGACTTCCACTCGACGGATGCTGGTATACCCAGCGCCACTCATTTTCGACGATGGCAATTAGGCCTCCCCTCAATAAACCGTATGAAAGCCCCGGTGTATAATAGCTTGGACGCAAGCCAACAACTTGCTTACCGCCGATGTTGCCCTGTGTAAGAAATCGATTGCCTGTTGGCAGAGCGACTACGTCATCGAAGTTTAAATCGATTCTCTCAACATACGATGACCCGTCATTGCTCTCACAGCCATGATACAGATAGGTGTAGAAACTCTGCATCACATTCACGTAGCAGCTAGTAGTAGACGTTGAGTTTAAATTACCTTTGATCACCATCCATGAGTTGCCGTCAGTCTTCGATCGTGCTACTGCATCGCCTGCCAGACTGATATACATGTCGGCATAGCGGGCACCGATTTGCGACTGGTCAATAAGCTTCCATGTGATGTAGTTTACCGTTGGACGAGTTTCGCTGCCTTCGGTCACCAAGCCATCGGTAATACCGGTCCAAGTAATACCACCATCAATCGATTTGTAAATTGGAAACGCATTGTTATTTGTATTACCCTGGGCATTTGGGTCAGCCGTTGCAATAATAACATTTGGAAGAAGAGGGTGATTCAGGATGGATGTGATTTTTACCCCAGTAACGTTAGAATTTCTCCACTGCGCATTCGCTCCTACGTCGTAGTATTGAAGGCCATTTGTCGATCCTACGATTAAACGGTTACCAAACGCAGACATGGCCGTACCAGTGATGTTGCCATTCACAAGACCGTAATCGACCCACTCATAGTTGAAATCGTCTTTTTTACTGTCAAAGCAAGATGTTACTGCAAAAGAAGCCAGTGTGAGCAGCAGCAGGAATTGTATCGATCGAGTCATGAAAAGATTTTGCAAATTTGATATATGATTTGTGTAACGAACCCAATTTGGAGTTTGGTACACAACAGGGGACTAATTTACGAAAGTAGTTCGTGATCTGTCGTCTGAACATTATCTTCTCGTTTGCCATTCATTGTAACTCGACCCGAATGATTAAACGTCACTTGCGCACACTACCATTTCTCCTTCTTCCTTTATTCCTTCTTCTTGTCACAATCTCCTGCACTTCGTCAGAGCCGGAGCCTGTTGTGGAGGCAACATCCCTTTTCAACAAATCGCTGTATCGCATTGTGCCCATTGGGGATTCGGGACAGCGCACTTTTGCCCAATTGGACGAAGCCCATAAGAATTGGCTCGCAGATTCCACCTCGGAGGATGCTATTATTTGGTACGGAAGGCGGCTGTCTTATGCAGGCCAGTACAATGAAGCCATCCGGATTTACAGCAATGGTTTGATACACCACCCCGATTCCTACAAACTGCGCCGACACCGTGGACACCGGTACATCAGCATTCGCAAATTTAACGAGGCTGTGGTTGATCTTGAGGAGGCAGCGGCTCTGACACAAGGCTTGCCCGACGAAATCGAGCCCGATGGACTCCCAAATGCACTTAATCAACCGCGAAGCTCAGACCAAACCAATATTTGGTACCACCTCGGATTGGCTCATTTTCTGAAGGGATCGTTCACCAAGTCGGCAACGGCATTTGAAAATTGCGTACGTCTTAGCACAAACGACGATATGAAAGTTGCTGCCACCGATTGGTTATACATGTGCTACCGCCGTCTGGGACGCCAAGACCGGGCTGATCGACTCCTCGCAGGCATCCAACCCGAAATGGATATCATCGAAAACACCTCCTACCATAAGCGCTTACTCATGTACAAGGGCGAAATCGCAGCCGATTCACTTCTTGAGGCAGCCGTGAATGAGCAGAATAGTCTAGACCTGCTTACCCAGGGCTTCGGGGTCGGACACTGGTATCTCGTTAATGGGGATCAAGGACGAGCCTCTCGCATCTTTCAACTCATTACGATGCAGGACAACTGGGCAGCATTCGGGTACATCGCCGCCGAGGCCGAACTTAAAAGGATGCGTTAAGCTCGGCGAGGATTTCACGTTTCGTGCGCTGTGCCCAAGCAACCATCGCCAAATTCTGATACTGATTGCGGTATGGCTCCTGCGCATAATCGCCATCGTAACGAATGAACTCGGTGTTGAACGTGATCGGAGTTGGATCATCCGAACTTAGGATGGCACGAAAAAGCTCTCTATACCACGTCTTCCACGGTTCGGTGCGGCTCTCGTCAAATGCTCCGTAATGCCATAAACCATCGTAAGCCGTAGGTGTAGGATCATTCGCTGGATCCACAATTGGATACTGGATGCTGCCTTGTGTGCGATCCAAATTGTTCGGTACCGCCATCCTCAGATGACCCATCTTAATGAGTCCGGACGGAATCAACACCTTGCTTACGTAGTTCTCACGATCATATGGATCCAAATTCAGTTCCCCATTCGATACATCCTGCCAGTATAGGCCGTGGGTATTACCAACTTGGTGGATGTAATGCGAAAAATCGGCCGATATCAACAATCCGCGTTCTCCTTTTGTAGCATCCAACAAGGCCTCGTGGATACGCATGAGATGGCGAGGATCGTAGCTCACGCGATCGATGTGCGTTTCTACACAGATATCAAGCCCCATTGGGTCCGACATATCCCAAGCCCTACGGAAAAAATCGACCAGCTGAGGGATCGATGGCTCGTGGGAGTCTCCATTTATCTGCATATCGAGCCTGATGTACGAACCAACCCTTTTTGCCTTCTCCATGCAATTGAACATTGAAGTGAGTGCATCGGGCCAAGTGTCGTTTCCTCCTATAACAAAAAGATCCAGAAAGGTGAGGTAAGGCATGCCGTAATCGACGGCCGTTCGGGCGTCGGCGTCTTTAGTGGGCACCCCGTCGAGGAAATCAATCTGTGCTTCGGGGTCGATTGACTTCAGCTCAGTATTGAGTTGGTCGAGTCTGTCTGAAAAAGGAAGATTGGTATCCAGCTCAAGGTGGCCTCCCAAACCTATAAGCAGATTATGTCCGGTATGCATGGGGAAAAACATGAACGATTAAAAAGGTGATGGCGATCAAATATACATAGCCCATGCGATCTCCCAAATCGGAAAGCGCTTTTACATCTGCCATAATTTCGAGTTGAATTGAAATCATTAAAAAGCTCGGTATATTAACCGATTATTCAAGTTTCACCTCAATTTGCCTTCGAGTAAGCCATTTGATGGAATTCAGCGTTCATGTAGCCAACGAGCAACACCAAGTTTTTGCGGAGGAGATTTGTCACCACATGGAGGAATCGGCGAAAGCCCGTGGTACAGGTATTGCCAAGCGTTCGCCTGATTACATCCGTCTCAAGATGATGGAGGGAAAATCGGTGATCGCGCTCACATCCGACCAGCGCTTTGCTGGATTCTGCTACATCGAGACATGGAGCCACGGCAACTATGTGGCTAACTCGGGTTTGATTGTTGTGCCCGAGTACAGACAATATGGATTGGCAAAGCGCATCAAGGAAGAAATTTTCGGCCTGTCGCGCAAGAAGTATCCAGAGTCAAAAATATTCGGCATCACGACCAGTTTAGCTGTAATGAAGATCAACTCTGACTTGGGCTACAAACCTGTCACCTTCTCTGAGCTTACCACCGACGAAGCATTCTGGAACGGTTGCAGCTCGTGTGTAAACTACGATGTGCTCACACGTACCGAGAGAAAGAACTGCCTTTGCACGGCTATGCTATTCGACCCCAACGACAAAAGAAACAAAAAGAAGGAAGAATAAGCAGCTGCTTTGTGCCGTTTGTCATAAGACACCGCATAGGTGTATCTTCAAAATCAGAACTTTTTTAATCTAAATCAGTACCACTGTTTGTTACCTGAATCAAACGAAGGATATGTAATTATGAAAAGATTTACCCCAGTAGTTGCAGCCCTTGCATTGCTGCTCTTTGCCGGAGAAGCACTTGCACAGGGTGGAATTGGGGCCTCGTACGAGCGCCGCGACGACCAACCGCGCGAGGGCATCGGCCTTCGCCTTGAAAAGACATTCGGTACTGCTAGCGATATCGTGAATGTTGGAGTTGTTGGACACACCTCCTTTTTCAGCAATACGCTCACACTTCGGTCTGGCGAAAATGGATCTGGTGTGATTTTCTCCGACACCGAATTGAGTACATATGATTTTGGGGCAGCACTGAAACTTGCCTTCAATGCACCGCTCGTAACTCCCTATATCATGGGCGGTGTGGGATTTGAAAACTATAAGATCCGTTTGAACAGCACATTCGATGGTCTTGACTTCCCCAAAGACGAAAGCACGACCGTCCTAAACGGAACTGTGGGTATTCAGATCAGACTAGGCAGCGCAATTCGTCCATTCGCCGAGATGCGTTTCAGCCAGAATACCAAGGATTATAAATTCGAGGATACCTTCAGAGATCTGAAGGCCTCGAAAAACAGGATAGCACTCGGAGTGCAACTCCAGTTTTAAACTGCAACGAATTGTATAGTCACAAAAAAGGGAGCCTTAGCTCCCTTTTTTTTATTGTCCTTCTTCGTAGCCCTCTGGAAACCGATCGCCGTAAATCTCCTTCATTACGGAGTGGCGAAACTCAATGGCCAATCTGCGTGCATCCACCTCACCAAACTTGCGAACGCTCCACTGGCGGTTCTTCACCTGCCCAGGCTCCGGCGACCATGTTACCTGATAATAGTCGCTCGTAGTACCGTTCTTGTTAATTTTGGTGGTCTTGCTAACCCCAATGATTCCGCTTTTGTTGCGTTTGTCGCTGGTTACCAACCTGCGCTTCGGCTCTCTCGGAATATCCTTGAGCGCTTCTAAAGCGACAAGTCGGGCCTTGTAGGCCACTTGGAGGGCCCTATCTCTGCCTCCGTATTTATTGTCGGAGTACAACTTCGAATAGGTCTTACCGTTTTTGTAAATTCGCACATACCACCCATGGGTGTCACGGGTGTCAATACGACTGATTCCCTTCATGTTGATAGGCTCACTCATTTAAATTCACCGCTCCCTATAAAATGCATTGGAAAAAACTGTACGCTGAAAACGAACATGACTTATATCGACGCCATCTAGATAGGATAATAAGGAAAATCAGAGTCAAAAAAAGTGCTTTGTTACTATACTACACATTTTTACACTTAATTAGCCATTTTAATAGTTGGACTTTAAACAACCGTTAAGCTAGATTAATACAAACAAAACCCCCCAAAATGAACCACAACCCTGCATTTTTGAATTTAGTGACTAGCCTTAAAAATTCGGTTAAGGAATCGGATCTCAATGGGCTACAATCACGTATGCAAGATCCAGCCCCGTTTATACTAGTCGATGTTCGTGAGGAATCGGAGTATCGAGCTGGACACATCCCCGAAGCAATATGGATGGGCAAAGGAATTATCGAGCGCGACATCGAAAGTCGAATCACCGAAAAAAATTCTGAAATCTGGCTCTATTGCGGTGGCGGTTACCGGTCAGTACTAGCCGCCGACAATATCCAAAAAATGGGTTACACAAACGTGATATCGGTCGACGGTGGGTTTCGGGCTTGGCTAGAATCGGGCAGCCAAGTGATTGTGCCCGAGCCGGAGCGATAGCCCATGCTCGACATCTCGCTTGGAAACACTCTGTCGAAGTCGGATTTCGAACAACTCGACAACTCTCTCCGTACACGGCTTTTGGCATTTCAAGACCATCTCAAATCCGTAGGCACCCCACTACTCATCGTCATCCACGGACTCGATGGAAGCGGTAAGGGCGTCTTCCTTACCGAGTTGGGTGCTCGTATGAACCCACGTCTGTTCCGCACATATTCGTTCTGGGACAACGACTCCTGCCACTCCACACTGCCTTTCTTCGCCCGCTACTGGAACGCCCTTCCTGCAAAAGGCAGCACATCTATCCATCTAGGAGCCTGGTATGAACGGCTGTTCGACAAAGCTCTGGCCAAAGGCAACATAAGCGCCGATCTCGAAACCGTCCGCAATTTTGAACAATCGCTAGCCGACAACGGCACCCGTATTGTAAAAATCTTCCTTCATCTCGACAAGAAGACTCAAAAGAATCGTCTTGACGCGAAGAAAAAGTTGCTCTCGACCGACAGCAAAATCCAAAAAATGAAGGAGAGTCGTAGCAAGTCCTATTCGAAGACATCGAAGGTACACGACGAAATCCTAACTGCCACGCACAAGTCCTTTGCTCCTTGGCACGTGATCGACGCTACAAATCTCGAGTGGCTCCTTGCCAAGTCGGCCGAGTTGATTCTTAGTATTGACATCGACAGTTCCTCAACAACTGAACCGGTTGAAATACCCTACATCTCCAACAGCATTTTGTCTGAGGTCAGCGAATTTCCCGTGCTAGATCGAGACTCATATAAGGAGCGTAAACAGCAACTTCAGGATCAGCTTTTCGCGCTTTCGTGGAAGGCATGGCAGCAGAATAAGAGCCCCATTTTGGTTTTTGAGGGCTGGGACGCCGCCGGAAAGGGTGGTACGATACGCCGCATCACCGAGACCATCGATCCCCGACTATGGACCGTCTATGGCTCCAGCGCACCGAACGAGGTCGAGAGGCAGTTCCACTATCTGTGGAGATATTGGAAAACGCTACCAAACGCAGGCAAAACTTCAATCTACGACCGTTCTTGGTATGGCCGTGTGCTAGTCGAGCGGGTTGAGTCGTTCGCAACCGAAGCCGAGTGGAAGCGTGCTTATCGCGAAATCAATGAGTTCGAGGAGCACTTGAATGGCTGGGGTGCCGTAATCCTCAAGTTTTGGATTCATATAACTCCCGAGATGCAAAAGAGCCGATTCGAGAATCGCGAGGAGATCGAATACAAAAACTACAAGATCACCGACGAGGATTGGCGCAACCGCGCCAAGTGGGAAGCATACGAGCTAGCCGCCGATGAAATGTTCAATCGCACCTCGACGCCTGACGCCCCTTGGATTATCGTGCCAGGCAACGACAAATATCATGCTAGAATCTCCGTTCTCGAGCATATTGTAAACGCACTCCGAAAACAGCTTATGTAAGCACATTTGCGGCATCGTACGTATCTTTAGGGAAACTATACGATGATGAACGTCCTCAAATCTATCTACATCTGGACTGTATCGGCCATCCTGATTTTAATATGGGTGCCCATTCTTGCGGTCATGCGGCTTTTCGACCGTGATCCCGCGCTATACCGCACTGGACGCATGTACCGAAGACTCGGACTCTTCTTGGTGCGGGTCAACCCCAACTGGAAAGTCGAAATAAGCGGCGAGACCATCGACAACCCCAGAAATCCGTACGTCGTAGTGGCCAATCACCAATCGATGGGCGATATCCCGGTAGTATCAAACTTGCCGTGGGAGATGAAATGGGTAGGCAAAGAGGAGTTGTTCAAGATCCCCATCGTTGGATGGCAAATGAAGCTCGCCGGCGACATCCCCGTAAACCGGCGTGGAGTTCGCCGTTGGGAACAGGTGGCCAAAAAGGCGGGCTTCTATCTCGACCATAAGTGCTCCATCATGATCTTCCCTGAAGGCACACGAACCAAGGATGGATCCCTCGGCCGCTTCGCCGACGGCGCTTTCGCCCTCGCTGTGATGCACCAAGTACCTGTACTTCCCCTCGTTGTTGAGGGCACTTTCGACTGCCTCCCGAAAAACTCATGGCTATTCGGCAAGGCGGAGTCTATGAAGGTCAAGGTCTTAGCTCCCATACCAACCGAAGGCATGACGAGCAGCGACGTGCCGGCGTTACGCGAAAGGGTCCACAAACTGATCAATGATCAGTTAACGGTATGGCGCAGTGAAGCATAGCATCTTTATGTGATGTAACAAATCGGCCGGCTGAACGTCTTAAAAAGTAGTTGGAGATACTACAACAAGACGCCTACAGCCATGAAAAAGTCACTGCTTACCCTACTTATCCTCACGACCGTCAGTATGACCGGTTGCATCGAGGGTTTCTATTTCAGCGACCACCGCCAGCAGGAACTTGAGCGCGCCGAACGTAAATGGAACCGCGCTTACATTGTCGACTACGATTATGAAGCCTACCACGATGATCCGTTCGGCCTGGTTGGTCGATACATGGTGCGTGTGAGAAACGGACGCGTGATCGACGCCTATAACATTAACACCGGACGCGACGTGCCAAACTCCCAGCTTGGCAAGGTGCCAACGGTACAGGATCTGTTCAATGAAATCTACCGCGCCATCGATCGCAATTTCGACGTGCTCGAAGTCGATTACGATCCTGAGTTTGGCTTTCCTGCATACCTGTATCTTGATGTGAACCGCAGGTCGGGCAACGACGAGTATTCGATCGAAATAACCGACATGTATTTGTACTTCGCCCAAAAGTACGACCAGCCACTTAAAATATCGGGTAGCAGCCGTTGAAATTTCGTATCCTTTGGGTGATTTTGATATGTTCTCCATCACCCATTGGATACTCAAATGGTCTCATCACTCAGACACTCTGTAATTCTGTTCGGTGCACTGCTTATCTGCACCGCCCTCGCCACTGACTCTATCGCCCAAAAGAGGGCTATGACGTTCGAGGACGTCATGAAATTTCGCAACTTGACGGGTCCCACTGTCTCCGATAACGGAAGATGGGTCGCCTACGAATCAGCCCCCGACAGGGGCGACGGTCACGCAGAGGTTCGCTCCACCGACGGACGCACCACCTACACGGTCGAGCGTGGCGCGAGTGCCCAGCTTAGTCCCGATGGCACCTGGGCAACCTTTTTGGTGAAACCCCCTGCATCCGACATGGAAGACCCCGCCAAGAAGGACGACCGCCCCAGAAGCGGGATGGCATTAGTCGACACCCGGTCGGGCAACATCACCAGCTTTGAAGAGGTGACCCGGTTCTCGATCACCGACGACGGCAACTGGTTGGTACGCCTGCACCACGAGCCCAAGACCAAGAAGCGCTGGGA
>CAZVRJ010000062.1:0-11827 GCA_964629885.1 uncultured Chitinophagales bacterium | reverse complement strand
AAGTGTGAGTTTAGAAGCGATCCCACATGAGTTTATAATCCCCGCATATGGCGACTCCCCATATTTGGAGCAGTGTGTGATGTCGCTTGTGGATCAGAAATCACCCTCGCCGATCACGATCGTCACATCCACGCCGAGCAGCCATATTCAAACCATTGCCGACAGGTATGGGATACGCTACATACCATATCACAACGAATCAAGCATCGGAGGCGACTGGAACATGGCCTTGGCGAGCTGCACATCCAAGTGGGTTACACTGGCACATCAGGACGACCTTTACGATCCGGAGTATTCGTCCGAAATCAAAAAGGCAATTGATGAATGCCCAATTGCAACGCTTCTGTTCACCGATTATACCGAATTGATCGACGGAGCCCTCGTTAAAAACAGCACGCTGATACTCCTGAAGAGAATGCTGTTGAACATTGGTTTCCTGGGCAGGGAAGCCGTTTCAAGTACACGGGCAAAACTCAACAGCCTCCGATTTGGTTGCGCCATACCATGCCCGGCCGTGACGCTAAAGCGCAATCCTGAATTTCAGTTCAACGAGTCAATGCGTGTCAACCTCGATTGGGATGCGTGGATCAGGCTCGCGAAAGCACAAGGTGCGTTTGTTCGCGTAAAAAAACCGTTGCTGACCCACCGGATACATACAGGTCAGGAGACGCAGCGAGCGAAACAAAGCGGGGTTCGCCAAAATGAAGATCTTGCTGTTTTGAAGACGCTTTGGCCTAGCCCAATAGCACAACTCATCTCGAAAACATATAGATTGTTGCTGTAATGGCCGCAATGTTTACAGAGTGATACACGGAATGATCAATGCTCGAGATCTTATAAGCAAAAAGATTGGAGATGACGAGGCTTGGAAGGTAGCCGTTGTCATCCCCTGCTTTAAGGTAAAGAATCACATTCTGGATGTGCTTCAGGCTATCCCCGGTTTTGTCGATGTTATTTATGTAGTGGATGATGCTTGTCCTGAGGGCACAGGCGATTTTGCCATGCAGAACTTCCATGATGTCCGGCTAAGAGTCATAGAGCACAATGTGAATAAAGGTGTGGGCGGAGCGGTGATGAGTGGCTATCTCGAAGCTCAAAAAGACAAAGCCGACATCATTGTGAAGGTAGACGGCGACGGACAAATGGATCCGTCTCTGATGTCGGCGCTGTTGCAACCCATTATTACCGGACAAGCCGACTACACGAAGGGGAACCGTTTTTACGACCTCGAGGCACTTCGCAGCATGCCGAAGTCCAGAATATTGGGGAATGCATTACTTTCGTTCATGAACAAGCTGTCGACGGGCTACTGGCAGTTATTTGACCCTACGAATGGCTACACGGCCATACATGCCGATCTTATCGAAAAGTTGCCCTGGGGAAAAATCAGCAACCGGTACTTTTTTGAATCCGATTTGTTGTTTCGATTGAATACCGTAAAGGCAGTGGTCATAGATGTGCCCATGCCGGCCCGATACGGCGACGAAATCAGCAACCTGAAAATATCGCGCATCATCGGTGAATTTTTGTACAAGCATAAACGGAACACGCTCAAAAGGATTTTTTATAACTACTTTTTGAGGGATTTTTCTGTAGCCACCCTGAATCTTCTGCTTGGCACTCTTTTTGTGCTCGGAGGTGGCATTTTTGGGGCTTGGTCGTGGTACCAATCGGCCGTGACCGGAGTGCCACAGACTGCCGGGACGGTTATGCTCGCCGCACTTCCAATCATTCTTGGTTTGCAGCTTATCTTGGCATTTCTAATGTACGATGTAAGCAATGTGCCGCACATAAGCAGAACCTCCCGACAAAAGCAGCCATAATGGATACTACCGACCGCTTCGCAGAGCCCTATTTGGAATATCAGCTAAACAGGAGCAAAATTCGTAAATGGGTTCGAAAGGCTTACATCCGGCAAGCACACAGGCACGTCATTACACCTGTAATCGATTTTGGATGCGGCATAGGTGATCATCTGGAGTCGTTCGGTGAAGGATCGGTAGGTTTGGAAGTAAATCGTGCCAGTGTGGACTATTGCACCAGCATTGGGCTTGATGTACGATTGTATGACCCAGCTTTGGATGGTTACGAGCTAAACGAGTTCGAGCATGGTCGATTCCATTCACTCGTTATCAGCCACGTGCTCGAGCACATCGAAAGACCCGATTTGGTTCTGCAAAAACTGCTTATAGCAGGCACGCGACTTGGAATGAAGCGTGTGTACGTGTGTGTTCCGGGCGAGTTAGGATACAAACACGATGCAACCCATCTAACTTTCATCGACATGAATTATATCGAAGACAACGGCTTGGAACATTGTGCAGGTTTCAGATTGGTCAAACAGGGTTATTTCCCGATAAACGCCGCGTGGTTCGGGAAGTACTTCACCCACAACGAGATGTTTTTGGTGTACGACAGGGTTTGAATGGGTAAGTGCGAACTACAAAATGACCAATTCAACTGCTAATAATACGCTGTCATATTTGGATCGACGCAAGCATTTCTTCTTTATTTTTGCAGTCGTTCTGGCCTTTGTTTTTTTGGTGATTCGAGCATGGGACGTGTTTCCAAGTGTATTCCCCGACGAGTATGTGCACTCCAAAAATGCACGGCTGGTGGCGCTATCCGACGTCAACATCCCCAGCTACCTCTACTATGCAATTTATAGGCTTACGGGTTTATTCGGCGACCAATTCCTGAATGCAGCCAGGGTGCTGAACGCCATGTTCATAACCCTTGGTGGGGTTTTTGTATACGCAGTTGCGCGCCGGTTTACTACGGACGGAGTTGCAATGGTTATTGGTGTTGCCTCGATACTGAGTCCATTAAGCACGTATGCCAATTATTTCATGTCGGAGGCGATGTACTTTGCCTTCTTTTGGTTATTCGTCTACTTGGTTTTTCGAAATGACCACTCAAATCAAATAGTAGGGGGCGTCGTTGCGGGCATCGTTTTTGGAGCTCTGATACTCGTCAAACCCCATGCCATGTTCATCATCCATGTATATCCGATTTCGTTGCTAATCGTATATGGCCTTAAGCGTCCGATTATCGTGCATACAGCGCTGTTTATTGCGGTCGCGCTTGGCATAAAGTTCATGGTGGGGTACATATTGGCCGGTACAGATGGACTCTCCATTCTTGGCAACCTGTATGGCAACCACACCGATAGCATACATCTGGACGCAAGTGTTCTGGCCTATGCAGTGCCATCGTTTGCAAAGAACCTGCTCGGAAATTTTCTCACCATTTCATTCATTTATGGCCTGGGTTTTGCGCTTTTGTTTGTCGTTTCCAAAGAGCCGAAAAATTTACCGGCCGAGCGGTTGTTGCTGTGGATGACAGTTGCTTTTTTGGTCACTATGGTAATTTTAGCGGCAGCATTTTCGACATCTGTGGCAGTCTTCGATAAAAATCTTGACCAACGTATTTATTTGAGGTATTACAGCTTCGGCTTGCCGTTAATCCTCATATACGCTTCCAGTCGCTTAGATGCGAAGCATGGCTGGGGATCTATGAGAGATCGTTCAGTTGTGGGGGGGCTTTTTGCTTGCCTTACCCTCTTACCACTCATTTACTACTCCGTAAGACCATTGATGCAACCGTACAAGATGCGATTCACCGATATGCCCGAGTTTTTCCTTATCGTTCAGAATGGCGCCTTTTTTTATTTTGTTGGGCTTTTGTCGGTTGGTTTGATCATTGCTTGGATTGCCTGGCCCCGCTCCTCTGTCCGGTCATTTTTAATAGTATACATCCCGCTTTTTACCATTGTGACAAATTATAACAGTATAGGGGTGGTGCAAAATCGCAATCACGAAACGGCTGCAGACGCAGCAGGTATTTATCTGGCATCAAAACTGGCAATTGGCGATCATGAGAAGCTGCTTATCGCTGGCAGTGACCAGTTTCAGATTGAAAGGGCACTATTCTATTCGGTCTCCGGCAACGCTGAGGGATTGTTATTCCGGATTGGCGATAGCGTCAGCGTTTCAGACATCGACCCAAGCCGATCGTGGATTTTGATATTGGACGACCTGCCATTGGCCGGTCCTGCCACGTTAGTAGAAGATCAAGGACAGTTCAGGCTGTACAAGTTAGATCGTTGAGACCACTTATTTGACTCACATATTGCAAGCAGTATGAAATTAGCCGTATATTGACGATCTGATAAAAAGGGACTGTAGCTCAGTTGGTAGAGCAATGGACTGAAAATCCATGTGTCGGCGGTTCGATTCCGCCCGGTCCCACACCAAAAGCCGCAACGAAGCGGCTTTTTTCGTTTATGCGTATCTTACAGCATGCTTTACCAATTTCTCAACAAGCAGCCACTGGTCGGTCCATCCAACTTCATCGCCCCAAGCGCCGACATCATCGGCGACGTGGTAATCGGCGAAGAGAGCAGCGTCTGGTTTAATGTGACCATCCGCGGCGACGTGAACTATATCCGCATCGGTCAGAGAAGCAACGTGCAGGACAATACCTGCATCCACGTGATGAATACCGACGGTCCGACGATCATCGGCAACGAGGTGACCATCGGCCACAACGCCATGGTGCATGGATGCACCATCCACGACCGCGTGCTCGTGGGCATCCACGCCACCGTGCTCGACAAGGCCGTGGTGCAAAGCGACGTGATCATCGCCGCCGGGACCCTGGTACCACCCGGCAAGACCCTCGAAAGCGGCTGGCTCTACATGGGCAACCCCGCAAAACAGGCCAGAAGACTTACCGACGACGAAATCGCCGGCATCAGGAAGTACGCCGATAATTACGTTAAATACAGCCGGACCTACCTGCGAATCGACGAGCACGAAATAAACCCATTTTATCCACAATAGACTGACAGCTAGATATTTAGCCCCTCTAAAAGCAAATAATAGACTCAGTAATCAATATTTTTCGAATTTTTAAAAAAAATAAATTGCATTAGGAAATTCTAATTTGTTATATTAGAGAAAGATAAAGCACTAAACACCTAACTAAAGCGTATCTTAGATCAAAGAACGTAACTTATTGCCTATCTTAGTTAAGGAGTAATGGGTCGCTCCTCAAAGCCGGATAGTTTTCGCAATTCCTGCCCGACCCGAACAATTTTGAGTTATCTCAACACTTCTCGAACAAACAACAAATCAACCCTTACTTAAAGGTTAATCATGGGCCAACAACAACTCCTACTCGTCATTTTGGTGACGGTAATCGTGGGTATTGCAACAGTAGTTGCTATTAACACGTTCAGCTCGGCTAGCGAAGCCGCTAACCGCGACGCTGTAACAAACGATGTGGTTGCTATCGCAGCTGCAGCTCAGTCGTTCTACATCAAGCCAAAAATGCTTAATGGCGGTGGAAATGACTTCACAGGCATTTCTTTCCGTGACATTGCATTCGCAGGCGTATCATCCGGCACGTTCGATAAAGCCATCAACGTGAACGGGACTTACGAAATTAGCGCCGCAGGTGCTACCGAGTTTACCGTAACCGCAAAGCCGGCATCTTGCTCAGGTTACAATGGCGCAATGCCGTCTACCTCTGTGGCAGATCCGACGTACGACACGGGTTGTACGGCACAAGCTGACCAGATCCGCGCTACTGTGCGTGCCAACGAAATCCAGTGGCTTGTTTCCACCTAATTCGAAATCGGCATAGATTAGAAGTCTCAAAGCAGCGGGGTTCGCCCCGCTGCTTATTTTTTCGGCACGACGACCACATCCGGTCGAATTCAAGTTTTCGCATCTCCCTCAGTTCGTTGTCTTCTGACCCACTCCTAAAACGGTCAGCCATCAGATGGAAGCACGTCGGACCCCTTGTCCGACACCCCGTCTCATCATTTTCTTATTGAGCCGCCCCGATGGGCCGCCCAATCGCAGACAGAATCACCCTGTCATCCTCACAACTCAACCGGAGACGCGCCTTTAACAGATAACTCTGCAGTACTATCCGTCCATAAACGCCATCCTACCATGCCATATTTCCGGTTCAGAGGACTAAGTGCCCAAGGCAAGACGGTGCAGAGCGAGTTTGAGGCCCCCAACAAACGAGCCGCCAAAGAGCGAGTGGCCAAAGTCGCCGCCGCAAATGGCATCACCGTACAGGCCATAGAGCCGCGGGTCGTATTCAACTACAAGGTCGAGAAAGACGGTCGACCACTATCTGGCGAGCAAGAAGCTTACACCCGCGAGGAGCTCGAGCGCGCCTTGCTGAAATTGGGCTACAAAGTAAAGCGCATCGAGAAGCAGCTCATCGACATGAAGGGCGGCGTCTCTAACGAGGAGATCGTCACCTTTATCCGCCTCTGCTCCGACCTGCTCAAGCAGAAGATGACCTTCGACGAAATCCTGAACCTGCTGTACGAAGACACCTCCAACAAGCGCCTCAAGGATGTGATTAAGACCATCCAGAAGGATCTCAAGGATGGTAAAGATGGTATGGAGGTGTATGGCAAGCACGAGAAGATTTTCGGAAAGTTCGCCACATATATGCTCAGCGTGGCGTCGACCTCCGGTAACATGGCCGCTGTATTCGAAAGCACGGCCAAATTTCTCGAACGCGACGCACAATTCAAGAAGAACATGCGGCGGGCTTTGCTCATGCCCGCCATCTCCTTTATCGCCATCATCGGCGTGCTCCTGTTTTATGTGGGTTACATCTTCCCCGCAACGGCCGAGCTGTTCATCAAATTGGGAGTCGATCTCCCGCCTATGACCCAAGCCACCATGGATTGGGCTTATTTCCTCCAGGACAACTGGGTGTACATCCTCGCTGCATTTCTTGCCCCGATCGTGGCGTTCATCGTTGTGAGCAACACCACAAAGGGACGCGTATTCATCGATCGCTACATCATCAAAATTCCGGTCTTGGGCGACATCCTACACAAGACCAGCATCGAAATCTTCGCCCGTGTGTTCAATACCCTGTACAGCGGTTCGGGTCAGAACGTGGAGGTCATAAAAGTGGCCGCCGAAGCCTGCCGTAACACCTACATGGAAAAGCAGATCAAAGAGGTGGCCATAGCCGGGATGTTGCGCGACGGTATCGGCATCATCGAGGCATTTGAGGCCGCCGATGTGTTTTCGCGTACTGCCATCAGCCGTTTTCGTTTGGGCGCCGAGTCAGGCACCCTACGCGACAACGCCCTCATGCTTGCCGAATACTACGAAGTACAGACTACCTACAAGATGGAAACCGTTATCAACATGATAAGCCTTGCAATCAGTATCTTCGTTATGGTGGTGATTGTGTTTATCACGGTTGTCTCTGCAGAGACAGCGGTTATCCAGCCGAAGCCGGCCTTCGGGATGCTGCTGCCACCAGGCAGTGAACTTTCTAATCTTGTGTAGGTCTTTCCATGTTATCAAAAATCTCCCTGAAGCAGCGAGTCGGCGAAATCCTAGTTGAGCAGGAGATCATTTCGCGCGACCAGTTAGATCAGGCGTTCTCCATCATGGAGATGGAGCCGGAGGTCATACGTCGACGCATCTCGCAGGTACTCTGCGACGATGTGGGTGCCGACCGTCACAGTGTGATGAAGGCCATAGCCGACTTCTACGCATTTCGTGAAATCGGCACGATGACCGACCTCGGAAACATCGAAAGGCTTAACGAAATAAAGCGGGTACTAAGCGACCTACCCAACGAGAAGGTTTCCAAGTTTATCAACCGAAAGGCGCTTCCGTATAAATACGAGAGGGGCATGCTCATAATTGGCGCCGCCGACCCCACCGATCCTGAGATTCTGGTGCTGGCCAATCAGCTGAACGTGAAGTCGTACGAAGTGGCCTACATGCGGCTCGATGTGTTCGAAGCCCTGACCTCGGCCGTGTACGAGAAGAAGAACGAGTTCCTCGACCTCCTTGAGGACATCGAGTTCGAGGCAGGCAACATTGCCCAAGAAGATGAGGGGGTCGACGAGGCCGAGATCGACGCCGAAATCAACCAGAGCATGCTCAACTCTCTCTTGGAGGGTATGTTGGTTGAGGCAGTTAGACTGGGCGTGAGCGATATCCACATCATTCCGGGTGTAGGCAACACCACCGATATCTATTTCCGTCAAGATGGAAAGCTCGGTCTGTGGCACACGCAGACCGGCGTCAAGTCGGAGGCCCTGTCGGCCGTGGTGAAAGACAAGACGCGGAATGTGGACCGTTTCGTGCGCGACATGTCGCAGGATGGATTCATCCAACGCCGCATCGACGAACACCAGCTGCGTTTTCGTGTATCCATCATGCCGATAGTTGGACAGGAGTATGAGCGCAAGCTGGAGTCTATCGTAATTCGTATTCTCGACGACCGTAAGGTTATCACCGATCTGAACCAGCTTGGTCTGCAGCACCAGGCCAAGTCCGATTTCGTGAAGGCCATCCATTTGCCTCAGGGGATGATCATCATTACGGGTCCGACGGGTTCGGGTAAGTCAACTACCCTCGTAGCAGCGCTTTATACGGTGATTACCCCGCAGGTGAACGTGCTCACCGTCGAGGAACCGGTAGAATACCTGATCAAGGGCGCGCGCCAGCTCAAGATATCCGAGAAGATGAGTTTCGACGAGGCCATGCGCGGAATTTTGCGACATGACCCCGACATCGTGCTCGTGGGTGAGATTCGTGACCTTAAAACAGCCGAAATCGCGATCAAATTGGCGAACACGGGTCACCTAACGTTTTCGACCTTGCACACCAACGACGCACCGAGCGCCATTTCGCGTCTGTTCAAGATGGGTGTAGAGCCCTTCCTGATTGCAAGCGCCATCAACTTGGTGATGGCCCAGCGTCTGGTGCGCAAGCTGTGCAACGTGTGCAAAGCGGAGATCACCGATTTGGATCCGGCCGTGCCGCGTTCCATCGGGTTCACCGACGAGGAGATTGCCGTCACCAAATTCTACAAACCGGTGGGCTGCAACAAGTGCCGCAACGGCTACAAGGGCCGTATTGCGATCATGGAAGCCTTGTTCTTCGACAAGAAGATCAAGCATGCGATTTTCAACGCCGGCGACAACGTCGACGAAGACCAAATCCGCGACATTGCGGTAAGTAACGGCATGCTCACCATGCGAGCAAGCGGACGCGAGCGAATCAAAGAGGGCCAGACCACCATCGAGGAGGTCATTGCCATCACCATCGATGCCTGACGCGGGTCGGCATCCACTTCACAACGATCGGAGACGGTCATGAATGATATATCAGACGTTTTATACGTGATTTGCGCGGTTCTGGTGTTCGGGCTTTTTGCCAACACCATCAACCGGTCGATGGTCAACACCACCGAAATGACTGTTGAATCGGAAATCGAGTACAACGGCATCAGCATGGCGCAAAGCATCATCGAGGAAGCCCGTGTTCGAGTGTTCGACAAGCGGATCACCTACCCCCTCGACCGACTCAGGGACCCACGGATTCCTGTAGCTCAAATTCCTACGGCCTTCACGGCCCCCGACAGCTTGGGTCCAGATCCAGGAGAGATCTATCCAAATTTCAATGACTTTGACGATTACAGAGGACTGAACATCACGCGGGCAACAGGTTACGGAACCTACACACTTACAGCGACGGTCTTTTATGTGACCACAGCAAATCAAACGGTCAATGCGAACGCGAAAACTTCGCATAAACGGCTTCAGGTTACCGTAAACCATCCCGACATGAGGGGTCCGGTAACACTGAGCTATGTTAAATCATACTATTGAAAACCGACCACCATGACGAACCTAGATTTACACGACGACCAAGTGATGGAGCACCTGAACAAGGTGTTGGCTCAGTCGCCAGCCATCTTTAGGAATTTTCCGCCAGAGGATCTGAACGAATTACTCCATGCAGGAGAGGTGGAGAAGTACGACCGTAGCCAGCGTGTGATCGACGAAATAGATCCGACCTGCGAAACGGCCTTCTTGGTGCTCGACGGCAAAGTGGCCCAAAGTCGCGATGGCATCAATCTAGGTACCTTCGGCCCAGGAAATTTTCTTGAAGAGGTGTTCCTTTTCGGGAAAGGTTCGAGATTGGCAAGCGTGATTGCGCTAGAGCCGACAACAGTGATCAAGTTTCGGAGGCCAGTGGTCATGGACTTTTTCCGCTCCAAACCGGAGCGACTTTTTACTATATTTATCATAAACATACTGGATCTTCAACAGCGTCGGATTGGTATTTTGACCAACGCCTTTGTAAGGGCCCAGAAAGCGGTACTTGAGCACCACACAGGAGGCTCGCAATGAACATGAGTTTAATAATCAGCGCAATTGTCGGCGGACTTTTGATGATTGCCATGATAGGTTTGAATACACGCGTTACGCAAAGCGCCGGTATAAAGACGATGCAGTTTGCAACCAAGTCGAAAGTCGAGGCCGTGTCGGCATACATCACGGCCGATCTTCGTCAGTTGGGGGCCGGAATAACTGCAGGCAACCAGATCGTGCAGCTATCTGAGCACAACTTGATGTTTCGCCGGGCAGGGATAGACGGTTCTTTAGAGACCATTCGTTGGGTTTGGAACCAATCTGAGCAAGATTTACAGTCGGCGAATCCACGCGACCGGAAGTTGTACCGGATAGCCGGGTCTGACACGACCGATTTCGGTGCTGGTATTGTGAGTTTCAGATACCGGTATTTTACGGCAAACGGCGATTCAACGCTTACGCCATCTCTTGTCAAGCGTATCCGTGTTCGCATGATCGTGGAGAGCAATGTATCATATATGAATGAGTGGGCGCGCTCCTATTGGGAGACCGACATCACCCCACGTGGATTACAATATTGAGGTAGCATTATGGGACGCAGCATGTTAATTATCGTCACATCCCTTTTCTTGGTCTTCAGCCTGACCCAGATTGGTGTGATGAATCGTCAGACACAGATCGACCGGCTCTCGATAAGCTACGCCAACCTGTCGCAGGCTCGCAATGCGGCCAACTCGGGCATGGAGCGGGCCTTGCAGGCTCTTGGCGCTAACCGCCTGCTGCGTGTTGCAGCTAACAGTCCGGTTACCTACAGCTTTGGGAACAACTCGGCAGCGGTGGTGATTCTCGACAGCACGATGGACGCCGACATCCCACTCGAAATGGTCGAGGTTCGCAGCACAGGCACCAGTAATGGGGTAACTGCAAGGGTCGTTGCACGTATCCACCAGACCGACGGCTTGCCACCGGCCGATGGCGCTATGGGCATTTATGGAGCAGCTGTTGATGTAACGTTCAACGGAAATTCGTTTCTGATTTCAGGATTCGACAAAAATCCTGACGGTACCAATGGTCCAAAGGATCCGCTTCCCGGCGTCACAACCAGTACCGCAACGGGACAAACCAGTGTATTGGATGCGCTCAATAATGCCCAGAAAGACAACATTGTAGGAGCAGGTACCACCAACCCGAGCGTTGCGCACGACCCAAACATGGATGACGCCCAACTTCTCGAGTTTGTGGCGTACGCACAGGCTAACGCTGACTTCAACTGCACGCAGCCAAGGAACGCGGGTACGTCGGTATGTGCCAACCAGTTTAACCCTGGTACACCATCAGAACCCAAGATATTGGTCATTAAGGCAGGTGGGCACTTTAACTTGAGCACGGGTCCACACGCTGGCGTAATCATCGTCGAGCCCGGTGGTACGCTCGAGCTTAACGGTAACCCCGATTACAGGGGTTTGATAATAGGAATGGGTACAGTGAATATTGCTTCCGGTGTCCCTAAGATCTATGGAGGCATTATTTACACCCCGTCGCCAGACCCATCTGCACCGACTCCGAGTTTTATCGTAGATGACGAGGTCGATATCACGATTAACGGCAACGTGATGATTCAATATAGCAGTGCAGCCATTGCAAACTTAAAGAACAACA
>CAZVRJ010000061.1:0-11849 GCA_964629885.1 uncultured Chitinophagales bacterium | reverse complement strand
TTATGCCTGATTCCGCCAAATTTTCAATGGTCTTATCCGTGTAGGGACTCAGCCACGGGTCGTTAAGCAATCGCGACTGAAACGACACACTGAATTTTTCGGTTGGGATACCGAGCTTTGCTGCCACGAGCTCTGTCGTCTTGTAAACCTGGTGTCTGTAACAAGTCGCATGAGCAAGGGATGGAGTCTGACAGCAGTTAGAAGTACACAAACAATGTGAACCTGTGGGATCCGATTTTTTTACATGTCGCTCGGGTATGCCATGGTAGCTGAACAGCAAATGGTCATAATTATCAGGCAAAGCCTCTTTAATTGAGTTAGCCAAAACAGAAATGTATGCTGGATCGTCATAAAAGGGCTCCTTAAACTCGACTTCGATATCTGGATATGTCTCCTTACAGTATGCCTGCACCTTTTCTATGACTGTTTCATACGAAGACATAGCATAATGCGGATATTGGGGTATCACATACATCTTACTGATACCGTTCTCTTTAGTCAAAAGCTTGTCAATCCCAAATTCGATGGATGGATTCCCATAACGCATTGCTAGCTCGACTGGGATCGGGAGTAGTTTCCTTAGTTTATCGAGCACGCGTTTAGATAGCACTACCAAAGGCGACCCCTCTTCCCACCAAATTCTACGATAAGCAGCTGCAGATTTCTTGGGTCTCGTATTTAGGATGATTCCCTTGACAAGAATAAATCTTTTCCAGTAAGGTATGTCGAGTACTCTTTCATCCATGAGAAATTCGTCAAGATATTTCTTTACATCGCCGACTTGCGTCGAATCTGGCGAACCTAAATTCACCACTAAAACACCAATATTCATTGACATTATAATTTACTTTTTTGGGGTATTTTCTAGTCTGACATACATACATCAAGACTTATTTTATGAGTAGATTAATTGCATATAGACCGTCTTTGCCACCATAATTGAGCTCCAAAATGTAATTTAAATTGCTCATATCTCAATAGCATTCGCCGCAATGGGGTATTAATAATACCTAATAGGCTATTTATACCAGTAATTTTTGGGATATTTTGATCACGAAATCCAACAGATTGCTGTCAATTGAATACATGGAGAAGAGCCAAGTCGTCACTCTAGTCGGTTTTAGTCATCGTGGGGGAGATGTTGCGTTCAGGGCAAAATATGCTTTGGATAGTGACGATGTAGCTAGAATTTACAAAAGTGTAGTTCTATCGCAACCTTTAGCATCAGTCATGATTCTAAACACGTGCAACCGTACTGAAATTTATGGAATTGGGTTTAGTGCGGACGAACTTATAGGCATGTTTTCGATGAGTGGATTATCGGATGTCTCATCGTTTGTTCGTCAAGGGTACATTAAGCATGGCAGCGACGCTATCAGCCATTTGCACTTTGTTGCCGCAGGTGCCGATTCAAAAATTCCGGGTGATTTCGAAATAGTCGGACAAATTCGTAATGCATGGGCTACAGCAGTTGAGCAAGGAATGTCGCACCCGTTTCTGCAACGTCTTATCGAATCGAGCATTAATGCCGGACGCAGGGTTCGAAATGAAACCAATTTTAGCAATGGAACTACATCGATGGCTTATGCTGCCGTCAAGCGATCTTATAGCCATATGCGGGAGAGGGGAACTGAAAGCGTACTCGTTGTTGGCTCAGGAAGCATGGCAAGATCTGTCGTAAAGGGGATGATGGTAAAAATTCACCCCTCACAAATCAATGTTGTAAACAGGTCCAAAATAGATAGCTTCTCCAAGTTCGGTTTATCCGACATTCAGACCTTTAGTCTCGACAGGCTTCCTGAATTGTTGTCCACACATAATACCATTGTGGTAGCAACTTCGGCCCCGCGGTATCTAATCGATAAAGATCACCTCGTTCGAACCACGAATGACATGTTGATCGTGGACTTGTCTGTTCCAAGGAATGTAAATCCAACGGTGTCAGAAATTGAATCTGTGACACTGATCAACGTCGATGACCTAGCCGACGAAGTGAACGAATCAGTTAAAGACCGTTTAAATGAAATGCCAAAGGTGAGCGCCATTGTCGATGAATGTCTAGCCACATTTTATGAATGGAGCCAATCTCGTGTCTGGCTACCTTATATCAAGGCGTTTTATTGCACAATGAGCGCTGTGCATGATCGTGAGCTGAACTTATTTGCTAAGCATCAACCCAATATCGACAAAGAGTTGCTAGAAGCTTACTCTGACCGACTGAAATCAAAGTTGACCAAGCAGCTTATGCACCACTTGAAACGGCATCACCCTTCTGATTTGAGTGATTCTTCTATATTGACCGCTCTATTGGATGCAAAGGATGGCTATCAAAAATGATTAGTATAGGTACTAGAGACAGTAAACTGGCGCTATGGCAGGCAAACGCTGTCTCAGATCTACTCGCGCAGCGTGGCATAATCTCCGAGCTTGTCCCCATGAAAAGCACTGGCGATTTGGATCAGACCTCCGCTATAAGCGAGATGGGGGATGTCGGTGTTTTCACCAAAGTGCTAGATTCGGCACTATTGAACACGGATATCGATATCGCAGTCCATTCCTTGAAAGACTATCCAACTGTGCCAGACGCCGGTATTGTTGTAGCTGCCGTTTTGCGGCGTCATGACCCATCCGATGTCCTTGTGTATAATTGCGACCTACGCGACCTAGAAAGTAAGGAGATGACAATTGCTACTGGCAGCGTTCGAAGGAGTGCTTTTTGGAAAAACAAATTTCCACACCACAAGGTGGCCAACTTAAGGGGTAACGTACCAACAAGGCTATATAAACTTCAACATAATGGTTGGGATGGAGCCATATTTGCAAAAGCAGGCCTAGATCGTCTCGAACTGTTGCCCGACCATCACATAGTACTAGACTGGATGACTCCAGCACCAGCACAAGGCATTATCGGAATAGTGTGCCGATCGGATGACCATGCTATTCGAGCAATGTTAACTTCAATTTCGGACAGTGCCACCTGGACACAGGCATTACTTGAGAGATCTTTTCTGTATCACTTAGAGGGTGGGTGTTCGGCACCAATAGGCTCATTGGCAACGTGGATTAGCAAAGACGAACTCTACTTCACTGGCTCTTTGCTAAGCCTAGATGGCAGCGTTCATCATCAGATTAACGAATCAGTTTCTGCCTTAAGTCCATGGGAACAAGGCTCATACTTGGCAGAGTCGCTATTGTCGTCAGGCGGTAGATCCACAATGGACATGTTGCGTCGACCACCACAAAATTTCATTGATAGATGAACGGGAAGCTCACCTTAGTAACCTCGCTGTCTGAACTGAATAAAACGTGGTTGGACACAATGGGTATAGACTATGAAGAAGTCGCCCCTCTTAGAATACACCCAGTGTTGGTGAAGGTGCCACTTACCCTAGCCAAAAACGTACCCATTTTGATAAGCAGTCGATATGCAATTGATCAGATTCAAAAACAAGGCATACTCCTGTCCGACAAACGAATATTCGCTGTTGGAACCACGACATCGACGTTGGCCAAAGATGTCGGGCTGCACATCCAAAAAACGTTCAATTATCTCACCGATCTAGCATCGTGGCTCCATGGCCAAGGTGAACACGAGCTCGTTCATTTATCTGGAGATTTATCGGTACCAGGTATCGAATCTGTGTTTGAGACTAATAAAGTCGTTTACACGCGAATCGTGCTCTATAAAAAGGAAATATGTCATCCATTACTTGGACCTGTGCCAAGAACAATTCTGTTCTTTAGTCCAAGCGGCGTTGATAGCGTCAAGGATAAAAATGAAATGGACAGCAGGCACTTTTATGGTGCCATTGGCCGGACCACACGAGATGCTTTGTCTCAAATCGGTGTCAATGTAAGCTTTATGCCCGATGAACCCAATTTCAACTCATTCGTATTAAGTGCAATTCACTTTTTGAAAGGATAAAATGGCCACTGCAACAGGTAAAACCAAGAACGACTTACTTCTCCGGGCGCTTGATCGGCAACTCGTTGAGCGTCCTCCAGTCTGGATGATGCGCCAGGCGGGACGTTACCTACCCGATTACCAAAAACTCAGGGCGAGATATTCCTTTTTCGAGCGGGTGCAAAATCCCGAACTGGTCTCGGAAATCACCTTAATGCCAGTCGACCAAGTAGGAGTTGATGCAGCCATCTTGTTCTGCGATATCTTGGTTGTGCCACAGGCCATGGGCATGGAGGTTCAGATGCTTCCAGGCAAGGGACCCTGGCTTCCGGACCCAATCACACAAAAGAACCAGATCGACCGTCTCAATGTCGTTTCGGCACATGAATCGTTGTCATACGTCTATGATGCTGTTAGGCAAACCCTAAATGATCTTGACAATGCTGTTCCTCTGATTGGCTTCGCAGGTTCACCCTGGACTATCATGTGCTACATGGTTCAGGGTAGTGGTTCGAAAGATTTCAGCAGGGCGAAACGATTCTTGGTTGAAGAACCCGCTTTGGCAGATCAACTACTTGAGTCAATCACACAGGTGACCATCAATTATCTACTTCATAAAGTTGAGGCGGGCGCTCAAGTGATACAATTATTTGACTCATGGGGTGGTGTACTATCTCCAGAAATGTACCAGAGATGGTCTTTCCCTCATTTAGCCAAAATCTGTGCTGCATTACGTGAGCAGATTCCAGTGATTCTGTTTGCCAAAGGGTGCCGTCATGCACTTCCGTCTTTGGCCGATCTTAAGCCGGCTGCACTAGGAGTTGACTGGACCGTCGAACCGGCTGACGCTCGCGCTCTAGTTGATTCGAAGGTAGCCCTTCAAGGCAATTTTGATCCATCATGCCTGTATGGAAAACCAGAGAGGGTGTATACAGATACGCAAAACATGATCAAAAAGTTTGGCACCCAATCATACATCGCGAATCTAGGTCATGGAATTCTGCCAGACATTCCTGTCGAGAATGCTAAAGCCTTCGTGAACGCCGTCAAAGAATACACCGATCAACAATCTCAATGAACTACTCGATACCTAAACGTCCCAGACGCCTGCGCAAGAGTGAGTCTATCCGATGTCTAAATCGTGAGTTCGTTGTACGAGTTGATCAGTTCATAGCCCCAATTTTTATCACAGAAGGGTCAAGCCTCAAAGAGGCGATCCCGAGTATGCCCAATTACTTCCGCTATAGCCTAGACCTAGCCATCAAGGAGGTGGCGGAGCTTAGTCAACTCGGTGTCCGATCAGTCCTTCTTTTCGTAAAAGTTCCCGATCACTTGAAGGACAACGCCGGAACGGAGGCTATCAATGATAATGGGTTAATGCAACGAGCGATACGCGCAATCAAAACGAGCCATCCTGAGGTTACTGTGTTTACGGATGTCGCCCTCGATCCCTATTCATCATACGGCCATGACGGAATCGTAAATAACTACTTAATAGACAATGATGCCACACTGGAAATATTGGCCAAAATGGCTGTAAGTCATGCCAAGGCTGGAGCCGATTTTGTTGCACCTTCCGATATGATGGATGGCCGCGTTGGCGTCATGAGAAACGACCTCGACGAGTGTGGATATAGTGATACTGGAATAGTGGCATATAGTGCCAAATATGCTTCATGCTTCTATGGACCATTTCGTGAGGCATTGGATTCAGCTCCAGGTTTTGGAGACAAGAAAACGTACCAAATGGATCCGGCCAATCGTCGAGAGGCTCACCGTGAAATCCAGTTAGACCTTGAAGAGGGTGCCGACATGATTCTAATCAAACCCGCTTTGGCTTATTTAGACATCATTAGCGACGCTTCTCAGATTAGTGAAGTGCCGATTGTTGCCTATCAAGTATCGGGAGAGTATGCCATGATCAAGGCTGCAGCGCAACTTGGGTGGTTGAACGAAAGATCGGCTGTGATGGAAAGTCTCACTTCAATCCATCGGGCCGGTGCTGATGTAATAGTTACGTATTTCGCCAAGGAGGTCGCAAAATGGCTCAACAACAGCGTGTCGTAAGCAAGTCTCTGTTTGAGCGCGCAACAAGCGTTATTCCTGGAGGCGTAAATTCTCCTGTCAGAGCGTTCAGGTCGGTGGGCGGATCGCCTGTCTTTATGGCCTCTGCGCAAGGCGCCTATTTGTACGACGTCGATGGCAACCGCTATATCGACTACATCAACTCATGGGGCCCCATGATTCTTGGCCACCGTTTCGAGCCGGTTACCGAAGCCATCATTGAGCAGTTGAATCGGGCCATGTCTTTTGGTGCACCAACCTGTCTCGAGGTCGAAATGGCCGAATTGATCGTTTCGATGGTTCCCAACATGGATCAGGTCAGGCTCGTTAATTCGGGAACCGAAGCGTGCATGAGTGCCATTCGCCTTGCTAGGGGTGCAACTGGACGCGATAAAATCCTCAAATTCGAGGGCCACTATCACGGACATGCCGACTCCTTTCTTATCAGTGCTGGAAGTGGTGCACTCACTGCAGGAAAACCGGACAGCAAGGGAGTCACAGCAGGTGTCGCAAAAGACACACTTACAGCAAGGTATAATGATCTTGAATCTGTACTTGAACTTGTCGAAGCCAACCTCGACGAAATTGCATGCATCATCGTAGAACCTGTAGCTGGTAACATGGGATGCGTACCTCCTAAAGCTGGCTTCTTAGAGGGCCTCAGAATACTGTGTGACAATAATGGCATAATTCTAATTTTCGACGAAGTAATGACAGGTTTCCGACTAGCACGCGGTGGAGCGCAGGAGAAATTCGGTATTCGTGCAGACATGTGCACATATGGAAAGATAATCGGTGCCGGTATGCCTGTGGGTGCATTTGCCGCACGGGCAGATATTATGAAACACCTGGCCCCGCTTGGTGGTGTTTACCAGGCTGGGACGCTCTCGGGAAACCCTCTTGCTGTTTCTGCCGGACTCGCCCAATTGAAATGGCTTAAGGAAAATCCGCAAATCTACGATGATCTGGAATCCAAAGGTGCATTGTTGGAGAAACTGGTTAACGACAAGCTGAGTCATTATGATGTCTCGTACACAACCAACCGCATTGGCTCTATGTTCAGTTTGCATTTCACTGAAGAGCCTGTCGTTGATTTGCAGTCGGCCAAAAAATCTGATACAACACGTTTTGCCAAAATGTTCCATCATGCGCTCGACCGAGGTGTCTACCTGCCCCCGTCCGCATTTGAGTCATGGTTCCTGAGTAGTGCACTTGAGCAAGCAGACATCGAGTACACAGTGGAATCACTTATTATCTAACCTCCAATGATACACTCCGATACATCCATACTAGCGCTACTTTCGAAATACGATATACCTCTTCCTAGGTATACATCGTACCCAACCGTTCCATTTTGGGAGGCTGGCTCGCTCGACACCCCCGCTTGGGAGCAATCTGTACGCGCGACCTTCGAATCTGATAACCACGAAATTAGCCTATATGTACACCTTCCTTATTGCGAGTCCTTGTGCACATTCTGTGCATGCAATAAGCGTATAACCAGAAATCATCTGGTCGAGGATCCCTATATCGATGCGGTTTTACAAGAATGGAAGTATTACACCGAACTCCTACCTGCAAAGGCAGTCATAAAAGAGATACACCTTGGTGGTGGCACTCCCACATTTTTCAGTCCGGAAAATTTAAGGCGGTTGATCGATGGTTTGGTGGCTGATCATATCGTACCAATCGATCGTGAATTTAGTGTCGAAGTCCATCCAAACAACACTACATCAGATCACCTGCAGGCTTTGTACGATTGTGGGTTCACAAGGATAAGTGCTGGAGTACAAGATTTCGATCCTATTGTTCAGCATATCATCAACCGAAATCAATCCTTTGAAATAACGTTGAAAACGGTTGAAGAAGCCAGGAAAATCGGATTCGATAGCGTGAATATTGACATCATTTATGGTTTACCCAAACAGACACTCAGCAGTGTAGCTTACACTATGGAGAGGATTAGGCAAATAAAGCCCGACCGTATTGCGTACTATTCCTATGCCCACGTTCCTTGGAAGAGCAAGGTCCAACGCCGATATACCGAAGCCGACCTCCCTCCAGCTGTTGAAAAATGGGAAATGTACCAAGCTGGGAAAACAGCCCTCACAGCCATGGGCTTCCAAAGCATTGGAATGGATCATTTCGCCCTAGATAATGACGGCCTAATGCAAGCATGGAGTACAGGTGACCTTCACCGAAATTTTATGGGATACACAACCACCACAAACAAGCTTCTGATCGGTTTGGGTGCCTCGAGTATAAGCGATTCCTGGACCGCTTTCCGTCAGAATGAAAAAAATGTGGATACCTATGTCAAAGATGTGACAGCTGGGAAATACTCCTTTGTCAACGGTCATAAACTGAACGAGGAAGATTTGAACATACGTCAGCATATACTCGACATAATGTGCAGAGATCGGGCAAAAATAGATCTAAAAATGTTTAATAAAGCATTTGCAACCAGCATAACCGTCAAACTACAACAACTGCAAAGCGATGGTTTTCTAGTCTGGGATGGACGCACCATTGAGGTAACGGAACTTGGTCGCTCATTTGTAAGGGTAGTTGCGGCTGCCATCGATGCTAGACTGTGGAGTAGTCGGCCTGATGGATCTCTTTTTAGCAGAGCCATCTGACCTATCTATCCATGATTTACATTTACCTTAAAGCCTTACACATCATTTTTGTGGTGACTTGGTTTAGCGGTATGTTTTATTTGGGAAGACTGCTTGTGTACCATCGAGAGGCGGTTGACAAGCCCGAACCAGATCAGACCATCCTAAAAGATCAGCTCGCCATCATGATCCGGCGGCTTCTTTATGCCATCACATGGCCATCTGCAGTCGTTACGCTTCTATTAGGAGTTTACCTTCTAGTTTTATACTACTTACGTGTAAGCTATATACCGAACTGGCTCATTGTAAAGGTAGGACTTGTCGCACAACTCTATGTATACCACTATTTTCTGCATCGCCAGAGCCGTGAGCAATGCAGCAATATATTTCGCTTCAATTCGACACAACTTCGACTACTTAACGAGGTGCCAACACTGTTCTTATTCGCTGTGGTATTTTTTGCCGTCCTCAAATCTAGCTTGAGCGCATTCTTAGCAATGGCTGGCACCATCATTCTGATGGTTGTACTCACCTTTGGAGTGCTTGCTTACAAGCGCCGCCGAGGCGATAGCGGCAGCGAATGATATTGATTGTAACTGTTAATGATTGTTACGGATTGTCACGGCCGCCAGGCGTTTGTAGGTTTTCGGGCTGCTGCCGGTGAGGCGCACGAACACGCGGTTCATCATGCGGCGGCTTGTGAATCCCGACTGCTTCGCCAACGCCGTGTAGTCGATGTCGCCTGATTTTCGGGCAGTGATGTATTTCTTGACCTGGTCGACACGGATCCGGTTGATGTACTCGAAGAAGCTGCACCGCTCGCGGTCTTCGATGAGCCTTGACAGCAAGGGAGCCGCCAGTCCCACCTTTTCGGCCAGGTCGTGGATGGTGAGCGACGGATCGCGCCACCACTGCCCTTTCAGCAGCACCTCCTCCATGCACAGATTCCAGCGCTGTTGCACCAATTCGAGCGGCGTGACGACCGCCCGCGCAGGATTCTGCCACAGGAACCCCTCGTCGGCGGGCGTGCAGGTAACGTCGCAGTCGTCGAAGGTGTCGGGCCATTCTGCCGCATCGACTTGCGGAGCCTTTTCGGATGCCACAATCCACGCCGGCGCCTCCTGCTCGAGCCGGATCAGGGCCTCCCAGCCAAATACCAGCCACGCCGCACCGAAGGCCAAGGCCGCAAGCCAGCCAAACTGGATGGGATCGATGAGTCCGATGCTCAGCAAGAAAGCCATCAGCGTCATAACCACCAGCGCCCACATCACCTGCCGCAGACTGCCCGTCACCCACGGGAAGAGCAGTCCGGGATCGGACGATACGCGACGCACCTTGGTCTGCCATGTCTCCGCGATGCGCATGGCCGCCACGGTGTAGCCTCCGATGAGCACCAGACGCAGCAGGAGCAGGACGACCCCTCCGGTAAGGGTCATCTCGGAGGATACGACGCGATCGAAGGCGCGGATCTTGTCGGCGGCCGGAAGCACGAAAAAGGGCGTCAACAAGGCGGCGTACGCCACGAACGGCAACAGGTGGAATACGTCGGCGCGTTGCAGTCCGCCGCCCAAAAACTCCTTCACATAGGCGTACATGAGCACGGGCAGCAGTATCAGGAAGGGCTCGCCGATGCGGGCGAGGTGCGGGAATCGCGTGAAGGCGTCGCCGGCCATGGTGGCCGCCCCGATGAGGTAAATGGCCAGGACGGTATTCAGTACGGCTATAAGGATGCTGCGTCGCGTGGCGTCGCCGCGCACGAGCACCACGACCGCCAGCACCAGCGCCAGCAAGGCCAACAGCAGCAATACGATGCCCACGGGATCAAACATGACGCAATATAGTGAATGCGGGATGTTTCATTGCGATCAGTTTCGTTCCAAAAAGTGGGTGTTCCCTTCCACCTTGTGGTGGTCAGCGCCGCGCAGCAGGGTCTGCAGGCCGTAGCGGTTGTTGATGCGGTCGACGGCGAAGCACAGGCTGTGGAGCTTTTCGTCCTCGTGGAAGAAGAGTTCGAGCTGGCGGGTGGAGTCGAGCTCCATGGTATGGAGTCCGATGCCGCGGATGCGGTGGCCCTCGGCCAGGAAGCGGGCGATCAGGGGCTGGGCGACCTCCAGGCAGGCGGGCAGCACGTAGTCGTCGAGGTTGGTGAGGCCCGGGGTGGTGAAACGGAAGCCGATGCCCTTCCAGGTCACGTCCTGGAAGCGGATGTAGCCGGCGTACAGGCGGGCGCGTCGTCCGTAGCCCCGCATGCGGTAGCAGAGCATGCGCACGGCGGCGGCGATCTCGCCGTCGACCCGGGTGGGATCGGCGGTCCAGTCGGAAAAGGTATGCATGTAGCTGACCTCCTTGGGGATGTGCTCCTCCTGTTCGGTGAGCACCATGGCGCGGTCCTTGCCGGTAACCGTCTCGAAGAGCATCTTGCCGAAGTAGTTGCCGAACAGGCGCTGGAACACCCCGGGTCCGCGGCGCACGGCGTCGTCGATGGTGTGCATGTGCTGGGCTTCGAGCTTGGCGAAGCGCCGCGATCCTATCCCCCACACCTCCTTGAGGGGCAGCGGGAAGATCGTTTCGCGGGCGGACTCCTCGTTAAGCACCATGGTCATCCCGTTGGGCTTGTGCAGGTCGCTGGCCAGCTTGGCGTAGGTCTTCGAGTAGGAGATGCCCACCGAGCACACCAGCCCCGTGCGGCGGTACACGGCGTTGCGCAGGCGGTTGCCGAAGTAGGCGATCTCCTCGGGCTTGCGCCGCTGCAGGAAGGAGACATCCATGAAGAACTCGTCCATGCTGTACGACTCGATGTCGGGCGCGAAATCCTGCAGCACCGCGATCAGCTGCTTCGACACGGCCTGGTACTTCTCGTAGTGCACCCGCAGCATCACCACAAACGGACACAGCTGCTGGGCCTCGAGGGCCGACATGGCGGTCTTGATGCCCAGCTTGCGGGCCTCGTAGCTGCTGGTGGCGCAGATGCCCCGGGGGATGCCGTTCTCCTTGCGCCATCCGCCGATGATGAGGGGGATTCCGTACAGGTTGTAGCTCATCTGCTCGACCTGGGCGTAGAAGCAGTTCAGGTCGAGGTGCAGGTACAGGCGTGGACGCGCGCTCAGGTGCTGTTGGGCGGCCGCGACCGTATTGTAGAGCGTGATCCGGTGCACGTTCCGGGCGAGATCGTAGGACATGGGAGGAAGTTACACATATATTGCACATATAACAAGCACGCACAAGCACGCACAAGCACGCACAAGCACGCACAAGCACGCACA
>CAZVRJ010000060.1:6113-12204 GCA_964629885.1 uncultured Chitinophagales bacterium | reverse complement strand
GCGAGAAGCGAGAAGCGAGAAGCGAGAAGCGAGAAGCGAGAAGCGAGAAGCGAGAGCAATATATAAAAATGATATAATGTTCGCACATTATTTGAGAAATTTCCCAATTTTTAATTGTCCAATGTCCAGTGTTCAGTGTCCAATGTCCAGTGCCCAATGTCCAATGCCCAATGTTCCCTATCTTACGTCATGATCGTAGAAATAAAATTGAGTCCTACCGATGCGGCAGATCCTGACATTGTGCGCGATAGTGCCATACAACGAGCATCGATAGCGGCGAAGAGAGTTCGACACTGCGAAATTCAAAAGCGATCGATCGATGCGCGGGGCAAAAATCCCGTATTCGTGCTTCAGGTTAAGCTCTATTTGGATGAGATACCGAAACCGGAACCCCTCATTCGAGAATCCTACAAGCCACTAGGCCAAAAACGAATCGTCATCGTCGGTGCTGGACCAGCTGGTTATTTTGCGGCGTTAGAACTGCTGGAGCATGGTATCAAACCTATTGTTGTAGATCGTGGAAAAGATGTACAGGCTCGTCGCATCGACCTGAAAAACATTCAACAGGAAGGGATTGTGAACCCTCATTCAAATTACTGTTTTGGAGAGGGTGGAGCTGGCACGTACAGCGACGGCAAACTGTACACGCGTTCGCACAAACGAGGCGACATACGTAAAGCACTTCAAATTTTCGTGGAACATGGTGCCAAGACAGACATTTTGGTCGACGCTCATCCTCATATCGGATCCAACAAGCTCCCAAGAGTAGTAAAGGCACTACGGGAGACCATTTTAGAGTTTGGGGGTGAAATCCACTTTGGTAGCCACGTCACCGATTTTATTCTTGAGGATAATAAGATCCTCGGTGTCCGAGTTAATGACAGCGATGAAATTCTCGGCGATGCCGTGATTTTGGCGACAGGCCATTCGGCTAGAGATATTTTCTATTTACTTCACGATCGTGGCATTCTGATCGAATCTAAGCCGTATGCTGTTGGGGTGCGCCTGGAACATCCTCAGCCATTGATCGACCGCATCCAATACGGATCGCCAGAACGTGACCCACTCTTACCGCCGTCGAGCTACAAGCTTGTATGCCAAGTCGAAAATCGGGGAGTATTTTCATTTTGTATGTGTCCAGGTGGATGGATTGTCCCAGCCTCAACGGCACCTGGCGAGCTTGTTGTGAACGGTATGTCGCTCTCCAAAAGGGATAATGAATATGCAAACAGCGGGATTGTTGTGGCTGTCGAGCTCGAGGACCTCCAACCATATGCCAAGCATGGCGTTTTTGCGGGTCTTGAATTCCAGAGGGCTTTTGAGCAGGCGGCCTTCGTTGCTGGTGGCGGGGTCACACAACAAGCACCAGCACAGCGGATGATCGATTTTGTGGAGGGGAAATTATCGGCAAGTATGGGTGGCACTTCCTATATACCGGGAATTTTAAGCGCTCCCATGCACGAAATTGTACCATACGGAATTAGCTTCCGGTTGCGACAAGCTTTCAAACAGTTTGGCAAAACCATGAGAGGATATTACACCAACGAGGCTCAAGTCATTGGGGCTGAGAGCAGAACAAGCTCACCCATAAGAATACCGAGAGACCCGATAACATTCATGCATCCACAGATTTCTGGCCTTTTCCCCGCTGGTGAGGGAGCAGGGTATGCTGGTGGCATCATTTCAGCTGCCTTAGATGGGCAGAATACGGCGAACAAAGTAGCCGAGTACGTGTTTAACACATAAATCGTACATATATTGATGGATGCTTCGCAAGATCATCCACATCGACATGGACGCCTTTTTCGCAGCGGTAGAACAACGCGATAACCCATCTTTGCGCGGTTTACCCGTTATCGTGGGTGGACCACCCGACAGCCGCGGAGTGGTGGCAACATGCAGTTACGAAGCGCGAAAATTTGGCGTCAGATCGGCCATGCCATGTTCACAGGCATTTAGACTTTGTCCATCGGGTGTCTTTGTGCCTCCTCGCTTTGAGGCTTATAAAGAGGTGGCGTATCAAATCCGGGATATATTTCAAGATGTGACCGAACTTGTCGAGCCGCTTTCACTTGATGAGGCTTATTTGGATGTGACTCAGAACAAGCTTAATGAACCTATTGCAACCGAAATAGCGAAATGGATTAAGGACCGCATAAAAATTGAGACTGGTTTGACGGCATCGGCAGGAGTGGCAAGCGGCAAGTTTTTGGCGAAAATTGCCTCGGATATCCGAAAACCAGATGGACTGTTTGTGATCAGACCCGAGAAAGCTCAACTGTTCATCGACCGTCTGCCGATTGGGAAATTTCATGGCATAGGACGTGTTACAGAACAAAAAATGCTGTTATTAGGCATCAAGACAGGTTATGATCTTCGAAACACTCCTCTTGATGTCGTAGTTCAGCACTTTGGCAAATCTGGCGTATTCTATTATGATATAGCTAATGGTAAGGATGAGCGCCCAGTCCAATCCGACCACATCAGAAAAAGCGTCGGTGCCGAAAATACGTTCGATCAAGACATGTCGCTAATTTCAGAGATGGAAGCAGAACTTCAGCGTATTGCCTTAACGGTATCTGGTAGGATGCGACGGATTGAGACGAAGGGCAGGACCATCACGCTAAAAGTGCGCTATCACGATTTTGAGAGGTGTACGCGAAGCTACAGTTTGAGTCATTTCGTGGACGAGCCTGAGGTTCTGTATCAGGTTGCCAGAGACCTTTTACCGGCAACTGAAGCGCCACATAGATCGGTGCGGCTACTTGGCATATCGGTTAGTAACCTCGATTTGGAGGAAACCCTCATGTATGGCCGACAGCTAGAATTGGAATTAATCGATAGCCTTCTTTAGCAGTTCCAGATAGTCTTCGTGGTCGATCTCAACACATCCAAATCGCCCCAAGTGTTCGGTGTAGTATTGCGTATCCCAAAGCTCACACCCAATTTGCATCAAAAACTGATGGCAGTGCCACAGGGCGATCTTGTCCATATCGGGCTCGGTGTGAAACATCGATTCACCAAAAAAGGCTCGGCCAATACAGACGCCATAGAGTCCACCAACCATACGATCTCCAGTCCAAATCTCGACCGAGTGGGCAAAACCGTCCAGTTGAAGTTGTGTGTATGCTCTGATTATCTCATCAGAAATCCATGTGTGATCTCTCTCTGCACACAATCGAACCACTTCAGCGAATGAGCTGTCAATCTTTACAACATATCCACCACGCTTAATCAGACGCATCACATTTTTGCTCATGTGGAATGCATCCATTGGTATCACCCCGCGAACTTCAGGCTGATACCACCATATTTTATTGTCCTCCCGACTGTCGGACATAGGAAACCAACCTTGGCTGTATGCACCTACGAGCAGCTGCGTGTTTAGGGTTAGCCCCATTTGGAAAAAGTCTGGTTCATCAAACTCGTGGCCCGAAATATATGGCCTTATATCACAATGCGGGGATAGTTATAACTCGGTCTTTTTCAACGAAGCTGCATTGATGCAGTATCTGAGTCCGCTCGGCTCGGGTCCATCGGGAAACACGTGGCCTAAATGTGAATCGCATGTGCTGCAAGTGGTTTCGATCCGAGTCATGCCGAAAGAGTTATCCAAAATATACGACACCACATTATCCTTCAACGGCAACGAAAACGAAGGCCATCCTGTGCCGCTCTGATACTTCGTTGCCGAATCGAACAAGGGTGTACCACACCCCGCACACGCATAAATTCCTGGTTCGAATCGTGAGCACATTTCGGTACTGAAAGGACGCTCGGTCCCCTTTTTTCGCATCACATGATATTGCTCTTCGGTGAGGTACTTCTTCCATTCAGCATCCGATTTCTCGACTCTGCGATCTGGTTTCTTGTTTCCGTTTCTCGCGAGGGCCATTACCTCTTTCCATGTGAGTACTTGGTTGCTGGTTTCGGACGTATGTTGTTCCATAGATGCTGGCGTTACGGGCGTTTCAAATTGTTCCGATTGGCTCTGGTTGGTGTTCAGATACCATATCGTTCCTGTAAGGACGGTGGCAAACCCAACCCACAAAAGATATGGGACGAGTAACCAAGCGGATGTCTTATTGATGCGGTTAAACTTCATAATCGTGACAAAAAGTGTTGTAAAAAGGACAATAATCTCAATAAACGACCATCCTAATAGATTTAGTCCAAAGAATAGGGGTGTCCAGATAAGATTCAGTACCAATTGAAACACAAATAGTGCCATTGCCCGTTTCCGGTCTGGGTGATTTGAGTTCCATACCATCCCGAACGAAATCCCCATCATTATGTACAGGGTGGTCCAAACAGGCCCAAATATCCAGCTTGGAGGGTTCCAAGACGGTTTAACGATGGTCGGATACCATATACTCACGGAATCTAGAGTCAAAAATCCGCTCAAGCTCCCCAAAACCAAGCAGCAGATGGCAGAAAAAACAATCTTTTTAAGTTTGGAGTCGAACATTTCGGTCGAGCGTTTTTTTCAACGTGAAAATGAATTTGCTGCCGACACCGGGGGTTGATTCAACACGTATCGATCCGCCATGCATGTCGATTACCTTTTTGACAATAGCAAGCCCGATTCCGGTGCCCTCATACTCACCCGTTGGATGAAGTCTTTGAAATATGACAAATATCTTGTCGAAATAATCCGGCTCTATGCCAATCCCATTGTCGGAGATCGAGAACTCGACCTGAGATTTTGTTTCCTTCGATGTTATCACTATGTGGGGTGGCACACCCTCTTTTGAGTATTTCAACGCATTTTGGAGTAGGTTGCTGAACAGCTGAATGAGTGCGGGTCGGTATCCTTGCAGCGATGGAAAGTTATCTGCAGTAATTATCGCCGATTTTGCCATAATTAAATCTCTGTTCATCTGTTCGACGTCTTTCAGCAGCTCGTTCATGTCGATGCGTTCCAGCATTCTAACGGTGTCGCCTACTTGAGAGTACTCCAATAAGTCGATGATAAGGGTTCTCATCCTGTTTGCCCCATCAACGGCAAAGTGGATGTACCTCTTGGCTTTATCATCCAATTGGGCGCTGTAGTTATGGTCTAACTTCGACAGAAAGCTCGAAATCATTCGGAGCGGTTCCTGCAGATCGTGAGATGCCACGTATACAAACTGCCTCAGTTCTGTGTTAGTGAGCAACAGTTTGCTGCGTTGATCCTCGAGCTCTACGTTGGCATTTTCGAGCGACACCGTCTTCTCGGTAACCAATCTGTCCAACTTCTTTGGTTCATCGACCATGAACCAGGCGAAAATTCCGATTACTGTCGATAGCAGAATTCCTAACAAGAAAATGGGTGTCGCTCTCAATATATGAGCAGGATAACGGGCTTTGACGGTGACATACCAATCTCCGAGGGATACAAAACTCGTGTGATTCACACCGGCGTCAACCTCAATTTCATGGTTGAAGATTGACGATATCGTGCTGTCGGCATTCGTTTTGGTAATTTGGTACAGGAACTTTTCATCCACTCCCGTCTCGCTAATATTGGCTGCCTGAATCAGTGTCTCAGACCGAATGACCACTGCGGCAAAGCCCCAAAATTCTCCCTTTTTGTAAATGGGTCGGCGACCAACAATACCCATTCCGCCTTGGCGCAAATTAAACGGCCCCTCGAAATAAAGCTGGTTCCTCTCAACCGACTTCATTGATTCTAGAACGTGAGCCCTATTCGTCGATAAGTCGAAACCAATGGTGGACTCATTGCCCTCAAGAGGATACGTGTTAATAATTATGCTCCCTTTAACCAACTGCAGGGCATCGATATATTTGTATTGTTCAAGTAGACCGCGACTCAATGAGTCAAAATTGTTTTTGATGATGTCGTTCTCAACCAAATAGGAAATCATGCTGGTTGCGATGACGCTATTGATCAAGGCGCCTTCAAGATTGTCTCTGACCTCTGTGGTTCTGCGTTCAACATCGTACATGGCATTGCGCTTTTCGACGTCAAGCATCCACAGAGAAAAGGCGACCGTGACCGCCGCTAACACAATAAATACAATCCACCCGACCAACACCGGTTGTTTAGATGCAATTTTCAAGTAACCTGATGTAGCGGGCATACAATTAC
>CAZVRJ010000060.1:0-6013 GCA_964629885.1 uncultured Chitinophagales bacterium | reverse complement strand
GATTACACGCAAATTCCATTAAAGCGCGCCATCCTACTGCTTTCCATCCCAATGATTCTGGAGCTGGTGATGGAATCAACTTTTGCGGTTGTCGACATCTATTTTGTCGGTCGACTTGGTGCATCAGCAGTGGCAACCGTTGGGTTGACCGAGACCTACCTATTTCTGCTTTATTCTGTAGGGATGGGTTTGTCGATGGCTGTAACAGCTGTTATAGCACGTCGTATCGGTGAAAAAAATGCATCTGAAGCGGGGTTATCGGCTGTGCAGTCCATCATCTTAGCAATGATAGCCTCTGCTCCTTTCGCGGTGATCGGCATATTCTATGCCAAAGAGTTGCTGGCGCTGATGGGAGGCGACGCTTGGGTTATTGAGCATGGGTACAAATACATGCAGTGGATGCTTGGTTGTAATTTCGTGATCATGCTACTGTTTGTCATCAATGCCATATTCCGTGGCGCTGGCGACGCCGCTGTTGCAATGCGGGTTCTGTTTGTTGCAAACGGGATTAACATCATACTAGATCCAATTCTCATCTTCGGCTGGGGGCCAATTCCGGCTATGGGTTTGGAGGGGGCCGCTATCGCAACCACTATTGGGCGAGGTACCGGTGTTTTGATGCAATTTTGGGTGCTTTTTAAAGGTGGCAAGCATCTCCAGATAAATCGCGAGCAACTTAGGTATGACGGCGAGACACTGTTTCACATTTTCAAAACCTCCATCGGAGGTGTCGGGCAAATGATCGTGGGCATGACGTCTTGGATATTCCTGATGCGCATACTGGCTGTCGCTGGTAGTGGTGCAGTGGCAGGAGCCACTATAGCTATGAGGATCATGATGTTCACTATGATGCCAGCCTGGGGTTTTTCAAATGCTGCTGCCACACTAGTTGGACAAAATCTTGGTGCACAGAGTCCTGAACGTGCAGAGAGCTCCGTATGGAGAATAGGAACCTATAACATGGTTTTTCTGCTTTCGGTGTCTGTGATCTACTTTTTCTTCAATGAGCAACTGATGCGCATTTTCTCGTCGGACGAGCAGGTAATATTAGTCGGTGCAGAATGGCTGCGAATCCTGTCGTATTCTCTTTTTGTGTACGGGTGGTGGATGGTCTCAACGCAGGCATTCAACGGCGCAGGCGATACGATGACCCCCACTAAAATCAACTTGGTGTTCTTTTGGATGATTCAGATTCCTTTGTGCTATTATCTGGCCGTTTCGCAAAATTGGCTGCATTCTGGGGTTTTCTGGGGCGTGTTCATCTCCGAAACGGCCGTCGGAATTTTTACCCTCTGGCTTTTTACGCGAGGTCGCTGGAAATCGAAGATCGTATAGTTCACCCACCGCTCTTGTTATGCGACAATCGTCCGAAAGGTCAGGTTTATTCTTGGTTCGGTCACCCGCTTTGTGGTTGGCAGCCGGTGCACCCAATGCTTTTGGGTTTGACCTAACATCATGAGTAAGCTTCCATGCTCCAGTAAAACGGCAACCTGCTCATTGGTCACTTTGTGTCTGAACAAAAATTTGCGATCTGCCCCAAAGCTGACCGATGCGATAGCACCATCTGCCAATAGCTCCTTCTCGTCGTCGCTGTGCCATGCCATGCCCTCGTCACCGCTGTGATATAGATTCATCAGGCAAGAGTTGTAAGTATGACCGGAACTTGATTCAACTGCCACCTTAATTTCGTGCAGCTCCGAAGTCCACGGAAGTGCCCTCTTAGTAGTTTTTGAGTACGTATATGCATAATCTCGGTCGCCGTACCAAGCTACTTTTCTTCTGGTAATGATACGTTTACCAAACAGTACTACTTCATCGTTACGCCATTCGATGTTCACTAACAGTCCACTAAATAAACGTTCTGCAACTTCGGGACTAAAGAGTGATCGGTTGTATAGTACATTACCATCGTGAGGCAGCAAATTTTGTGCGGTGGATAGGTCGTTCACTGGATCATTTTGCATCATTTCGTTGGAATTTAGATCAAAATTGTGCCAACTTGTCTCATTCAATCTTCTATAACACGAATCATCGTCCACCCGTTGTCGCTATTAGATTTTTTACGAAAGAAACACCTGGAGCAGGGTGGCGAAGTACCCGAAGATGGTGAGAAATCCGATTTTTTGGATGCGGTACTAAGCTCGCAAAAGGAGAGGTTCGAAACAATTGCTTCATCCATGCACGAAGTGGATCCTGACACAGGTATGCCTGTGCCCAATTCGTATGAACAGCCAGAGATGGATACTGAAACAGACGAAAAAGTGGCGTCTCTAGTGCTCGTTGCAAATAGTATCGAGTCTCGGGTGGTCACTTCCATTGACACGGAAACTAAATCAGGTTTCAAGGTAAACTATGCCGCGGAACTGAACCCAGCACAACTCGCTGCAGTTTTCACAACCGATGCTCCATTGCTTGTCATTGCAGGCGCGGGCAGCGGTAAAACGAGGGTGATAACGTATAAAGTAAGCTACCTGATTGAGAAGGGGATTCCGCCGCATCAGATTTTGCTGTTAACATTTACCCGTAAAGCATCGAGAGAAATGCTTCTACGTGTCAGTGGCCTATTGAAAAGCGGGGCAGGCCAGCATGTTTCTGGTGGTACGTTTCACAGTTTTGCCGTGCAAATGTTGCGAGCGTATGCCTCCTTAATAGGGATCAATCCAAATTTTACGATTCTTGACAGCGACGACTCGGCCGATACCATAGACCTAGTGAAGGCTGGAATGCAAATTGAACCCAGCGGCCGCGTGTTCCCGAAAAAGGGGCGAATTCAGGAGCTTATTAGCAGCAGTCGAAATAACAACAGGACTCTGGCAAAAACTGTTGAGATGGAGTTCCCTGGCCTTGAGCACTTCCTGCCTGAACTTGAGCGCATCGCTCAGGGATACATGAGATACAAGGCTGAGGCTGGGCTGCTCGACTACGACGACCTTCTCGAAGTACTACGCGACGCTTTAGCGGCCATACCTGATCTTCGAACAAAATTACAGCAGCGTTTTAATTATATCATGGTCGACGAGTATCAGGATACAAACCTCGTACAAAAAGAGCTAGTCGACCTCTTGACTACAAACGGAAATATCACCGTTGTTGGCGACGACTCTCAGAGCATCTACGCCTTTCGTGGCGCTAACTTTGAAAACATATTGCGCTTCCCAGAAACCTACCCAGATTGTAAAGTTGTCAAGATCGAGCAGAACTATAGAAGCAACCAACCCATTTTAAACTTCACGAATGCAGTTATCAACAAAGCGGTGTTGGGTTACCGGAAACGACTATACTCCGACCACCCCTCGAGTGTGCTGCCTCATGTAAAGCGGTTCTACCAAGGCGAAGATGAGGCTGCATGGATTGTAGATCGTATTGTAGAGCACCACCAGCGAGGCATATCTCTCGACAATATGGCAATTTTGGTTCGGGCCTTGTGGCATAGTAATCTCGTGCAAGCAGAGTTGCTTAGCAGGGGCATCCCTTATGTCGTGGTTGGTGGAATAAAGTTCAACGAAAAGCGCCATGTAAAAGATATCATTGCACATCTTCGCTTGGCTGTCAATCCAATGGATGCGGTCGCCTGGATGCGGGTGCTTAAGCTTCTTAGCGGTATTGGTCAGGGAACCGCAAAAAAATTGATCACCCATCTTGCAAACCAACATGGCATCGTGAGATTCGAGCCCTTTGCTAAGAATGCGTACTACAGCCAACTTGAACGGTTGGAACGTCTTTTTGATGAGCTTGGCAGGGATCGCGTAAGTGTGACCGAAGCTGTTAATATCGCGATCGATTACTATCTGCCGATTCTCCGGAGTATGGACGATGATGCCGACATTCGTTTGCAAGATTTAAAAATGCTGTCACAGCTAGCAACAAAGTATCGTAGCTTGGAAAGCTTCCTAACCGATTTTGCATTGGATCCACCCAGCGACAGATACCAAGAACGTACCCTGCCGCTAACCGACTCGAGCGAGGAGAAGCCTGTCGTAGTAAGCACAGTGCATAGCGCGAAAGGTCTCGAATGGTACGCCGTCTTTATCCCATTTGCCCTCGATGGTCTGTTCCCTTCTGTGAGGGCCATGAAACATATCGAAACCCTCGAAGAGGAGCGGCGTCTGTTTTATGTAGCTTGCAGCAGAGCCAAGGAGCAGTTGACTATAACGCTGCCTGCAACCGTGCGCTCGTGGGATAAAGTGTACAGCTATCCGTCTCGTTTTTTGGCTGATTTGCCAAAAGAAGTCTTCACGGTATCATAAAAAAAAGCCCATCCTTGTTTAAGGATGGGCTTTTGCTAATCGACTAACGTTGATCCAACGATACTAGTTGAGGCCACGTTTTTTGAGAAGTGGCTCAATGCTTGGCTCAGATCCGCGGAATTTCATGTAGAGTTGCATAGGATCTTCTGTGTTACCCGTCTCAAGAATGTGGGTACGGAAGGCCTGCGCTGTGGCCTGGTCGAATAGTCCGCGCTGCTTGAATGCCTCAAATGCGTCAGAATCTAGAATTTCTGACCAAATGTAGCTGTAGTATCCAGAAGAATATCCACCGCTGAAAACGTGGCTGAAGAACGTGCTACGGTAACGCAACCAAGATGGATCAACGCCGATTTTATCCATCGATGCAGCCTCGAATGTAGCAGGATCAACTTGGGTTCCTGCCGATATGGTGTGATAATCCATATCGAGGAAAGCGGCTGCGAGATACTGCACCGTGTTGTACCCTTGGTTGAATGTCTGGGATGCCTGCATCTTGTCGATGAGTTCGTCTGGTATGATTTCGCCCGTTTTGTAATGCTTGGCAAATGACTTCATCACTTCAGGTTCAGCTGGCCAATTTTCCATGATCTGCGATGGCAGCTCTACGAAATCGCGCGGAACGGCCGTTCCGGTTAGGCTCTGATAGGTACGGTCAGATAACAACCCGTGCAGAGCGTGGCCAAACTCGTGGTAGTAGGTGGTAACCTCGTCGAAATTTAAAAGGGCTGGAGTGTCGCCCGACGGACGACGGAAATTGCCGACAATCGTCACGATAGGATGCACATAGTTACCATTTTGATCGATGTACTGCTTGCGGAAACTGGTCATCCAGGCACCGCCTCGCTTGCTCTCACGAGGGAAGAAGTCCATATATACCAGTCCGCGGTGTGAACCATCAGCTTCAAACACCTCATACACTTTTACTTCTTCATGATAGACGGGCAAATCGGTGCGCTCTTTGAGTGTAACACCCCATAACTTGTTCACCACGTCGAACAAACCACTCGTAACCTGATCAATAGGGAAGTATTCGCGTACTGCTTCTGCATCTATGGCAAAGCGCTCCTTACGAAGCTTTTCGGCATAAAAGAACCAGTCGTACACTTTGAGATCCTCGGTGATCCCATCTTCTACGGCCAACTCCTTCAATTCTACAGCTTCTTGCTTAAACTTGGGTGTAGCGGCGGTCCACAGACGGTTGATAAGATTGTAAACGTTATCTGGGTTGGCAGCCATCGATTCTTCAAGCACATAGGTGGCATGATTTGGGTAACCCAACAGCGATGCACGCTCGGCGCGAAGCTCTGCCATCTTCTTGACGAGCGCCTTGTTGTCTTTGTCGTCGCCATTATCGCCCCTTTGCAAGTATGCTTCATATAGCTGCTTGCGGAGTTCACGATTCTCAGCATACTGCATGAACGGGGTCAGACTTGGGGCATGAAGGGTGAACACCCAGCCATCTTTGCCGGCTTTCTTTGCAACTTCGGCCGCCGCATCTTTAACACCCTGTGGCAAACCAGCCAAGTCGGCTTCATCCGTTATGTGCATCTGATAGCCGTTCGTTTCTGCCAAGACGTTTGCACCAAAAGCGACCGATGCCTGCGACAGCTCCGAATTGATTTCGCGTAGTCTTGTTTTTTGATCGTCGGACAAAGCAGCGCCCGCACGGACGAAACGCTTGTACGTTTCATTGAGCAGCCGCTCTTGCTCCGCTGAATACCCAAGTTCGTCTCTCGTTGAATAAACCGACTTCACACGTTCGAACA
>CAZVRJ010000059.1:0-12320 GCA_964629885.1 uncultured Chitinophagales bacterium | reverse complement strand
CGGCCATGATGATATCGCTTGGGGCCCTGCTGCTTCCTGTCATTTTATTGAGCGGGTTCATCTTCCCGATCGAAAGCATGCCACAGATCTTGCAGTGGGTGGCTCAGGCTGTGCCTGCAAAATGGTATCTCGAAGCGGCACGCAGCATTATGCTGAAAGGGGCCGATGTCACGATTGTAGCAATGCCGCTGGTTGTGTTGACAGCTATGATGGCTGGATTCATGGTACTCGCTTGGATTAATTTGAAGGATCACCTCGAACTATGACTACCTTACTTGCCTTATTACGGAAGGAATTCATTCAGATTGTCCGCAACAAAGCCATCTTGTTGATGATGATCGGAATGCCCATCATCCAGTTGCTGATATTGGCCCACGCTGCCACGTTTGAACTACGGCGTGTGGAAATGGTGGTCGTCGACATGGAGAGCAGCGCAGAGTCGCGGCAATTGATCGGAGCGTTTACGGCCAGCGGCTTCTTTAAAGTAGCAGGTGAGTCAGACCACGTCGACCAAGCCTTAGATTACATTGAGTCGGACCGTGCCATGTTTGTCCTCGTAATCCCACCAAATCTGACCACGAACATAAAAGCCGGCCTGCCCGGCAAGCTTCAGCTCTTGATCAGCGGCGAAGATGGTGTGCAAGCTGGGCTCATACAGGCGTACGCGAACGGCATCATTCAGCTACAAGCTCGAAACTATGTGATGGAAATGATGCCGGTTCCACAAGGAGCTTCATCTGTGGAGGTCAGAGAACTGTTTGCTTACAACCCCAACCTCGACTATAAATTCTACATGGTTCCAGGGATCCTCGTGCTTCTTGTCACACTTGTCGGTATGTTGTTGTCGGCCATGAACATTGTCCGGGAGAAGGAGATTGGCACCATCGAACAGCTAAACGTGACTCCCATTCGCCGATGGCAATTCATATCGGCTAAAATGCTTCCTTTTTGGATTATCGGGATGCTTGAGCTTGCCTTCGGTCTTGTCATTGCTCGACTGGTGTTCAATGTGCCGATGATTGGAAACCTGGCGCTTGTTTTTGCTGCGGCTGCAATCTACTTGCTCGTTGTACTTTCCATCGGGTTGCTAATTTCAACCATTACCTACACACAGCAGCAGGCAATGTTTATTGCCTGGTTCTTTTTGGTGATCTTCATCTTGATGAGTGGCCTGTTCACTCCGATTCAAAGTATGCCAGACTGGGCTCAGGTGGTAACCCGATTTAACCCGGTGTCGTACTTCATCGAAATAATGAGAAGAGTGCTTTTGAAAGGTGCAGGTTGGCAATCCATTCAACCGCTAGTTGGTTCACTGGCACTGTATGCTACTATCATGATGAGCATTGCGGTCTGGAGATACCAAAAAGTAGCACACTAATCTTCTAGATAGAATTCGATCTTATACGGCTCAGGATTTAGCGCGTATTCTTTTCTGCGCTTATCGCTAGGTTCGCTGCGGCTCAACAGCCATACAGAATCGTCCCTTTTCGGAAGAACGAGTTGGAGATTGTCTTCAAGTTTACGTTGCACTTGGTTCCGCATTTTTCTGCTATAGTCTGGGTTTGTGCCCGACTCCCAGATTGCCTGCTCAATCTGTTCGGTTGAGATGTATTTGTTCTTGCTCTGGTACTGCTTGGCCAATAATAGGAAAAGGTCAATCTCGTCGTGGCTGAAGTTATTCGTTATGTCATTTCCATTGTGGACGATTGCTGTTCCAGCATTTGTTCCCAAAATATTAATTTTATCCTGTAACGATTTGGTCGCCAAATCAAACTCAAGGGCTTGGGAATCGGAGGTGCGTTTCTTGGAACGGCGTTTATGTCGCCAATAAAAGAAAGGTGCAGCCACCCCAAATAAAAGCAAGGGTACAAGATACATTGTTGATGTCGACTCTTGTGGCTCTTGCCAGTTGTTGTTGGCAAGTGTCACCATCCTTTGGATGTTGGCTCTAATAGAGTCGGCCGGCGGCAGGTCGATGGTGGATATGTAAAGAGGAGCGGATTTATTGTTGGTAAGTAACGGAGTCCATAGCATGTAAATCTGCCGAGTTTTTTCGTTCAAAAAATAGGCGATCAAACGATCAAATTTGGACATCGACCCCGTCGAGACATCGATGAAGCTACCTTGCATAGATTCGAGGTCAATCGCGTACAAGATGGTATTTCTCTCATTACTATTGTAGTAATCCATACCTAAGAGCAGACTCTCATCCTGCATCAAAACACTTTTTGGAGTTATAATGTATCCAAGCAAAAGATAGTTATCGATCATTTCGTCGTAGTTGACAACCATATCGCCATGATATTGCCAAATTGGATCATCTAGATCGAATGTCCATATATCGTAGACGGTCTTGCGAAACGTCACATAAGGTTTGTTGGGTTCGGTCGACGTTCGGCCACCAAATAGAACGATTTTATTTTCCTTCTTCCAATAGCTAAGTGTGGGGAGGACGCGTTTTGATGGCCACTTGTTGCCCTTCCATACTACGATGTCCCAATGGCCTTTGACATCATCAAAGTATGTCATGATATCTTTGTCTTGCCAAAACCCATACCCACCGTATAGCATGAGGCTTCCATCGATGGGGGATATTAAATGACCATGCTCAAATTGGTTTCGGTGGAGTATTGAGTTGTCAATCCTCACGGGATCACTGACCCAGTCAACATCCACCGAGTAAACCAGCCCTGCTCCTCCCGACCATAGTAACACTCTGTTCTTAACCGTGTCGATGTCCATTATCAGCTGACGGTCCTCAAAATTGGTTGTTCTGATAAACGTCCACTTCCTATCAGACATATCCCACATGTGCAAGGAGTCTTTTGTATGCCAATAAATCCTGTCGCGTCTCGAGTCGTAGTAGGAACCGAAAGGTTCATTGAAATATGTCGTAGGACTATACCCATCGTTAGGTAGAATCTGCACAGCAGAGCCACTCTGTGCAGTCGCCTGTAAGGACGCCAACAATAACAAACAGAGTAAATTGGTAATTGACTTATTCATAACATCACAAGCATGCAGTTGAAATATAACTTAAGTCACTGCATCAACCTACACTCGGTGAATAAGTACAAACCCTTTCGGTGACAGTTTCTGTCACTCAGTCGATATACACACTAAGTCCCACATAACTGCGTAATTGCCAAGTCTTCGCATCTTCAATGTCATTACTTTGCTTCCCTACTTTGATCTTGTCGTATCGCGACCTGGCAGGCCGCACACCGAGCTCCAACGAGAACTTGTCGGTCAAAGCTGCTCTCAGACCGGCGCCGGCAACTAAGCCCGGCCCGCTGAATCTAACGTCGATGTCGTCGTATCGGAACAATGAACCCATAACACCAGCTTCCAAATACGGTTGAATCCAGGTCTGGCCAAGATGAAACCTGCTAACGATTTCTGCATACTGGGTATTCGCAGCCCCATCGTTTAGCTTGTGTGCCGACAGGCTGACCATCATAGTTAAAATCGGATTAAACCCGTAGCCGATAGCAACGCCGACACCCGGACCCTTACCATTGTCGGTGTTTTCATCGAAAGTAGTGTCATCCCACGATATGACGGTGTGAGCAAACCTCACCCCACCGTGAAAACCGACCTGTGCAAACGAGGGAAGATTGGATCCCAAAATGATCGCAAAAGCGAATAGAATTGAACGATATTTCATAATCGTACAAAATAGCCAAAAGCACCGATTTATCGTGTCCAAACAGGGCAAAGTCCACATTAATTGCACAAATGATTTCTATTTAGTACAATTTTGTACGTATTATTAGGCTCATTACTGTTTGTATCGAATGGGGTTCGGTGGTATACTTCTCGACATAATGCAGATCGATCGAAAGACAGTAGTAAAACAATGGACAGAGGATAGACACAGAATCGTATTTAATGAATCATATCCTACTCGTTGACGACGACAATGTATACCATGTGGTGACCAGCATGCTCATCAAGAGGCTCCCGTTTGATGTGGAGTCGAGCAAGGCTATGGATGGTCGTGAGGCAATCGATCTGATTAAAGCCGATCTCAATAACCCACCCGATCTTATTTTACTCGACTTGAATATGCCAGTTATGAACGGCTGGGAGTTTTTAGATGAAATCGACAATTTTAAATCTCAAATGTCGCGACAACCAGTCATATGCATTCTTTCGTCAACCATAGCTCCCGACGATATTGAAAGATCAATGAGTTATGCAAGCGTACACTCTTTCATATCAAAGCCGCTCTTGAAGAACGACATGATTGAGCTTCTCACCAGTCTTGGTTTTCAGAAAAAGGAATAGTACCTAAGTTCACCCGAACGAGAAGCTCCCGGATGCGTGTAACTGGTTCAGTCCCCATCAATTTAGAAACCCAATGGTAGAACTGTTCAGGACTATCCCCCGATTCCCGAAAGTGTTTTAAACTAGTTGACCCATCCGATTTGCTTAGCTTTGCACCGTCGATTTGCACTAATGGATGATGCATAAACTGAATACGGCTGAATTGTGGCATTCCGATCAATCCAGACAGATACTTCTGGAATGCAGTAGATTCAATAAGATCTTGCCCCCTCATGATGTGACTTACCCCGAATAAGACGTCGTCGACTATGGTGGCAATCTGATAGGAAGGCTGTCCATCACGACTACGTATGGCGCTTACCATGGAATGGGGATTATACTTCCAACTTAAGAAACCACTCCATTGATCATGGAAAGATAGTATTTCTGGCAGCACGGCTAGACGAAGCGTGGTTTCGGCGTTGTCGATCAAATTATCACGATCGCAATCGCACCCAGCGTAACCGCTTTTTAGCCAGCTCACCCTGGAGCACCGACAATGATAGGCCAATTTACTGTCCAATAATCTCTGAATGGCTTTATTATACTCGTCAATACGTTGAAGCTGCGACCATCGTGAGTTGAACTCATCTACCGTCTGTGGTCCGACATCCCAGTCGATACCAAGCCAATCTAGTGTGCGAAACACCTCTTCGATATACTCTGTTCGAACCCTCCCCTTGTCTAAGTCGTCTATTCTCAATAGGATGGAGGCATCGTTTTGTCTAGCCCACAGCCAGATCATGACAGCGTTGAGTGCATTGCCTACGTGCAAATATCCATTCGGTGTCGGTGCTATGCGGGTTGTCAGCTTCAATAAAACATCTACTTAGACATTTGACAATTCAACTTCGGTGTATGATATTACCTTACGCTACCAAATACCAACGGGGATACCATGAAAAGTAACATGAGCAGCACAGATCGCATCGGTCGGGTCATATTTGCGGTATTGGTTGTATTGCTATGGATGATGGACATCATCACAGGCACAGTCGCAACTACCCTTCTTGTTCTAGGTGCGATCTTTGTCGCAACCAGTGCTATCGGATTCTGTCCTCTATACACATTGTTCGGTATGAATACGAAGAGGTCAGCCGAAAGGGCTAAATAACTATCTAGGAAACGATATGTGCCAAAGACGGTTTCAGTGACGATTGAACGGTATTTACTATTGAAGGAGCATCTATTCCACAGTCTCGCCACAGCTCTTCTTGGGTGCCGTGCTCAACAACTATGTCGGGCACCCCTAGCATCACAATTTTTCCGGTCCATCCTTTCGAGGACACATATTCTGCGACTGCCGAACCGAAGCCTCCGATAACGGTTCCATCCTCAATGGTGATTATGGTGTGGTGCGATATCATGGCACGTTCGATGGCGTCGGTGTCTAGCGGTTTCACAAATCGCATGTCGACGTGAGTTGTATGGATTCCCGCCGATTGTAATAGCTCGTTTGCTTTCACAACTTGGTTTCCAATGCTTCCGAAGCTCAAAATGGCCACATCTTGGCCCGTAGCGATCACCCTCGACGAACCAATTGGGATCAACTGGAACTCGCTTATCTCAACACCAGCGCCCTTGCCACGTGGGTAGCGAATGGAGAATGGTCCCTCCTGATACAAGCTTGCAGTGTACATCAGGTTGCGTAGGTCTTGCTCGTCCATCGGCGCACTCACCACAATGTTAGGTAGGCAGCGCATATATGGGATGTCGTAAAGCCCGTGGTGTGTTGGACCATCGGCGCCAACTAAACCAGCGCGATCCATGCAAAAAACAACAGGCAGATGTTGGATGCACACATCGTGTACAACTTGGTCGTAGCCACGCTGCAGAAACGTCGAGTATATTGCAACAAACGGATGATACCCCTGCGTGGCCATGCCAGCTGCAAACGTAACGGCATGTTGCTCGGCGATTCCAACATCGAAAGCGCGTTCCGGCATCGCTGCCATCATTGCGTTCAGCCCAGTTCCGCTGGGCATTGCAGCTGTTACGCCTACAATCTTATCATTCTTCCGAGCCAACTCGATAATAGCACTGCCGAAAATATCTTGATAGTTGGCTGCTTTCTTCGACGACGAAACAGCACCTACTGGAGCACCGGTAATTTTGTCGAATGGGCTACCCTGAGCGTGCCATTTTAACGGATCCCGCTCTGCAGGCGCAAATCCTTTGCCCTTTACAGTGACCACATGGAGGAGTTTGGGTCCAGGGATGTCCTTCAGATCTTCGAGGGTCTTAACCAAACCTCTGACATTGTGACCATCGACCGGCCCATAGTACTTGAAACCCAGAGAACGAAATAGGCTGCCGGGTGTTAAGGCGGTAGTGAGGGCATGTTCGAGCTTTGAGGCTACTTTCCGCATGCGGTCGCCCGTCTTCTGAAAGTGGCCTAGCAAGTCATATAGCTCATCACGAACACGATTGAACGTCTTGCTAGTAGTGATATCCGTTAAATACTCCTTAAGCGCGCCAACATTCGGATCGATCGACATACAGTTGTCGTTCAAAATGACCAGCACGTCCGAATTCAATGCCCCTGCGTTGTTGAGACCCTCAAATGCCATGCCTGCAGTCATCGCTCCGTCGCCTATTACTGCTACCACACGTTTCTTCTCGCCCGATAATTCCGCTGCTTTTGCCATGCCCAATGCAGCCGATATCGACGTGCTCGAGTGTCCAACTCCGAATGTATCGAAAACGCTCTCACTGCGTTTAGGGAAACCGCTTATACCACCATACTTTCGATTCGTTTCAAACTGGTCTTTTCGACCTGTCAAGATTTTGTGACCATACGCTTGGTGGCCCACATCCCATACCAAGAGGTCGCGTGGCGTATCGAGAGCGTAATGGAGGGCTGTGGTAAGCTCGACTGTGCCCAAACTAGCGCCAAAATGTCCGCCGTGAACCGCCACCTGACCAATTATAAAATCGCGAAGCTCGAAACATAGCTCAGGTAGCTGATCTATGGTTAGCTTTTTCAGATCTTCAGGAGTCTGAATTTGCTTTAGTAGTTCACCTTGTTCGTTTGGTGCCGCTATCATCATGTGGGGGCTTCGTTCGGATTGACTTGCTCGATGCGCAATTTGGCTTGCTCAAGAATTTCGCTGCAGTATGTGGCTAATTTGCTTGCCTTCTCATACAGTTCAACGGTTTGTTCGAGGGGAACAGTATCCGACTCGAGTTCTCTTACAATGCGATCTAATTGGTCTAATGCTTGTTCGAACGTCAAGCGTTCCTCAACTGAATTCGACATGTCAAAATAGTTTATATGATCGTTCTAGGGAGTTGTATCGGGCGGCTCCGATTCGTCTTGAAGCAGCTCATCTGGATCGGCACCGCTGAGGAAAGGTAACACCCCTGTCTCTTTGTATTTGTCGTAGAATACAGACAATAGAGCAACACTGGGAACAGCAATCAGCAGACCCAGAAAGCCAAACATGAAACCGAAAACCAACAGCGAAATCATCACAAGCAGTGGATGAATTCCGACCTGCCTTCCCATTACTCGTGGGACCAAAAACCCTGATTCAAAGATTTGTTCCACCGCAAAAACGATGTAAATGCCGGGCAAATATTGATACCAAGGGTCGCCCATGCTGATCCCGAATATGGTGGCGACAAAAATGCTGATCCAAAGCCCAAATGTGGGTATAAAGTTTGTTAACCCAGCAAACAGACCCAGCAGTATTCCGTAGGGAAGACCAATTATCGTGAAACCGACACTAAGGTTGAAGGCGCTAATCAACACTACGATAAACAAGCCGCGGATGTAAGCACCCGCAATGCGCGAAACCTCACTCGTATAATCGTAACGAGTTATCTTTGGAATAAAAAAGGATTTAACAAAAAGCCGGATTCGATCATAGTCACGTATCATGAAGAACAGAAGGAATGGCAATAGAATGACGAAGAAGACAAAAGTAAATGCGACTCCGACGCGATCGATGTAAGTGATTGGCAAACCGGACAAATCCATGTAAAACCCACGAATCAGATCATTAATGTGCCCTGCTACCGTAGGACCGAGTTCACTGCCATCCAATCCGATTGAGTCGAGAAACTCTTTCAAACCTACTTCATCGGCCCAACCCTGTTGATTGTACTTAGCCGATGTGATCATTTGATTGAGTCGCACCAGTTGTTCATATAGTCGCGGTATGCCGGCATAAACAGCGGTCGCAATCCCTCCCAAGCCAGCGAGTGTGAATAAAGTGGCTGTGAGCCATCTCGGAATTCGATATTGCTCGAGCCTTAATACCAACGGATTGACTAGAAAGGCAATGAGATATGCCACAACGAACGGAATAAGCAGGTGTCCTGAGTCATATAGGAACCAAATACCACACGCGTAGATAGATGCGTAGAGCACGGCCTTAGCCAAGGGCTGTTTCCGAAGCGGGTAGAACAGGATTCCTATGATTAACCCATAACCAAGCGGATTCAACAAGTGTTGCAGCAGAAACATCACAAACAGTAGGCACAGCACGGCTGCAACTAGCAAAGTCACCTGAAGCTTCTCTTGTAGGCCATTTGTTTGCATCCGCCAAGATACGAAAGCTGATGTCAGTTGTTAGCATTTATGTAATGCTTGGATATACTCATGCCACCGAAAAGGATTAAAGTGTTAAATTCGTACATTCATGCAACCAGACTGAGATCGGCTGCCACTACCTAAATGGGACACTTAACCGCATTACTTTTAATCGTTCTGCTTCAAACACCAGCTTTTGAGGGCGTTCCGGGCAATACGTACGCTGCTGTCGATCCTATAATCTCAACTATGCTCGTGTCGGCCGATTCTTCCTCGACTGGAAGTGGGGATCGTCTTAGAAAGTTAAAGGAAGCTTACGATAGATCATTCCGTTTCACCAACGACCACGACAGGATGCTGGTCTCTTGGCATTTGTACAGATACTATGCTCAAATTAACCCAGACTCGTCCATATACTATCTGAGAAGGGCTTCTGATTACCTAGCAAAAGCCGGCAGTGTCAGCACGTCAGCCAATGTATCCATCGATTTGGGTAATTATTATCGCACCATTGGCTACTTCGACCGTGCTACAGCCATGTATGAATCGGCTTGGGAGATCTACAAGGCCCAAAGTGATTCAATAAATATTTGGTGGACTCTCCATTTAGTGGGGCTAACGCACTACGACAAAATGGAGTACACAAAAGCAATCGAGAAGTTTGAGCTTGCGCTTGGCTACTTAGATGAAACCGATTACCCAAGGGTGGTAAATTCCACCAATTCGATAGCCTTATCGTACTTCAGACTGAAGGAATATTCCATTGCCGAGCAGTATTACAATTTAGCATATGAGCATGTGTTTGACGAGCCCAGTCTCCGGTTTTTGTCGCCAGTAACATACAACCTAGGTCGAATTTACATAGAAACGGGTAGGTATAGTCAAGCTGATTCCATGTTCGAACGCGCTTATTACGCGCCAAAGCCGACATTTCCTATTGGAGTCATGTCTGGATCGAGAACTAATCAGGCCAAACTGGAGCGACTTCGTGGTAACCTTCAAAAAGCTGAATATCGGTTGTTTCAAGCCGACAGCATCTTAGCTGCCAATCAGACCGATGATCAAAATGTTAGACGAGCATGGCTTCAGGAAGGGTCTCTGCTTGCCGAGGCAAAAGGTGATATACGAAAAGCGTTAGAAATGAAACGACGTTTGGTTGAATATGCCGACAGTCTTTCAGTTGCCCAACTTAGCTTAACTGTAAGCCGTCTGAAGAATGAGTATGAACTTGAGTTTCGCGACAGAGTTCAAGCAGAATTGCAGGCCGAAGAAGAGCGGCAGCGTCAGCTCTACACACTAACACTGCTACTACTGATTGTCAGCTTACTCATCATTGCATTTTTATTTGTAAGCCTAAGAGGAAAGCAGAGACATAATGTAGAGCTCATAACCAAGCAGAAAGAGATCGAGAAGGCGAACAAGGATCTGTTGAAAACGAATGCTGATCTACAAAAGGCAAAAAGAGTGGCTGAAATTGCAAACGCAGCAAAGTCGAACTTCCTGTCAATTATGAGCCATGAAATTCGAACACCATTAAATGCCCTCATTGGCGCTACAAATTTCATATTGACTGATAATCCACCCGATAAACATCGAGAGTTCCTCGACGTACTCAGGGTGTCGTCGAACAATCTGCTTTATTTGATGAATAATATCTTAGATCTCGGCAGGCTTGAGTCGGGTAAGGTCCAACCTGAAAATACGCCCTTCAACCTTAAGCAGATGCTCCAAGGACTTCATAACGCAGCAAGCTTGAACGCACGCGAAAAAGATTTGGTCGTAAAAATGGAGTTTGATCCTCGTTTAAGCGATAATGTTAGCGGCGACCCATATCTGCTGGGTCAAGTCATCCAAAACTTATTGTCAAATGCCGTCAAATTTACAGATTCTGGCATGGTAAGGGTCACTGCAGACCTTGTCCAAAAGAGCGGTGAGCGACAGAAGGTCCGATTCGGCATATCAGATACCGGAATTGGCATACCCAAAGAGAATCACAAGATCATTTTCGACAATTTCACCCAAGGTTCTGCCGATACCAATCGCAAATTTGGGGGAAGTGGACTCGGACTCGCCATCTGCAGTCGGATTTTGGGATTGCTTGGCACAAAAATCGACCTCGAGAGTCAAGAGGGAGTTGGGTCCACCTTCATGTTTGATCTTGAATTCGACCTTGTTAAGGCAATCGAAAGAATTGTTAAGCCAACAGCCACAAAATCACCACTCGTCAAGCTTCGGGTACTGATAGTGGAAGACAACGAATTTAATATTGTTGTGCTACGACGACTGCTTGAACGATGGAGTGTAGGTCAAATTGATACGGCTTACAACGGTATGGAAGCATTAGACAAAGTACACAACAATTTGTACGACGTCATTCTTACCGACATTCATATGCCCGAAATGGATGGGTTTGAGGCTACCAAGCGTATTCGAGCCATCGGTAGCATCTGGGAGAAGATCCCAATCTATGCCATTTCTGCCGATGTTCAGCCAGAAACAAGGGAGAAAGCCATCGACGCCGGAGTCGATGACCTGATCACGAAACCATTCACTCCCGACGACGTCTACGCACGATTGCACTCAGCGCTAAAAGTGGCAGAAGACTAGGGCGAACGAATATCTATCAATTTATCATGAAGATTTTATTTCTGGCACTTGTGGCCATGTATCTAGGCCTCGGTACATCATTTGCACAGCACACCGTCCAACTCAAGATCATTGATGCTGAATCCACATCGGTTCTACCCGGTGTGAATGTGTCCGTTTTAGGGACCTCAATTGGAACTGTAAGCAATTATGATGGAATAGCCGAAATACGAAATTTGAGCCAAGGCCAATATAGGTTCAGAATTTCCATGGTTGGTTATGAACGTGTGACCATTACTTTGAGAGTCCCCGAAGACACGGGGAGCATCATCGAAGTCGAACTTGAGCATCACCACGAGGAGCTCGAAGATGTTACCATCTACGCTGTCCGAGGAAGTCGCCTCATTGACCGGGTACCGACACGTGCCGAAGTCATTGCAGGTGAGGAGCTCGACGAGAAGGCCAACATGAACTCCTCAAACATATCGATGATTCTACGCGAAACGCCCGGGTTACAGGTACAGCAGACAGACCCATCGACGGCCAATATGACCTTCCGAATTCAGGGATTAAACGGGCGTTATACACAGCTTCTTCAAGATGGCTTACCGATGTACGGCGGGATATCCTCATCCCTTAGCATTGTTCAGATACCGCCCCTCAATTTAAAGCAGGTCGAAATCATCAAAGGCAGCGCATCGACGCTATATGGCGGTGGTGCCATCGCCGGACTCGTAAACCTCGTCACAAAAACATATGAGGACGAGGGAACCACGATTATGCTCAATGGTCTAAGCACAGTGGGCGGTGATGTGAACATCTTCTCAGCGGGGAAAGTTGGCGAAATCGGTTATACGGCCTACGTATC
>CAZVRJ010000058.1:0-12408 GCA_964629885.1 uncultured Chitinophagales bacterium | reverse complement strand
ACATCTACAGAATTCAGGCGGGAACATTCTCCGCTACGAACAAGATGACTCTAATCAAGTAACATTAAGAAACCCTGGGTTTTAACGAGCCCCAGGATATCCATTTAAGAAGAAAAGGCCTGGTGATTCTGTCATCAGGCCTTTTTTATTTGTAGTTTATAGTTCGAAACCCAACTTACAAATCGACGCGATTAATGACCAACAGAGTTAAGCTCGTATTCTCAACAATACTATTGATGTCGGTATTTGGTTTTTTCAACCGAACACATGCTCAGTATCAGTTCACAGTTGGAAATGTGTCGTGTTCAGTTGGTCAGGATGTTGAGGTGCCAGTAAGTGTGAATTCGATTTCAGGGGCCACACAAATAAGTGTCAACATGCCCTATGCCACCGATCTGCTTTACATCTCTGAAGTCATAACAACCGGTACCATCACAAATGGTTCAACCGTAACAGTCAATGCACTGGCCAACGGCAAAACGGCCATCACGGCAACGTTCAACAGAGCTTCAGCCATGTCGGGTAATGGCACGTTGTTTCGTTTAAAGGGAAAATGCATTGGACAAGGATCCGCCAATCAAGGCTTGCGATTTCAAACAGTAACCGTTAACGGTACTTCTCCGGCAATGACCCTTGGTACAGGATCTGTAACGGTATTTAGTGGCACAAATATGCGCGTATGGGTTGATCCAAAGGGAAGGGTGACGAACAACCAGTATGCGGTTGATATTAAAATGACCAAACCGGATGGATGGGGTGTGTATTCGTATAGAATCGAATTAGAATATCCTGCCAATGCAATGAGAGCTACAGGTTTTGAATCGAATGGAACGCTATCTAATGGTATGTTTGTCGCATTCAATGGAAATACACCCGGATTGGTCATTATTTCAGCAGCTGGCACCAACGAAATGAAAGGCAACACCCAGTTGCTTATAAGAATCAATGTAAATCAGCTGGCCTCAACGTCTAGCCTAGTACCCATTACCATTCGTTCATTTGTGATTGACAACGGAAATCCAAAACCCGACTTGTCGAACGCGCAATGGAATCCACAGATTACGGTTCCCTTGGAATCTGATCAGAGTCTTTTACCAGAGCGCTACTCCCTTGGGAATGCTTATCCAAACCCATTTAATCCAGCTACGGTGATACCCGTCGAGCTGCGTGCCTCGGGTGAGGTGTTCATAACTGTGGTCGATTCCATTGGTCGGACTGTGGATGTTTTGGTGCAGGGTCGCATGAGTGCGGGCCGCCATCAGCTGCAATGGAACGCCGGCGACCTCCCAAGCGGGGTCTACATGATCCGACTTGCTGCCGGCGGTGAGGTGCATATGAGTAAGGTCACCCTGATTAAATAATCATTAGCAATCATTAGCAGTGATTATCAGTAACTACCAATTACTATCAGTGATTATTGGTTTTCGACTTGTTCATCCTCTATTGAATAGTTGATTTGCACCTTGAGTGTGGAGGATTATTACGCACGTTTTAACTTGCTATGATTGTGATTGGGTCATATCATATTAGTGTGGAATGATCTTTTCGGCTTTTCAAGTATTCGCGTTTTCATACTTGCTTTGGAGAAGCCATGAAAACGTTGTACATAAATCAAGCGGTTGAACAACATGGCCGGTTCATTGCCATGTTGGCTTTTTGGGCACTGGCTGGGTTCATATACCCGATCCATTCGTTCGCTGTGGATAATGAAGCGACATCAATCTCGTCGGCCAATGTGAGCATGAGCTTGGTCACTACGCCGCCACCCGGCGGTTTTCGGCCAGGCAATCAGTTTCAAGTGTTGGTTAGCGTGACGAATGTCGACAACAGCACCGGTGCTTTCAGGTTGGATCTTCTGGACTATAGAGTGCCAGATAACTTTTTGATGAGTCGACCGATCTTGTTCGGTCGTAACGCCATCCTAAGGGAGGCGGAGTTTTCCCACGGAATACTGCTGCGTACGTTAACGAATAGCGTTCCGAAGAAGGAATTGTACGACGTTGATGCCGTGCTAGAGGTTGCGTCTGTATCGGATGCATACACTTGGCTCATCGACAAACGGTTCCGAAACGGAAAGCTGCAGGAGTCGGATGTGGCGACGTTGCTGCTTACGCTTGAATTCGTAATCTATGCCGAAGATGACATCAACAAACTGAATCAGACACAAGCGCCATACACACTTTTTGTCGATTATACGAATGTAGATGGTGTCAGCGGCGGCACTGAGGATCTTGACATCCCTATCGACATCGTCGGATATGTGTCACCAACCGGATCCAGGGTATACACCACCACGATAAAGCCAAGCGGCCTAATGGCTGGCGAGCCGTATCTGATGGAGATCGGAGTGATTAAGTATGCATGGAGTGGCCCCCACTATTTCTCCTTGGATCTGTACCTTAACCAGGGCTACATACCATTCAGTTCAAACACATTCTATCTTGATGTGTTGCCAAGCACCTCTCCTCCCCATCTTGGTGGCGGTGAATATGAACATAGATCACTTTCCTTTCAGTACGGCTATCTGGAAAGTATTTATGAAGATAAGAGATCGGATGAAATCGCTCAACACAACGGTTTCTATTTACCCTTCCTGTTGACGTATCAGTTGGCAAGCGAAAGGTTCAATGTTCGAAGCGCATCGGAGAATTGTTTCTACAATTCGGAAACCCCCTATGGTACTGGATGTCCTCTTGGTAGTCAGTATTTGTACGCGAACACTTTTAATAGACTCTTTATTCAAGGTGTTGCCACTCTTGAATTAGCAGGATCGGAAGCTACTCTTACGGGAGAAGTAACATTTGATTTTTATGACGATTGCGAAACAGGAGATGCTACCGAAGCAGTGTGCAAATCGGTCGATTTGACGAATTCCTCGTTCGCTTATAAGAATGTCGTGAATGAGTCAATTGCCATTGCTCCGTTTACCGTCACCAAAACGGTTTGTGAAACATGTTATGACGAGGGTGACGATGGGTATTTCGAACTAAGCGTGAGTGGAGCCGACCTGAAGAAGACCTCTACCGCGTTTGCCTTGATCGACAAGATGCCAACAAATACCGCTTTGGTTGCTGCATCGCTGAATTTCAAGGGCGATAACAATGACTCTGTTAACGAAAGCGCGTTTATAGCGAAGGGTACAGAGGGCATTGCCTATTATACCTTCATTAATGCATCGTCAGTTTCAAACTTCAAACCAAATCAACCTGCCAAAAATTCACCGAATGGTACCAACACAATACTCCCGCCAACCTATACCTACGACTGGTACGATATCTACACCTTGCGTATGGAATTTGTGATATCGGGTCCAAGTGTGCAAAATGGCGAACGAATCAATACGGGCTATTTTTCATCGTTGACTCCATTGTTTGCTTTAAGTTCGCTTCCCGATACAAAGATCGTCTCTGATTTACCACTGTTTACGGATTTCAAAGACTTGGATGAAACGGTGCTTAACACCATATACGAAATCTTGACTACCGATCCGTTGAACAACGATATTGCATTGCAACGGATGGCGACGGCAAATTATACCATTGGTTGTAATGTCTTGACGGTGTCGGGCTTCAAATTTGAGGACCGAAATGCTAACGGCCGTCGCGAACCTGATGATTTGGGTCTTGAGGGGTGGACCATCACCTTACAAGGCTCAGCCGGCACCTATGTGACGACAACCGACGCGGACGGCTTCTTCCTGTTCGAGTCGCTCAAGCCGGGTGTATACCAACTGCGTGAGGAATCCAAAGATGGTTGGCGGCAATCGTACCCCGCTGGAGAGGGATTCTATAATCTGACGTTGTCGAGCGCCATCCAATCGTTCACGGGAGATTTCGGGAATTACCGTCCTGCAAGCGTCTATGGGTATAAGTATGTTGATCTTGATGGTTCCGGCCAGTTCGACGAAAATGAACCACCCATGGATGGAGTTGCTATACAGCTTAGAAACCTTTCGGGGATCGTGGTTACTGAGACCATGACGGATGCCAACGGCTACTATTTGTTCGAGGGTATCGACCCAGGCCATTATGCCGTATTTGAGGTCATCCCAAATGGCATGTTCCAGTCGCAACCTGAACCAGGTGAGGGGGGATTCCATTACCTGGTGCTCTACAGTGGCGACGAGTTGGGGCCAAAGAACTTTGGTAACTACGAGCTGACGCACGTCGAGGTATTTGTGTACTATACCGATGTGGCAGCCAAGTCGGCATTCGGCCGCGTTATGGAGACTCGTACACCAGCACCGGGAATAACCGTGACGGGCGTGCGGTCGGGTCCAGCGCCTCTCAAGTCCGCACCCGGAAATACTGACATAGTGCTGCCAGGCGCGACGAATTTTGTGGCTGTGACCGACAACGATGGCTATGTGATCGTCGATGGTCTGATGCCGGGTTTATACACATTCACAGTAACACCGCCAGACGAGTATACATCATCGGTGACTCAGAATCCAGTCGGTGACATACTTGTTTCGGGTGGTGTGGTTGTGGTTGAATTCGGTCTTTTCTATGATACCAATGCGGCACCAGAGATCATGAATTCATCGATCACAGGATCTGTCTTTGCCGATGCAAACGGCGACGGAGCATGGCAGTTCCCTATAGAAGTAGGAGTATCAGGAAGGGCAGTGTCGCTCATTGGCACATCCAAGCGCGGTATCGCACTAATGCGCACAACGACTACCAACGAATTCGGTACGTTCACCTTCGGCGAGCTGCCCGAAGGTCGTTATGTTGTGACGGTGCAAAGCACTGCAAACGCATTGATCACTGCGCCGTTGGCATTGCGATATGTGGTAGTGTTGGGTGCCAACGAGGATATCGGTGTGAGTGCAAGCGGAGCCCCGGGCGGTGCCGGGTGGCTGCAGTCGGCCCTGGCCGGGTCTGACGTCACCTTCGGCAGCATGGTGCTGGTGCTAGACACCAACGCCGACGGAATTGCAGACACTCGTTACGATGTAGCGGGTATTGCGCGATTCGAACTTGGGGGCATTGCAGGGCAGACCGTGCGCCCATTTGCCCTTCGCAGCCTCGCCATGTATGGCGAGGGGCCCAATGGTCAGCCGCTTGTGGTAGCCACCCCAGGACTGATTGGCGGTTTTGGCGAGTTGTCTGGAACTGGATCGTTGGTGGGCGGCGGGCACCAGACTGGAATGGTGATCTCGGTGGGCGATCAATACATGTTCACCAGCGAGGCCATACCGTTTGCTGGCTCGGCCGACCGCTGGCCAATGAGAAACACCTCGGCGGTGTTCAATGCTGCGGTTTCTGGTATGCCGGTGATTTTGCGCGATCCTTTTGGCAGAGAAGTTGCCAGAATCATCTACGCGGAGCACACTCCGACCTTCGGTGTGGATTTCGCCGCTATACGTGCCGACTTCGGCGATGCGCCGGCCAGTTATGGCACCTTGCGTGCTACTGCGGGCGACGAGTTCTTGCTCACACCGGTGGGCGTGGTATATCCGAATGACGGTGCACGGCATCTGATGCCATGGTCGGGAATGCCGGTGCTTATGCTCGGTGAGAGCGTGACGGCGGACGCCAATGGCCAGCCTAGCGCTGATGCTACCGGCGACTTCGACAATGGGGTCACACTACCAGCAGCCGTGGCTCCGAACTCAGCTTTCGAGGCAACGGTGAGCGTTACTGGCGCGGGTCTGCTCAGTGTGTGGGTTGACCAGAACCGCAATGGCGTGTTCGAGCCGTCCGAGAGATTGGTATCTGACGTGGCGGTTACAACGGGCGAGTACGATGTGACGCTGCACTCGGGCGCAACCAACACGAGCGGCTTGACCTTCGTGCGCGTGCGCCTCACGACCCAGGCCGATGTAGGTGCGACCGGACTTGCCCTTGACGGCGAGGTCGAGGACTACATGCTCACCATCGACGCATCGCTTGCGAGCGGTGGCGGCGGACTGCCGACCAGCGACGACGGCGACGCTGGCTTGCCGACCAGCTTTGCATTGCACCAGAACTATCCGAATCCGTTCAACCCGACCACGGTTATCCCGTACGACCTGGCCTCGACTAGCCGTGTGCGTATTACGGTGTACGACGTGACGGGCCGTCCGGTTGCCTCGCTGCTCGACGCGCAACAGAATGCCGGCCGCCACCAGGTGGCCTTCAACGCAGCCGGTCTGCCTAGCGGGGTGTACATGGTGCGCCTCGAAGCCGGCGGGCAGCTGATGGTGCGGAAGTTGACCTTGATTAAGTAATGATTAGCAATCATTAACAATGACTATCAGTGACTATCAAGTACTGACAGTCACAGTCATTAGCAGTGACAAACAGTGATTATCAATTAGGGCGGCTCCGGTTCGGGGCCGCCTTTTTTTTTAAAGCGGCGCTGTCATCCCGTAGGGACGTTGTCATCCTGAGTAGAAACGCCGAGAGCAGCGAGGTGTCGGCGAAGGACCACCTGAGTATCGTTTTGCCATTTACCAAACTTGTTGTATCATAGGACTGTATACCACGTTCCGCCGCTAGTTAGTCAGACTATCGGGCTCTATTTTGTTAATGTTAACCCAGGAATAATGAATAATTCTCTACTCGTTCACACGTTTTGCCGTGTTAACAAGAAAATTTCAACGGTTTTTGTCATGTTGATGGTCTTGTTAGCAACTTCGACTAATGCCAATCCAAGTTCAGATGGCAGTTTGCCGCCAAACGCCGATATTGAGGTCACACTGCTAACGACACCACCAGTGAATGGATTTCAGGCTAATGACGTCTTTCAAATCCAGATTGCCGTCACAAATGTCGACAACAGCAATGGAGCTTTCAGGGTTGATATTTTGGACAACCCAATGTTTGATATTGATGTTTTTGATGCGTTACGCTTTGGAAACAACATCATCCTTCGCGAGGCTACTTTTTCGCACGGTATTTTCTTAAGGACACTTGTGAACTCCAATGGACAAGGTAAACTTGCGGATATGGACGAAGTACAAATCCAGTTTGCAGAAATGTCTGATACCTATACGTGGCTAATCGACAATCGATTTAGGAATGGTACTCTTCAGTCCTCCGATGTGGCTACACTTACATTGACGGTTGAACTTGTGGCCTCTCAAATTAACGTAGTTAAGACGACAAACGGATCGTATCTGAATAACAGACTATTCGTGGACTTTACACAGACGGATGGATCATCGGGTGGATCGAGATTCGTAAATATCCCAGTAGATTATGATTTCACCCCTCCCTCCGAAATGATAAAGTACACCACTAAGATAGCTCCTGCTGGACTCCAAGCGGGGGAGCCATACTTAGTTGAAGTTGGTATTTTTAATGGAGGTCAAAGTTATGAAGGAATATCGTATCAGGTTGATTTGAACTTGAATCATGGCTATAGCCCTTTTAGGATAAACACTTTTTACGATTCTGTTCTTCCTGCATCCTCTCCAAACCACCGCGATGGATTCCCTATGGCCTACTCATCGCTGTCTTATAGTAATACCTATTATTATATAAATGGATTGAAGCCAACCGCCGACAAAACAAATGAAGGTTTTTACAATTTTCCATTCTTGATGACCTATCAACCAGATAACGAATTGTTTAGTGTACGTAGTGTCGACTTTTATTGCTTGTATTCTCAGAGTTTCGAAGATGATTGTGACGTGAGCCCAATCAACACGTATGGGGGCTCTTACGAACGATTGTTTATACAGGGAGCTGCAACTCTCGAAATGGCTGGCGACAACGCAACGGTAACAGGTGGGATAAGTATTTCCCCAAACTTTAACTGTAAGTCTATCGATGAAATTGGTGCCTGCAAAGCAGCCGACCCGTCTGAGTCGTTTATCACAGATAATTTTGTTGTCAACGAGTCACTAGCTATTGCTCCTTTCATTGTATCTAAGACCGTTAGCGACGATTGTTTCGAAGAGGGAGAAGAGGGCTTTTTTGAGCTGAGTGTGACAGGTGCCGATTTGAAAAAGACACCATCGATATTCATATTGATCGACAAATTGCCCTCGAACACCGATTTGTTGTCTGCCTCCTTGAATTTCAGAGGTGACATTAATTATTCTAATTTCGAGGCTGCGTTGATCGCAAAGGGCTTAGAAGGTGTGGCCCTGTATCAATTCGCGAATATAGCCTATTTTAATTACTTCACGCCAACCAAGTCGCCTAATGGAATTCATACCCAGACGCCAGTCCAGCCTACCTACGACTGGTACGATACATACACCCTGCGAATGGATTTCGAAATTGGAGGCGGGGTCATTGAAGCGGGCGAAAGGATAAACACCGGACTTTTTGCGTTCGAAACGCCTCTGTTTACGATGAAGTATTGGAATGTTAGTAAAATCGCATCTCAGAATTTCTTGTTTACTGATTTTCTAGATTTTGATTTTGATACCATGACAATGATGTACGAGGGTTTGGTCAATAACGAGCTTGCAGATGAAATCGGAATTCTGCATCCGGCCTCGGCCAATTACACCATTGGCTGCGTGAACATCACGGTGTCGGGCTATAAGTTCGAGGACCACAACGCGAACGGCGTGCGCGACCAGGGCGACCACGGTTTGGCTGGTTGGACGATCATCCTTCAGGGTTCGGCAGGCACATTCACGACGACCACCGACAATAATGGATATTATCTATTCGAGGGACTCAAGGCGGGTTTATACCAGGTGCGCGAGGAGTCACAAGAGGGCTGGCGTCAGTCATATCCTGCGGGTGAAGGCTTCTATAATGTGTCGGTTAGTTCTGCCCTCAGTTCTGTCACGGCCGACTTCGGTAATTACCGACCCGCTCATGTCTACGGCTACAAGTACGTCGATCTAGATGGCTCTGGCACGATGGATCAGGGCGAACCCGGCCTTGAGGGAGTACGTATCTTCCTGAAGGATCTATCGGGCAACATGGTGGCCGAGACGCTCTCCGACGCCGACGGCTATTTCCACTTCGAGGGACTTGATCCAGGCACCTACGGCTTATATGAGGACATCCCCGAGGGTATGTTCCAGTCGCAGCCGGGCTACGAAGTGGGTGGCTTCTACAGCCTCACGCTAATCAGCGGCGACGAGTTGGGTCCGAAAAATTTTGGCAATTATTACCTCACCAGCATCGAGGGCTTTGTGTACTACGACGGCACACCGCCTCCGAAGGGCGTGTCGGGAGCATCCATTTTGAACGAGCGTTTTCCCGCTCCGGGCGTCGTTGTGACGGGCGTACGTACGGGTCCAGCACCGCTCAAGCCGACTTCTGATCCTACTGTGCTACCTGGCCAGTCGAACTTTATTGCGGTGACTGACGATAACGGGTATTTCATGGTAAATGGTCTACTCCCGGGTTTGTACACACTTACCGTAACGCCACCGAATCCGTACACGTCCGTCATCACCCCAAATCCACTTACAGAGGTGCTCGTATCGGGTGGCTATGTGGAGATCGAGTTCGGCCTGTTCTATGACTCGTACGCCGCCCCCGAGGTAAACAAGTCGTCGATCACGGGATCGGTATTCGCCGACGCCAACGGGAACGGTAGCTGGGATTTCCCGGCTGAATCGGGAGTCGCTAGTAGGTCTGTCTCGCTTATAGGAAAGAGTAAGCGAGGAACCTCCATCACGCGCACCACAACTACAGGTTCCGACGGATCATACACGTTCAGTGAGCTGCCAGAGGGTCGCTACGTCGTGTCTGTGCAGAGCGTGGTGGGCGCATCGGTAAGCTACCCGCACTCTTCTAGTCATGTGGTTGTTCTAGGTGAGAATCAGAATATTGGATTGGCTTCGAGTGGAGCTCCAGGCGGCGTGGGCTGGCTGCAGGCGGCGATGGCCGGCGACGACGTGACCTTTGGCAGTCTTGTACTTGCCATCGACACAGACCTGAACGGTCATGCCGATACTCGCCTCGATCTCTCAGGCTTAGCCAAGTTTGTGCTTGGTGGAATAACAGGTCAAACGGTTCGCCCGTTTGCACTGACAACCATGTCGATGTACGGAAACAACTTGCAGGGCGAACCCATTGTGGCCGCTACACCCGGCCTGATTGAGGGATTGGGTGAATTGGCTGGTTCTGGTGCTCAAGTTTCGAGGGGCATGGAGTCGGGCTTGGTGATATCGGCCGGTGGGGATTTTTTCTACACCAGCGACCCGATACCGTTTGTTGGAAGCGCCGACCGCTGGCCGATCCGCAACACATCGGCCGTATTCAATGCGATCACGGCCGGTGGACCTGTTAATTTGCGCGACATTGAAGGCAATGTGGTTGCAAGAATTCTTTACGCTGAGCATAAGCCTACTTACGGCGCCGACTTCGCCGTCGAGCGCGCCGACTTCGGCGACGCCCCAGCTACCTACGGCACGCTCAGGGCGCTGCCGGGCGATCCGTTCGTTGTGACAACTACGGGCATCGTGTACCCGCTCGACGGGGCGCGCCACCTGATGCCTTGGACTGGCTCTCCGGCCCTGAGGCTGGGAGCGAGCGTGAGCGCCGACGCCAACGGCCAGCCGGGCGCCAGCGCCGACGGCGACTTCGACGACGGCGTTGAGCTGCCCGCAGCCGTGGCCCCGAACTCCGCCTTTGAGGCAACGGTGAGCGTGACAGGCGCGGGCCTGCTAAGCGTGTGGGTTGACCAGAACCGCAACGGCGTGTTCGAGCCGTCCGAGAGATTGGTATCTGACGTGGCGGTTACAACGGGCGAGTACGATGTGACGCTGCACTCGGGCGCAACCAACACGAGCGGCTTGACCTTCGTGCGCGTGCGCCTCACGACCCAGGCCGATGTAGGTGCGACCGGACTTGCCCTTGACGGCGAGGTCGAGGACTACATGCTCACCATCGACGCATCGCTTGCGAGCGGTGGCGGCGGACTGCCGACCAGCGACGACGGCGACGCTGGCTTGCCGACCAGCTTTGCATTGCACCAGAACTATCCGAATCCGTTCAACCCGACCACGGTTATCCCGTACGACCTGGCCTCGACTAGCCGTGTGCGTATTACGGTGTACGACGTGACGGGCCGTCCGGTTGCCTCGCTGCTCGACGCGCAACAGAATGCCGGCCGCCACCAGGTGGCCTTCAACGCAGCCGGTCTGCCTAGCGGGGTGTACATGGTGCGCCTCGAAGCCGGCGGGCAGCTGATGGTGCGGAAGTTGACCTTGATTAAGTAATGATTAGCAATCATTAACAATGACTATCAGTGACTATCAAGTACTGACAGTCACAGTCATTAGCAGTGACTGACAGTTAGTATCAATTAGGGCGGCTCCGCTAAGGGGCCGCCCTTTTTTTTGGCATTGCCGATCCCATGCCGAGCGCAGCGAGGCATCTTTCCTTACTAACACCGCAGCTGTCATCCCGTAGGGACGTTGTCATCCTGAACGAAGTGAAGGACCTAGCGGGCGAAGCCCGAAATGTCGACGAAGCACCATCTTGCAGTCCAAATATCGATTTCATATCTTCGAACATTAAGTTCATGAACGCAAGCTGCTCAAGAGTATTCGATTCGCTAAAGTCGGATTCGCCGCTGTAAGTATCAAGATCCTTCGTTTCACTCAGGACGGCTTCGCCACTCTACCACTCTACCACTCTACTACTCTACTACTCTACCACCTATATGCAAACAGCAACCCTCTCCCCGCTTCGCGAGCAATTCGAAACCGACGGCTACGTCATCGCCCGTAACGTCCTTGATGCCGACCTTATGGCCGAAGCCCGCGACCACGTCTTTTGGCTCCTCGATCGTAATCCCGGCGTTGCCCCCGAGCAACTCCACGCGCATCTTGCTCTACAAGACCCGTTCTGGATCCGCCTGGTATCCGACCCGCGTCTCCTCGACCTAGCCGAGCAGTTCATCGGTCCAAACATCGCACTGTTTTCAACCCACTACATCTGCAAGGCACCATTCACTGGCGCGGCAGTGCTTTGGCATCAGGACGGCAGCTATTGGCCGCTCGATCCTATGGATGTCGTCACCTTCTGGCTGGCCGTTTCTGAGACCGATCCTGGTAACGGATGCCTCCGCATCATCCCCCGCACACAACACCTCGACCTGCAGGAGATGAAGGAGAACTTGAGCGTAGCGAATGTGCTAAACAGCTCCATCGACGATTCGTTTGTGGATGAATCAAGTGCTGTCGACTGCTTCATGAAGCCTGGCGATGTGGAAATCCACCATCCGAATGTTATCCACGGCTCGAATGCCAACACCGGCGACCGCTGGCGGATGGGGCTTACGATCCGCTACATCCCGACCACGACCCGCATCCTGCGCGATGCCGGCGCTCCGTTTCTACTCCGCGGCGATGCCGTACCGGGCATCAACGAATACCACGCGCGTCCGAAGTACCTCGCCGGCGAGCACATGGCGTTTAAGGGATGTGAGGATTGGCAGTAGAACGATCACGAACGATCACGAACGATCACGAACGATCACGAACGATCACGAACG
>CAZVRJ010000057.1:0-12481 GCA_964629885.1 uncultured Chitinophagales bacterium | reverse complement strand
AAAATGATGTTCTTTTTTTTGATATGACGAGGATGATACCGAGCGAGGCTTTGCGAGGTGCGGAGACGATGGAAATCCGCTCTAACCAAAACCTCCTGCGCGTTCCAATCGATCACACACTCGGCCAAATGCTGCCTCAAGCAAGTACGAGTGTTGAAGTCGGACCCGAAGCATCAGGAAGTCTGATGACCTTAGATTTCAGCATCAGCAATCGAAAGATCGATTCCGAAGTTGAACTTGAGACACCAGCTGGCACATTCAACACAACGTTGATAACCCAGAGGTCAACTTCACGATCTAAGGTGCTTCTGCTTCGCAAGACCTGGGAATATGACGAAAAAGTGTGGTATGATCTCAGCAAAGGGTTGATGATTCGATCCGAGTTGCACGATCTGAAAGGTCGCCTGAAGTCGTACACGGTGCTATCCCGTCTAGAATGATCCTGTGAAAACAATTCAAATAGCTCTTCTATTTGAATGTGTTGTTGAAAGCGGCCTGTAGCGATACTACAGGCCGTTTTTTTTGCCACCACGCTTCATAATGATCAAAAGCCCAAAGTACCGTAACTTTGTTGTCAAGGAATAGATGGGGCTTAGAGTCTGTTTAAGCCGGAACGCTCATCATGTTTTAACACGTTTTATTTAGAATGGATAAAAAAGAAGCTTATTTACGTAAAGATCGTCTCGTTCGCGGAATGACTGACGATGGTTTTTTTCAAGTTGTGGTTGTTAAGACTACCGATGTTGTAAGAGAAGCAGCCCGTCGACACCATTTGGGTCCGCTCGCTACGGTATTGCTGGGAAGGGCCCTTACGGGAGTGATGTTGCTCAGTTCGGCTTTAAAGGGCGAAGAGAGGATACAACTTGTGATGCAGGGTAATGGTCCGCTAGCTTTGCTAGCTGTTGAGGCAAACAGCATTGGTGAGATTCGCGGTTACGTTCAGAATCCATTAGCAATGATAGATGTTACTAAAGGTGAGCGCATTGAAGACGGATTGGGAATCGGACTACTAACCTTTTCAAAGACCCTTTTCAACGAAGCAAAACCAATAACCGGCACCGTTGAGTTGGTATCCGGAAATGTGAGCAAGGACCTCGCACATTACCTGATGCAATCGGAGCAAATTCCGTCGGCTGTGAGTCTCGACGTTCAGATCAATGACGCTGGTGAGGTTGAGTCGGCCGGTGGTGTGCTTATCAAGGCACTTCCAGGGGCGCCCGCTAATGCTATTGAACTTATCGAGGGTAACCTCTTTGATCTGCCACCTATGGCCAATCTTCTTATGAGCGGTCTTTACATCGACGACATCATGCACAAGGTGATGGAACCACTCGAATTAAAGGAATTAGGGCGGATACCTGTTCACTTTTTCTGCCGTTGTAATAAAGACCGGTTCATAGTTGCCTTGAGTATGTTGAAACTCAATGAGCTTGAAGAAATGTCGGATCAAGATCAAGAGATGGTGTGTCACTACTGCAATGAGCATTACATCATCACCGCTAGTGAGATACAGGGCTTGGCACTAAATAAGAAAATTGCCTTAAATTAATATTAATGATTCACAAGATGCAGTAATCGTCAATTCTATGATTAATTGGATAAGTTTATTCGTGGTGGCTCTTATCCAAGGCATTCAGGGTGTCGATGAGGCGGTAGGATCCGTTCTGGATCAGAGGCTTTTAGTCTGGGGCGAATATTCGCTCTACGTGCGAAACGTAGTCAGCCTTGTTTTGTTCATCGTTGTGGTGTATGTGGTCATCTTCGTCATCAAGCACCTCATTTTCAGATCCAAGAGGCTTGACATATCGAAAAAATATACCATAAATGCCCTGATACGGTATGTGGTCGTCGTGATAGCCTTTGTGATAAGTCTGAATTTGCTAGGCATTGACATTACCGTCTTACTTGCCGGATCAGCTTTTCTGTTGATAGGAATTGGATTCGGACTGCAATATTTGTTCTACGATATTCTATCTGGTATAATCTTGTTATTGGACTCTACAGTGCGGGTGGGCGACGTGGTCGAGATTAACGACAAAATCTACAAGGTGGTTGCCATCAAGTTTCGTACAACCACTGTTATTGGCCGTGAAGATAACTACGTGATACTGCCAAATTCTCAGATTACTGGAAATAGTGTAATTAACTGGACACATCACACCCTCGCATCCCGCTTCAATGTACGTGTCGGTGTGTCGTATTCGACCGACGTCGAACTGCTTCGTAAGGTACTCTTAGATGTCGCAGCTGCAAATCCCAATGTTTTAAAGGACCCAGCACCCTTTGTTCGATTCGAGGATTTTGGCGATTCGTCTTTGAATTTCTCCCTATTCTTTAACTCACATGAAGTGTTTCGGGTTGAAACGTTGAAAAGTGATCTACGATTTCAAATTCATGCTGCGCTGAAAGAAAACAATATCGAGATACCTTTCCCACAGCGTGTGGTTCACATGAAAAATTCGCCCAATGATACAGAATGATCGCAAACTGATTGAAAAAATACGGGACACCGAATCGTTGTTGTCGCAAAGTGAGGTGTTGTTGAATGAGTCGCAACGATTGGCCAAAATGGGCAGCTGGAACTTTGATTTTCGGACCGATAGGCTCACTTGGTCAGATGCATTGTATGACGTTTTTGATGTGGACAGAGAAACGTTTCAAGAAACACATGGTTCCTTTTTGAGTCTCATCGACGACGGCGACCGAGAAATGGCACATGAAACAAGCCTCCATTCACAGCGAACAGGCGAACCATTTAACATCCGTTATAGAATCACGACACCCAAAGGTGAAAAGCGCATAATCGAGGAATTGGGGTATAGTGAGAAGGACGAAACAGGGAAAATTGTGCGTCTATTCGGGACCGCCCAGAACATTACGGAACGAGTCGAAATACAGGCTGAGCTAATTGCATCGGAGGAGAAGTATCGAGCACTTTTTGACGAGAGCCCGCTGCCGAAGATGATATACGACCTTGAAACATGGCAATACAAAACCGTGAATAATGCTGCAGTCGAGGCATATGGGTTCACAAAGACCGAGTTTCAGGAGATGACCATTTTCGACATACGTCCAGCGGAAGATGTACCGAGGATTCGTGCCCTGCACCAAGATATGAATCACCTTAACAAGTCGCACTTTGGCATTCATACGCACAAAAGAAAAACTGGTGAACTAGTAAGGATGGATGTTTCAGGTCACAGAATGAATCTCGATGGGCGAGACTGTATGATGGTCATTTGCCTTGATGTGACTGAGAAAGAGAAACTGCAGATCTTGTACGACCGTGCATCCCAAATGGCTCGTATTGGGAGTTGGGAGATAAATTATATAACTGGTACAAGCTATTATTCCCCTATTGTCCGTGAAATCCACGAAATGCCGGACGATTACGAGATTTCGCTAGAGAAGGGCGTCGAGTTTTACCATGATGAGGTCGCACGAGAACAGATTGTGAATACTGTTCGACGAGCCAGGCTTGAGGGCACCCCTTGGGACTTAGAGCTTCCCATCGTAACAGCTAAAGGAAATCATAGGTGGATACGATCTATCGGAGAGGCTGAATTCCGCGATGGAAAATGTTACCGCCTGTATGGTAGTTTTCAGGACGTGACAAAAGCAAAAAACACGGAGATTGAGCTTAAAACAGTCAACGAAAATCTGAAGCGTCATGCAAAAGAGCTTGAATTGTCAAACGCTGATCTTGAGAAGTTTGCCTATGTGGCATCGCATGACCTGCAGGAGCCTTTGCGGATGATCACCAGTTTTATGACGTTACTCGAGAAAAAGTATCACGATAAATTAGACGAAAAGGCGCATCAGTACATTCATTATGCGGTAGATGGTGCCAAGCGAATGCGGCAGATCATACTCGACCTGCTCGAGTTTTCACGATTTGGTGGCAGCGACGACGACAAGGAGTTAATTGACCTAAACGATCTTGTTTTGGAGTTCAAGTTGCTCAGAAGGAGATTGATTGACGAGAAAAAAGCCACCATACATTGCAGCAAGTTACCAGTAGTTTCGGCACTCCGTGCACCTGTTACTCTAGTGTTTCACAACCTGCTCGACAACGCCCTGAAGTACTCGCGTGAAGATGTGAAGCCACGTATTTCAATTGATTTCGTCGAAAAGCCTGACTTTTGGGAGTTTTCAATAAAAGACAATGGCATCGGAATAGATGGCGAGTACTTCGACAAAATCTTTGTGATCTTCCAAAGACTTCAGGATCACGACAAAGTGGAGGGAAGCGGTATGGGGTTAGCCATTGCAAAGCGTATCATTGAAAATTTCAAGGGTCAGATCTGGCTCGAATCGAAACCCGGCGAGGGAAGCACGTTTTATTTCACGATTCCGAAATCAATCATTAGCAATCATTAGCCTTGACTATCAATGATTATCAATGATCAATGACTATCAATCATTAACAGTGACTACCAATCAATACCAATTATTCTGATTCACCTACAACTAGACAAGTCGCTCCTGAGTTCGATAACTGATAGTCATTGATAGTCAAGGCTAATGACTGCTAATGATTGACTTCCCTGCTAATCTGCCGCTCACCCAGGCCCAGTAGAAGTTGAATCCGCCGATGCGGCCGAACACGTCGACGATCTCCCCGCATACGTACAATCCTGGCAAGTGACGGTGTTCCATTGTGGCGGTGTCGATGTCCTCAAGACGCACCCCCCCGCCGGTTACCTCCGCTTTCTTATACCCCTCATGACCCGTAGGATGCAATGGGTACCGGCACAGTAGATCCACCAGTCTCTTGCGATCAACCTTTCCAAGCTCAGCCAAATTGCGGTGCGCCGGTATGCCCGACTCCTCCATGATGGCACGCGCTAACCGCTCCGGCAGGAACTCACGCACTCTTGTAGAGACTTGGGTTTTCGATGGACCCAATTGCTCTTCCCACCATTCGGCTCCTGCGGCCAGCCAGTCGACCTCCAATCCCACATTAGGATCGTTCACTACCCAATGGCTCACATCGAGTATCGCCGGACCACTAAACCCTCGGTGCGTGAACAAAAAACCGCGCCTATTTGAGGTACCGACCTGTTTGCCGTGGTCCGTAACCCGTAGTCCCACCTCGAGCGATAAACCAGCCAGGTTGTCGGCACCCGGATGCTCCCCTTTTAACGGAGTCAATGCGGGATACGTGGGCACCAACTCCTGACCCAATTTCTGCAGCATGCGGTGGCCATCTCCCTCAGTACCCGTGGTTGGTACCGATAAACCGCCAGTTGCCAAGATTAAGGCCGGGGCAGCGTAACGCACCCCGTCGTTGGTGGTAACAGCCCAGGACCCATCGTCGCTGCGTTCTATCATCTTTGCACCACTATTGTACCGAAAGCGCGCGCCAGCATGGATGGCTGCATCGAGTAGGAGATCGCGCACCTCTTTGGCCGAGTTGCTGGCTGGGAACCACTTGTTCGAAGCTTCCTCGGTGACCATATCCAAACCGATTTCGTCGACGAACCAGCGATGGCAGGCTTGGAGCGACCACGATTTGAAGACTTTATTGAGCAGGTTGGGCGACGATGAAGTCACAAAGTCGCGCACATCCATTTCGACGGGGAGCACATTGCAGCGGGTTCCACCCGACATCAGAATCTTGCGTCCTGCTGTTGGCGCCTTCTCAAGCACAAGCACGGTGAGTCCACGTTGAGCAGCAAATATGGCGGCTGTCAGTCCGGCCGCGCCAGCACCGAGGATTAAGACATCAGCATTGTTCATCCCGGGATCTGCTCAATCACCTGCTCGAGAAAATAGAGTCCGGCCGGTTGACCAAGCAGCCACTTCGAAGCCTTGAGCGCACCGAGGGCGAAGGCATCGCGGGAGCGAGCCTCGTGGCGGATGGTGATATCGTCGTAAGGCGTGCGAAGTCGCAGCGTGTGCTCGCCGGTTACATCACCTACTCGCTGTGAGGTGATTACCAGTGCGTTCGGATCGACCGGACCACGTTCAGGTATTCCATATTCCGGTTTTCCGCTGCGTCCAGAGCCCGCCAACCATCGCTCGCCGGCCGTGATGGCGGTGCCGCTGGGCGCATCCGCCTTGGCAGTATGGTGCACTTCATGGACGGTGGCGTGAACATCAGGGTTGGATCCGTACAGCTCACCGGCACGCTCCACCAATTTGAGGAAACGCTGCACAGCAAGTGAAAAGTTTGAACCGTAGAGTACCGGAACACCATGGTGCATTACAAGGTCTTTGATGGCATCGGCCTCATGCAACCAGCCCGTTGTGCCCACCACGACCGGTGTCGACGTGGCGATGACCCGGCGAAGGTTCGAACTTACCACCGATGGATGACTAAAATCTATGGCCACATCCACCGATTCGAACGCTGCCTGAGTGATGCCGGATCCACGTTCGTTATTGTGCTCATCGAGCTTCAGCACCACCTTGCCAAAGTCGGGCGATGCCAGCGCTTCGATGCGTTGACCCATGCGTCCATATCCAATCAATGCAATGTTCATGGTGGTTGCTTTATTTTAGAATTGCTAACGAACGAACTGATCGTGCAGAGCCTGAACTGCGGGTATAACGTCGACATTATCAACTACTATCGACATATTTAGATCTGAACTGCCTTGACAGATCATATGTATCGGCACATCTTTCAAGGCCGTAAAAGCGGTGTTCATTACACCTTTGGCGTCGATGAGTCCTTTGCCGACTAAACAGATTAACGCTTGACCCGACCTTACTTTAACCTGTGCAAATTTTTGCAGATCTGCAACCACTGCATCTAAGTTTTTGAGATTGTCGACCGTGATGCTGATGCTCACCTCCGAAGTGGTCACTAAATCTACGCTAACCTGGTGCTGCTCGAACACGCCAAACACTCGCGACATGAATCCATGGGCAAGTAACATTCGTGTGGATGTAACCGTAATAACAGTGATGTCCTTCTTGAAGGCGATGGCTCGGATATCCCCATTCTTTGGTGCATCTACGCGGATGGTCGTGCCGGGATGTTCGGGGTCGAAGGTGTTTTTAACCAGTACGGGAATATTCCGCTCCACAGCGGGCTGGATGGTTGCTGGGTGCAGCACTTTGGCGCCGAAGTAGGCAAGCTCGGCCGCTTCGCCAAACGATATTTCGGGGATGGATTTCGTGCCCTTGATGAACCGCGGGTCACTCGTGTACATCCCCGATACATCCGTCCATATGCCGATGGTGTCGGCGCCGACGGCGAGTCCAACGAGGCTGGCCGTGAAATCGGATCCACCACGTCCAAGGGTGGTAATCACGCCGTTACGGTCGCTGCCATAGAAGCCGCCCATTACAGGGATGGCGCCTTCATCTACGGCTTTGCGGATGATGGATCCCTTGTAGGATATCGCTTCGATGTCGGGCACCGCCTGGGTGAAACGACTGTCGGTTTTGATGACCTCGGCCGCGTCGATATAGGCTGTGTTCATCCCCATCGATTGTCCACACAAGCAAATAAGGTACGAAGAAAGGCGTTCGCCGATCGAGCCGATGGCGTCGATGCTACGATCGGTGAGCTCGCCCAGTGTATGGATGCCGGTGAGGTAATTGCGGAGCAGTGTCAGGAGCTCAGATACTCGGTTATGGGCGTCGGAGCGCAATTCGGAGTGGTCGGCATTTGGAACGGCATGCACCTCTAAGAAGCGGTCGATAATGGCATAATGCTTTGCCTCAAGATCATCGGCGATAGACAATGCCTCTTCAAGATGTCCACCGATGGCCAACTGTGCAGATTTCAGGAGGGCATTGGTCGTGCCTGATGTTGCCGACACGACCAGAATAGGCTGCTCCGTAGAGCGTACGATGTCGAGCACCTGCTTCCAGGTGTCATGGTCGGCCATCGATGTGCCGCCAAACTTCAGGATGTTCATTCGGGAAAGGTCTGTAGATTCAGGAATACTTTGTTAGCAGTGTGGTTGCAAATGCCACTGCTGGCGCGATGATACTCTCATCGATGTCGAAACATGAACTGTGCAAGGGGTGGGCTGTATCGGGTCCACTGCGCGATCCGACACGCATGAAAAGTCCAGGAATGTGTTGCTGATAGTAGGCAAAGTCTTCGGCTCCCAAGCTGGGTTCGCCACGGTCGAGCGCTGGGTTGCCCAATAGGTCGATAAGTGTTTGCTGAGCGTAAGCAGCCAGATGCGAGTCATTGACGACGGCAGGGGCACCGGGAGTCCATTCCAGATAGATTTTGACGCCGTGAATCGACCCCATCATTTCTAAGTAGTTACGTATGGCATTTTCGTAGTAGGAACGTTGGGATGCTTCGGTCGTTCGTATGGTGCCCGTGCAGTGCACCGATTTAGGGATCACATTGGCGGCGTGTCCGCCGTTGATCTGGCAGACGGCCAACACCGATGGATGGCGGACATCGGTGGTCCGTTCGCCGAAAGAGTAGAGATGGTTGAGCACCTGGTTTAGGATCCAGATGGTGTCCTTACCGGTATATGGGCGCGCCGAATGGGCAGTACCGGGTGCTTCGACGGTAATGGTAAAGGTATCCACCGAGGCTGTTTCAGCACCGGCGCGGATGCCGAAGGTGCCCACGTCACGCGTAGGATCCACATGCACAGCAAGAACAGCCTCTACATCATCGAGGATGCCGTCGGTTATCATGGCAGGGGCACCGCTAGGCAGGCTCTCTTCGGCAGGCTGCCAGAACACACGCACGGGACGCTGCACCCGTTCCGGGTTGGCCGCAAGCACACGGGCGATGCCGTAAGCGATGGTAGTGTGGACATCGTGTCCGCAGGCGTGGGCGAGTCCTGGTTTCATGGATGCGTACCCTGTGGGGACGGTATCTTGGATGGGTAAGGCATCAATGTCGGCTCGCCAGGCGATCTTAGGGCGCCCGTTACCGCCAAAATCGGCCGCGGTGCCGTTCACGGCAAAACCGCCTGTCCATGCGATGTCATGCTCACCAAGCTTGGAGCGTATGAATCGGGCGGTCTCGTGCTCCTGCCAACTCAGTTCTGGGTTGCGACGCAGGTGGCGACGAAACGCAATGAGGTCCTTTTCGATCGATGAGGCTGTTTCGAGGAACGTTTCGTATGCTGTGCGCATCACGTAGTACGAATCAGGCGCTGAATGAGCTGCCGCATCCGCAGGTGGTACTGGCCTGTGGATTCTTGAATTCGAATCCACGGGCATCCAGGCCTTTCGCGAAATGGAGCTCGGTACCCTGCAGGTAAAGGCGATGGCGTTTGTCCATGATATACTGGAAGCCATCCTCTTCGAACACCTCGTCGTGATCGGTCACTTGGTCTATTTCCAGGATGTAGCTCAAACCCGAGCAGCCGCCGCCCTTCACGCCGATGCGCACGAACTGCCCCTCGGGCAGGCGCTGGGCGTGCTGGATGCGACGCATCTCCTCGACGGCGCCGTCGGAGAAGCGGATCGGGGTGCTGGTATCGTTAAATGTGAGGATGTCGGACATGGCTGTGTGGATATTATGCTAAACAATACCCGTCTGGGAAGCGTTCAGATGGGGAAATATACGGAGAATCGGGAACAAGCACGAACAAGCACGCACGAGCATTAAAAAGTCTTGATAATCACAAAACGTCAGATGTTTTCATGCACGGCAGTTTACACCTAGACCTAATCGTTCGTGCCCGTTCGTGCCTGTTCGTGATCGTTAATGATTGTTTCAGCTTGCCAGATCTCTCGACATGCTGAACCATTCGGTGTCGTCGTCGGCGCGCACGAGCTGCAAGATGCCGGCGCTGGTCAGGTTGACCAAGATCACGGAGGCCTTCCGCCGGCCGGTCTGGATGAGGTTGGCGTAACCACTTACCGTGATGCGACCATATTCATCCAAGTAGCGCAGCAGCTTCTGCTCATTGTGACCGAATTCGAAGGTTACACCCACGGGCGCTGTGCTCTTGCGAAGCAACGCAACGCGCTCTGGACTCGCCCGTACCGACTTATCACGTTCGCGAACGAAATAGGACCGCCCTTCGTCGGTATTAACAGAAACGGGCTTCTGTTCCGATTCATGGATCGAAACGACGAGCACATCTCGTTTGCGACTTACAGGCACGATTTCGACCCGAACTTGCACAGGGGGCTGACAAAGCTCGTTCACGGCCATATCCAGCAGATATTCCTGCTCCTCGTAGCCTTGCACACCGACAATGGTGCCGTCGTCGTCAACACCGATGAGCAGCGTGCCGCCGTGGGTGTTGGCGATGGCTGATATCTCACGGGCGATCTTCTCGGGCGACGGTATTTCGCGCTTGAACTCAAAGTAGGTGTTCTCACCGGCGGTCACCAACCGCCGCAAGTCGCTCAGATGCATGGAGGATGGGATCGAGGCGAACGGTTCCATAGGGCTAATAGATGTTTTCGTCCTTCGGATTGCGCGTCATCAACTCATATATGGCATCAAGAGCGTCGAAATCTTCGAACAGCGTCTTGTACACATACGTGGTGATGGGCATGTCGACCTGCAGCTTCTGCGACCAGTCGTACACCGACTTTGTGGTCTTAACGCCTTCGGCCACCATTTTCATATGCGAGATGATGTCGTCGAGTTTATCACCCTTTCCTATTCGAAATCCCACATATCGGTTCCGGCTGTGCTGCGAGGTACACGTAACGATGAGATCTCCGATGCCTGCAAGTCCGGTGAAGGTATCCTGCGAAGCCCCGAGGCGCATGCCGAAGCGGCGGATTTCCATCATGCCGCGGGTCATGAGCGCCGCCTTTGCGTTGTCGCCTACATTGGCGCCGTCGAGAATACCTGTGGCGATGGCCATGATGTTCTTGAGTGAGCCGCCGATCTCCACGCCGAGGATATCGTAATTTACGTACACCCGGAACATGGGGGTCATGAAGGTTTCCTGGATGATCTTGGCCGTGCTTTTCGAGTAGGCGGCCGCCACCACGGCTGTAGGCTTGAATTGGCAGACCTCCTCGGCATGCGACGGACCATACAGCACCCCGATGTGATCTTCTACAATAACTCCCTCGAGGGTCTGTGTTAGCACCTGCGACATCGTCATGAAGGTGTCGTTCTCGATGCCTTTGGATACCGTGACAACGATTTCGTCGCCAGAAAGGTAAGGTTTGACCTTGGTCGATACCTCCCGCATGGTGTGCGATGGGGTAGCAAATACGATCATCTCCCGCCCTTGAACGGCATCCTTCAGATCGGTGTAACACTCGATGGTATCGGATAAAGTTACCCCGGGCAGATAGACGTGATTTTCATGGAAGTTGTTGATGTTGAGCGCAATTTCTTCCTCACGTGCCCAAAGTTTGACATCATGACCAGCCCGAGCCAAGACCATGCTTAAAGCAGTTCCAAAACTTCCAGACCCGATCACTGTAACATTCATTCCTGTGGCTCCTTGTTAAGGTGTCCTTTTGCAGGCTTAAACGAGCTGATGCGGTTTTCTGTTCCGTTCATTAGTCGAACCATGTTGGCACGGTGCCGCCAAAGTATGAAAAGAGCCGTGACCGATGCGAATATGATGTGGCTGCCGTCGACGTGGATGTCGAGCACATAACGCATGAACAGGATGATGAGCGGGTACGACGAAGTGGCTAAAATGGATGCAAGCGAAACGTACCGGGTGGTGAAGGTCAATATGAAGAACAGCGAGAATGAGATGCTGATCGACACTGGCTCAAGCGCGTAGAGCATACCTGCTGCCGTAATCACCCCTTTGCCGCCACGAAAGCCGGCGAAAATAGTGTACATGTGTCCCAATACCGCCGCAAGACCAGCCATAATGCGCAGCATGATATCGGTCTCCCATCCACCATACACAACGGGGATGTCGCCTATGTAGTAACCAAGCTGGCTCACCCAGTAGGCTGCTGTGAAACCTTTGAACATATCGATAAGGCTCACCACAAGGCCGGCTTTCCAGCCTAGAACCCTGAACGTATTGGTGGCACCGGCGTTACCGCTGCCGTAATCGCGGATGTCAATGCCCTTGGTGATCTTCCCCACCCATACGGATGTGGGTATAGACCCGACCAAGTAGCTGAGAACGATAATAAAGATGAGTGATAGCACGGGTAGCGTAGATATTCAAATATCGGCAAGATGCACTACGCGACAATATCGTAAAAAATCAGACGTGTCGCTCAGCGTGGTAACTGCTTCGCACGAGCGGACCGCTCTCAACGTGCGGGATGCCCTTGCCTTCGCCTATCTCTTTGTACATGGCGAAAACGTCGGGGTGCACCCATTCTTTGACCTCGAGATGCATCTTGGTAGGCTGCATGTATTGTCCGATGGTCATGACGTCGACCTGGTTCTTCACTAGATCATCCATCACCTCGAACACTTCGGCTGGCGTTTCGCCGAGACCTACCATGATGCCAGTCTTGGTGCGCAGGCCACGATCCTTGCAGCGACGCAGCAATTCGAGGGAGCGGTCGTACTTGGCCTGTGGACGCACCTGGCGATATAAACGGGGAACCGTCTCGAGGTTGTGATTCAACACTTCCGGACGTG
>CAZVRJ010000056.1:8076-12657 GCA_964629885.1 uncultured Chitinophagales bacterium | reverse complement strand
ACTCACTCGGCCGCGTCGACACCGTCACCGTTGCCTATGCCAATCTGACGTCCAGGCTGTCGGCCAACGACCGCACGCGCCTGATCGCCTGGCTCAAGACGCGGACGGGAAGCGAGAAGCTGCAGCTTATAACGGAGTGAGCGAGAATCGAGACACGAGACACGAGACACGAGACGCGAGACACGAGAATCGAGATGCGAGACGCGGGAGCAGCGGCAAGAGCAAGAGCAACGGCAAGAGCAAGAGCAAGAGTGGCGGTATGCGTTACCGGGAGAGGGCGCTTTTGGTTTGGGCGCCGGCCCAGCTGCGGCGGGCGGGTTTGCGTCCGCGTCCCACATTGCCCTCTGCCAACAGTCGGATGAGCTCCTCGCGAGTGATGACCCTGATGCTGTAGTCGGTCTGACGGTTCGTTGATTCCATGATGGTCTCCGTATAGAGTGAACGATTGCGTTTGTCCCATTGTACGGAGGCATGGTGACATCGTGGTGTCACTTTGTCATGCAACTATGCCGTAGGCATCTCACACCCACAAAAACAGCGTTGTCATCCTGTAAGGACCTATGTCGCAGACATCTCAACCTTTTCATAGCCAAGTTGTCATCCTGTAAGGACCTATCCCGTAGGGATCCTACATCTTCCGAAACACCACAATCCCGTTATGGCCGCCAAAACCGAACGTGTTGCTCATGGCCACGTTTACCGTCTTTTTCTTCGCCCCGCCAAGCACAATGTCGAGCGTGTCGGGGATGGCCGGATCAAGATTCTGGGTATTGATGGTTGGCGCAATCACACCTTCAGTGATGGCCATGATGCAGGCTAAGGCTTCAATCGCGCCGGCGGCGCCCAAAAGGTGGCCAGTCATCGACTTGGTGGCGCTTATGCTCAAGTTCTTTGGGGCATCGCCGAACACGCCGCGGATGGCGGCGATTTCGCTCAGGTCGCCCACTGGGGTCGATGTTGCATGGGTGTTGATGTAGTCGACATCGTCAGGCTTGAGACCGGCGTCTTCCAATGCCAGCCACATCGCCTTCTGGGCCCCTGCCCCCTCGGGATGCGTGGCCGTCATGTGATAGGCATCGGCAGTACTCGACGCACCCACCACCTCTGCATAGATCTTGGCGCCACGGGCTTTGGCATGCTCATATTCTTCGAGGATGAGCGTGACGCCCCCCTCTCCCAAAACGAATCCGTCGCGGTCGGCGTCGAATGGACGCGATGCGGTCGATGGATCATCATTGCGGGCCGACATCGCCTTCATGGCGCTGAAGCCGCCCACACAGGCCGGGGTAATCGGAGCTTCCGATCCACCTGCCACAATCACCTTGGCCTTGCCCCAGCGGATGTAGTTGAAGGCATCCATCAGGGCCGTGTTCGACGTTGCACATGCCGAGTTCGTCGTAAAATTGATGCCCATGAGTCCGTTGCGCAGCGATATCATGCCCGAGCCCATGTTCGGGATCATCTTCGGCACAAAGAAGGGGCTGTACCGAGGAACGCGTCCTCCCTCGATATACTCCGTAACCTGCTCCTCGAAGGTGGCCATGCCTCCCTGACCGGTCCCCCAGATCACGCCGATGTCGAAGGGATCCATGCTCTTGATGTCAAGACCGGAATCTTTCAACGCCTCGTCGCTCGATATGAGCGCATATTGGGCGTAAAGATCCGTGCGCTTTATGTCGCCGCGGTCGAGCCATTGGCTGGCGTCGTAATCTTTGAGCTCGCACGCCATCTGGGTGCGAAATAATGTTGCATCGAAACGGGTGATGATGGCCGCGCCGCTCACGCCCGCCTTCATGTTCGTCCACGTCTGTTCAGCAGTATGTCCGAGTGGGGTTATGGCCCCGAGTCCTGTCACTACGACACGCTTCATGAATACCAATCTTGTTTTTGGGTGATACTAGTTAGGTAAGATAACCATTTTGGGCATTTCGGCATCAAAAATGATCCCATCAAAACAAGTGTTTCCTTTTGCAGTATAATAGGTGATATTGAAGATACACGATGCTGGAGGTTACACACAGGTACTACTATGGGGCATCTATTCATCACAGACGGAATGACCCGTCTTCTGTTCGACCACTCTAAGTCTGGGATCAGCCCCAAACAAGTTAACGAGTTGATTGCGACGAACAAGTTCACAACACTTGCCGAATCGATCAACGATACAGTGTTCACGCTGGATGTCGATCAGCGCTATACGGGCATCTATGGCGTCTCCCTGCGCGAAAACCATGAAACGGCCGCCATGTACCTGGGCAAGACCCCCATCGAAATCCTCGGGATCGAAGCGGCGAAGATCCACACGGAGGCAAACGAGAAGGCGCTGATGGGCCAGTTCCTGACCTACGACTGGAACGTGGATGACACGGAGCAAACCGAGTGGTATCAGACCTCGCTAGCCCCCCTCACCACCGATGCAGAAGTTTACGGCGTGGTGGGAGTAACCCGCAACGTGTCGGAGCTCAGGAGGGCTGTCGACAACTACGTGCGGCTGTTCAACGCCAGCCCGCTGCCACAGTGGATTTACCGTCTGTCCGACCTTAAATTTGTCGCAGTCAACAACGCCGCCATCGAGCACTACGGATACTCGGCCGACGAGTTTATGTCGATGACTATCACCGATATCCGGCCACCGGAAGAGGTGCCCCAACTCAAGGGCATCATCGAAACGAGCGAACAGCTGGGCAAGACTATCCAGAGAGGCAATCACACGCACATCAGAAAGGATGGCTCCAAGATCCACGTGCAGATGAGCGGCCACAAATTGGATTTTAGCGGCGACGAGTGCGCCATCGTCGTTGCGAACGACGTCACCGTCAACGAGGAGGCATTGTCTGAGCTGGAGCTCCGCGACAGAGACATCCAAAGCGTGATCCGAAAACTGAAGGAGCATCGCCTGGCCCTCGACAAGACGGCAAACGTTGTAATTACCGACGCTGACGGAATCATCATTGAGGTGAACGACAACACATGCGAACTTTCGGGCTACAGCAGGGACGAGCTTGTGGGGCAGCATTCGCGAATGAGCAACTCCGGCAAGCACAGCAAGGAGTTCTTCAAGAATTTGTGGGACACCATAAAGCGGGGCGATATCTGGCGCGACGAAATCTACAATCGCCGCAAGGACGGCACGTTCTACTGGGTCGACACGACCATCGTGCCGCTGCTGGGTCCAGAGGGGAGTCCGATCCAGTACATGGCGGTGCGTTTCAACGTATCCGATCGCAAAGATCAGGATGAGAGGCTTCTGGTGCTAAACAAAGAGCTGGCCGCAAAGGCAAAGGCGCTCAGCGTCTCTAATACCCAGCTCGAGCAGTTCGCCTTCGTGGTGTCGCACGACCTGCAGGAACCTATACGGATGATCATGAGCTTCCTTGCCCTTCTCAAGAAGAGATATGAAAAAGAGCTCGACGATAAGGCGCTGTCCTACATCGACTACGCCGTTACCGGGGCCAAGCAGATGCGCCAGATCATCATCGACCTGCTCGAATATTCGCAGGTGGACGAACGGTTCAAGAACAAGGCCGACGTCGACCTCAACAAGGTAGTCTCGACGGTGCTGTTGCTGTTCAAGCGGACGATTGCGGATTTAGATGCCAAAGTTACTGTCGGCAAGCTGCCCGTCATTAACACCTACGAATATCCGCAGGAGTCGGTCTTCATCAATCTGATCGACAATGCGCTTCATTACAAGAATGAAAACCGCAATTCGGAGATTTCCATCACGGCCGACGATGACGGCGACGTGTGGACCATTCGCGTGCGCGACAACGGCATAGGCATCGAAGCGGAGTATTTCGACAAGATTTTCGTCATCTTCCAGCGCCTGCATGCCAAGACCGCGTACTCGGGTACAGGTATCGGCTTGGCCATCACCAAAAAGATGGTCGGGGGACTCGGCGGCGAAATTTCTGTGACGTCGGAGCAGGGTGAATGGACTGAGTTTGCGTTCACGTTACCAAAAGTAGTGGCTTAGACGCTGCCCGAGCCACAAAGGGCTTTGGCTTCGGCGAGCACGGCCTGCATGCGTTTGTTGCCAAGTCCGAGTGTGCCGAGGATTTCCTGATTGGCTAGCAGCTCGCTGCAGGTTACGATCTTGGCGTTCAAGATCATCTGCATTTCGGCGTGCTTAAGGTTGGTGAGCACCGTTACGGGGTATAGTCCGGCACGTTCGATGCGGTCTTTGAGGGCCTCGCCCTCGGGATAATCCCAGCCGATGAGCCGCAATCCCATGCACCTCCCGAAATCGATGGCGTCGCCGCTGAAGCGCGTGTTGGTCACCACCCAGCCTTCGGTGATTTCGGGTCCGTTGCCGTTCTCGCGGCTGGCGCGCTGCAAGTCGAGGAATCTCGACTGGATGTACAGCGGCACCTTCACGTCGCAGATGTAGCCCTGGCGGTTGTGGTACTTGCACTCGATGGCGATGCGCGTGCCGTCGCGTTCGGCCAGCACATCCACCTCGTGGGTCACGCAGTGTCCTTGGCGCGTCACCCCCACCTGCGTGGTGTATCCGTGACGCTCGAGGATACTCGCCACCAAGTGCTCGAACGGATAGCCCGAAGGACCCATGTCCATGATCGC
>CAZVRJ010000056.1:0-7976 GCA_964629885.1 uncultured Chitinophagales bacterium | reverse complement strand
TAGGGACTAGGGACTAGGGACTAGGGACATAGGGATTATTTACTTTTTTGAAATGTACGCATTAGGCTAAACAGAATGGAACATAAGTCCATCTGAGAGGTTCATGAATACGTTGAGACTGCATCAACCCTGAACTAGAACAGCAAGTTAACTTATTAATCATAATTAATATCATACCTATGGTAAGTTATATACCAATTGTAAAAAGCGCTTCCAGTAATGGATTAAATTCAAAAGAAAAGTCAAAAATGACCCCTCCGCAATCTTCTAAACTGATGAAATTGTTTGAAGATGAGTTACAAGACATCTACTGGGCAGAGAAAGCACTGACCAATGCAATGCCGAAGATGATCAACAATTCAGCATCTCCGGAACTTGTCGATGCGCTAACGAGCCATCATTCCGAGACAGATATCCAAATCAGTAGAATGGAAAAAGTTTTTTTGTTGATTAACAAGAAGGCTTTTTCAAAAAATGCGAAGCGGTGGAAAGTATGATTCTAGAGGCGGCCGAAGTTTAAATTTCATCGATGAAGGGTACAAAATCCATAAACTAAATTAACAACATGGGAAATATCCTATATGTAGTCGCGGTAGTTCTAATAGCTATATGGGCCATTGGTGTTTTTGCCTATAGTGTTGGATCTATTATTCACTTACTGCTTGTATTCGCAGTTATCTCAATTCTGGTAAGAGTTTTCTCCGGAAATAGAGGAATACAAATTAATAACTGACCACAATCAATCAATAATTTGCTTCATAAGTCGACTAATGCAGGCGGCGAGTGAGGCATAAAGAAAGTTCATAATGGAAAAAGACAAAGCAATTGACGTGTTAAACTCGCTGATCGTAATCAACAACGACAGAATTGAGGGGTATGAAACCGCCTCAAAAGAAACCGAAGAATCTGATTTAAAGACCTTGTTCCAACAATTCATTTCAACCAGCAGGAATTGTAAGCAGGAATTGGTCAGAGAAGTAACCTTATTGGGTGGCGAGGAAGCCGAAGGCACAAAAGTATCTGGCAAATTCTTCCGTGTGTGGATGGATGTAAAGGCGGCACTTACGGGCAATGACCGCAAGACCATTCTCAACTCGTGCGAGTCTGGTGAGGATACAGCACTCGATACGTACGAGAATGTATTATTGAATGATGCCGAGCACCTGAATGCAGGACAACTTGCCATGATTATCGGTCAAAAATCGCTCTTAAAAGCCGACCATGACCATGTTAAAGCATTGCGTGATGCTTTGGTAGAAGCATAAACCGCCCGGATTAGAATATCCTACTGCGACAGTAGCAGTTGAACACTCTAACGATGCTTTCAACTGCTACTTGTTGTAGCACTATGTGGAATTACTGAACTGCGAATTTGTCAAATAGTCAACTCTGACCATAGCGTATCACCAGAAGTGCGATTTCGGTGATATTACGATTCCACGACTGCTAGAGGAGAACTATGAAAAAACAAAAACTGATCGTAATTGGCGGAGATGCTGCAGGCATGACCGCTGCATCAAAAGTCAGGAGAGAGCATACCAACCGTGAGATTATTGTATTTGAGCGGGGAAATCATACTTCCTACTCTGCGTGTGGCATGCCTTACTACATTGGCGGGAAGGTTGAATCTGGCGATGACCTGATTGTCCGAAAGCCTGAAGTGTTCAGGCAGAAGCAAAACATTGATGTGCGAATTCGCCATGAGGTGATTGAAATCGATATTGATAACAATCGTGTAAAGGTCAATAATCTCGATGAAGGTCAAGTTTATTGGGAATCTTGGGATGAATTGCTTATCGCAACCGGAGCTTCCCCTCTTTTGCCCAAATTGGAAAACAGTGATGCGAGCGGCATTTTTTCCCTATCAATACTTCAAAGCGGAATAGATGTTTTCAACTTCATTAAGCAGAAAAAACCGGTTAAGGCTGTAGTCGTGGGTGGTGGATATATAGGGATTGAAATGGCTGAAGCGTTTCTCGATCGCTCCATCGAGGTTACACTCATTGACATGGCTCCGCAACTAATGACCACTCTCGATAAAGATATGGCTGACCTAATTCTTGCGTACATGGCCGAACAGAAAGTCAAAGTTTTCCTGAGCGAGAAATTGGTGAAGTTTGAAAAGAATGGCGATGGTAGCATAAAATCGGTAATAACTGACAAGCAAACCATTCCTGCCGATATGGTCATTCTTGGAATCGGCGTAAAACCCAATTCGGAACTAGCAGCCAGAGCCGGAATTAAATTAGGTGCAAACGATGCTATTCAGGTAAACAAACGCCTTGAAACCTCTGTACCACATGTTTGGGCAGCTGGCGATTGTGCCGAATCATATCATCTTGTTACCCGCAAAAAAGTTCATATTGCACTTGGAACAGTTGCCAACAAGCACGGATTAGTTGCAGGCATAAATATCAGCGGCGGCAACACCGAGTTTCCAGGCGTATTGGGAACAGCCATATCAAAATTCAACGAGATGGAAATTTCGCGTACAGGCGTATCCGAAAAGGAGGCAAAAGAGTTGGAGCTTGATTTTGAATCTGAGACAATTACTTCAACAACCCCGGCAGGGTATTATCCTGGTTCGGGAAAAATCAGCGTGAAACTAGTGGTAAACAAAAAATCCAAACAAATTCTGGGCGGACAAATTATTGGATTTAAAGGATCAGCCAAGCGTATTGACACCATTGCCACTGCAATTGCCGCAGGCTTAACTGCGCAACAATTGGTTTACCTTGATCTGTCGTATGCTCCGCCATTTTCCAACGTTTGGGATCCAGTTCAAATAGCAGCACGCAAATTTGAATAAAATGCTCGACAACTAGGATCATTCGAATTAAAATTCAAAAAAAAACCCGGACAGCCTCCACTGCCCGGGTTGAAATGACCTAGCCTGAGGTCAAGGTCAAGGAGTGTCCCAAAATACTCTTCCTACGTTGAGGGTTGCCCTCGCTGGTGTGTTCGGATTGGCGGACACTTCGCCAAGCGGGTACGGCAGGATGCGCGGCACTCCCCCACCCGATATATTCAACGCGGCATTGGCGGGCGGTGTTATGAACGATGGCAGACCGGTTCGTCTCCAGTCGGACCAAGCCTCAAGTGGCACGCCGTAGTTAGCGGTGTACTTCTCTTCGATAATGTTTCGAATCTTGCCGTTATTGTCGGCTGCATTGAAATCGGCAAGCCTTGCAGTGACATACGTATTAGCATCTGCCGTGGCTACACCGGCCATCGTCATCGATGCACGTATCCCCTGCTCGAAGAATGAAACCGCACTTCCTGGCGAGTTGAAGCGTACCGACGCTTCAGCCCGGATAAAGAAGTACTCAGCTGCGGTAAGCATTCGTGTCGGTGCCGTACCAGTATAGGTGATCGCTGTCGACGAAATGGATCCATCCGGGTTCACAGTAGTTGGCCCTGCACTTACTGCACCTCTCAAGTATGTGTGAAGTCTTGAGTAGTTGGAAGCCTGGGCACCGGGAACTGCCGATACACCTTTATAGGTGGGCGGATTACTGTTATACGGAAATGGCGTGAAAAATGATGCACGTCGAGGATCTTGTTTCGTGTTCATCATCCCGACAAAGCTTTCATGTGGGAAGAATTGATCGACCCTGTTGGCTTCGAACTGATGAATCGGATTCTGGCGTCCCGAAGTCGTAAGGAACGTGTGTTGGAAGTTGTGTTCAACAGCGTCGATGAAGGTCGCATTCGAGCTGATCAAGCTGTTGATGGCTGCCGTCGCCGTTCCTGCATTCGATTTCGACTGACGCATGTACATTCTCAACTTGAGGGTATTTCCGAAACGGATCCATCTAGAAGTGTTGCCACCATAGATGGTATCCAAATTACCCGGGGTCAAGATGCTCGTTTTTCCCAAGTCTGCTATTCCAGCATCGATCATCGCAATCAATGCAGTATATATGCCACTTGAGGCATCATATGCAGGGTACTGAACGCTCGTAAACTTCAAAGCATCGGTGTACGGAACATCGCCCCAAAGATCGACAACCTGACTGAAAATGTAGGCTTTCAGGAGTTTGGCGATACCTGCATAATGCGGGGAGGTATCCCCACTTTTTTGGATCACCAATTCAAGGTCAGCCAATATGACAGCGTAGTAGTTGTTCCACAGATTGTTGACATCCGATGGCGATATCTGATAGCGCATGTACTCACGGGTCTGAGCTACTTCAGTGCCCTGACCACCAAATTGCTGCGCCAAAATTGCAGAGAATCGATGCCCGTCGCTGCCTGCAATGAAGCCGGTTGCAACGGTCGATGAGGTCATTAACTGACCAATCGGTGCATCGGTCTGGTTGTTCGGACTATCGTTTATTTCCAGATAATCTTCGCAGGCGCTCAGCGTAAACGCAAGCGTCAGAACGACCAGTAGTTGAGATTTAACAAATTTTCTCATCTTCATAGTGTTATAATGTGGTTTGATGGAGATCACAGGGTGGTACGCAGGAAGAAGCCGAATGAACGGGTCTGCGGTAATGCGTTAAACTCAAGTCCTTGTGAGTTACTTACACCTTGAGCGTTTGTCTCCGGGTCGAAATGCGGATAATTTGGTGCATTGAGCCACAAATTTCTGCCGTTGACGCCAATTTCCATTGTCCTGATCGGAGTGCTTTCCAGCAAACGATTTGGAATCGTATAGCTGAGGCTCAGCTCACGCAGACGCTGGAATGATCCATCATACACATAGCTCTCGGCAACCGATCCGTTAGCCTTGTAAAGAGTCCAGTAGTCCTGAACCGATACGGGAACGGTGTTGGGTTGACCTGCATTGGGGCCGGTTGCATACACACCAGGTATGACATACGGCTTGTTGACGGTTCCATCTGGATTGTATCGTGGGAACGCAGCCGTTTCTTTTCCGGCTCCGTTTCGCTGCATGTCGAGCACGTTACGCGAAATCAGATCTCCACCTTGGCGCACATCAATGACCGCCGTAAAGTTCACTCCTTTGAAGTACAACGATTGGGTAAGACCACCGGTCCAATCCGGATTTGGGTTACCGATCACTCTTTGATCGTTGGTGAACAGCGGTATACCAGTATTAGGATTAATTTGGAGCCTTCCCTGGTCATCTCTCTGCCAGAAGTTACCCCATAAAACACCGTATGGTGACCCGGCTTGCAGACGCGTCTGCGGTGTCACAAATCCACCCAGTGCAATACTGGTTACGCCTGGCGCCAGACTTTCAACCATCGTTTCGTTTTTCGACCAGTTCACTGTAATATCCCAGCGAACATTTCGGGTGCGAACAGGCGTAGTTTTTACCAAAACTTCCCATCCCGTGCTACTTAGCTCACCGGCATTTCTTAGAGCTGATAAGTTGCCAGATGCGGCCGAAATCGGCACAGCCAAAATGATGTCGGTCGTTTTGGAATTATAGTAGGTAAGGTCAAGCCCTAAACGATCGTTCAAGAAAGCCACATCGACACCGATTTCGGCACTCGTTGTGAACTCTGGTCCAATCTCAGGGTTATTGGCTGCGTTACCGTAGGTAAATCCAGACAAGTTGCCGAATGGATAGAGTATCGAAGGACCAAATCCATCTGCGATACCAGCCGTAAAATAATAGGTAGCTGTTGAATACACCGGAGCTGTGCGTCCCACCGTAGCGATGTTACCGCGCAGTTTCAGGTAGTTCATCACGTTCGACTTGAGCGATGGAACCGCATCGGTAAGCATGAAACTAAGTGCCACAGATGGATAGAAATAGGATCTGTTATCCTTTGCAAACGTGGAGCTCAAGTCATTTCGGCCGGTTAGGTTCAAGGTGAGGTATTCGCGATAAGAAAGCGCTAGGTCACCGTAAAAACCAATCAGTCTTGTTTGTGAAAAGGCCTGAGATGGCGAGAAGTTGGCCGCGTTGCTGATGTTATAGAAATCGCGAACGGTAAGCGTTCTGCCGATAATGGAGTTGGAGTTGCTTTTTAATTGTGCAACCTCATTTCCCAGCAGCAAACTCATTTTGATGTCTTTCGTCAAATCTCTGTTGGCCGTTAAATTCAGATAGGAGTAGAAATCCTGAGATGTGATGGTCTGGTTCAGAATACCCCCCGTGCCGGCTGTGGCAGAACCCGTGTTGGCACCACCCGTGTTACCAATCTGATCGTACGCTTCAATGGTCTGCGTATAGATATCAGTACCTGCCTTATAGCTCAACGATATCCAATCGTTGAAAGAATAATCGAGGCTAACACTACCAATGGTTCTATTTAATTCGTCAGACCACAGGTTATTCTTCAGTGACCAGTATGGATTGTCAATTACGTCGAAATACACGTTGGCACCGGCTGCATTCCTGTACGGCATATTTTTGATGTCGTAGTTCCGAGGCAGGAACCAAGCCCTGAATAACGGGTTTGAGAGCTGATTACCAATCTGGGTCCTATCAGAATTCGATATGATGTACTGAGCTGCCACCGATGCGGACAAACGCTCCGAAAGCTGGAAGATGGAATTGGCTCTGAGGTTATGACGGGTCAACTCGTTCGATTCAAGCACACCCGATTGCATCAGGTTGCCGTAGCTGATGGTGTAGTTACCACTGTTGTGCGCACCCGATACACTCAAGTTATGCTGCATATTACTGCCTGTCTCGAAGATATCTTTGACGTTGTCGGGATACGCCTGGTACGTTCCGGTCTGTGGCATACCAAGCTCGGCCAACGCAGCTGCCACTCTAGGAGCCAGCGGTACGGCGCTGCTTTGGCAAGTACTTGCAACACCGGCTGTAATCGGGGTACAAGGAATCGTTGTTGAACCAAAAGCAGGTCCCCAGGACGATATGGAGACTGGGTTGTAGACACCCGCTGTTCCCTGGCCATATTCGTTCTGCATGTCGGGATACCGGTTCACGTTGTCGAAACCATATGAAAAGGAGTAGTTCACAACGTTACGGCCGTTCACTGATCCACCCTTCTTGGTGGTGATGATAACGGCACCCGAGGCGGCACGCGAACCATAGAGAACAGCAGCTGCCGGACCCTTGAGCACCGTGATGCTTTCGATATCGTCTTGATTAATGTCGATAGCGCGATTGGAGTTGGAAACACCGTTTTGCAGCGCTGTTCCACCACCGCTATTGTCGATAGGTATCCCGTCTACAACGAACAAAGGTTGATTGCTTTGCGTAAAGGTGGTGAATCCACGAATAAAGATGGATGAGCTCGAGCCAACCATACCGTTCGATGAATTGATGCGAACACCGGCCACCTTACCGCTCAATGCATTCACCACGTTCGTGGTTCGTGCCAAGCCAAGTTCCTGACCGCTTACTGTTTGGGCACCGTATCCCAACGACTTACGGTCTCTTTCGATGCCGAAAGCAGTAACCACCAGTTCGCCCATACCTAAAAGGTCTGGTTCCAGAACGATGTTCTGCGTCATATTGGATGTTCCAACCGTGATGCGAGTTCTGTACTCCTTGTATCCGATAAAGGATGCGATCACGGTGTAGGTTCCACCGGGTACTGAGGCGATCACGTAATCTCCGTTAGGATCGGTAGATGCCCCTCTGTTCAGTTCAAGTAAAAACACGTTAGCCCCAGGCATGCCATCGCCTGTAGACCGATCTGTTACACGTCCTGACACCGTGACTTGTGACATTGCCGCTACTGGTGCTAATAGAAACAGTAACGTAATGCAAGACAATATCTTATGAATCATATATGTCCTCATTAGTTGTTAATAACCACACTGATCGTACGCTAGTTATGACTATACTTGACACCTATATACACAGCAACCCTTTTTTGACAGTCTACCAGCTCACTAGCTACGATACATAAAAGATGTAGGTAATGTCAACTAGGCGCCTAGATTATTTTTGGCACGATTTTGTGACTTATCTTATACCTGCATGGAGTGCTTTTACTCAACTATTGAAAGACATAGTGTTGCAAGGTTCGATTCGACTATACTTTAGACGCTGGCATCTAAACCGTTGAGCAATGGAC
>CAZVRJ010000055.1:0-14524 GCA_964629885.1 uncultured Chitinophagales bacterium | reverse complement strand
TTATGAATTCAACTAATATGGACTCACATTAAAGCTTGTTTAATAGTAATCTGTGTTATCAGTGCTATCTGTGGTTCTCTTGAATGTTACGTATCGGGTTCCCAACCATCGACGACGCCACTGATATATCTTTCAATATGCACCTTTGGGTGGCTATGAAAATTTACTAGGAAGCCGAGTTTACAGTCTGTTGCTCTTAGGTAGTTGATCAACTGAGCACGATGGACGTCTTCAAGGTCTTTGATGGCTTTCAATTCAACGATAATCTTCTCATAACATATAAAATCAGCAATGAAACCCTTCTGCAGTGCTATTCCCTTGTAGTTGATTGAAATTTGGGACTCAGCTACAAATGGTAAAGATCTACGTCTAAAATCAATCGCAAGGGCTTCCTGGTACACAGATTCCAAAAATCCGGACCCAAGTTCGTTATGAACTTCAAATATGGCTCCTCGAATGTTGAATGATTCGGAGGGTAAGTAATGGCGTATCATCGATGTCATGTTAAGATTTGACCGAGGGGGCAACAACATCGGAGGTACTTTTTCCAACTTCCAATATGTACAATTTGAACGATGCGCCCAAATTTGTAGCTTTACGTACTGAACACTAATCAAACACTGTCGTCACAATGAAACTCATACTCTCCATATTTTCAATCCTTATACTTTCAACCGCAGTACAATCCCAAGATTTCGCCCTCAAGCAGCTTGAGGACTCACCTCGCCATCACGAATGGGTCGTGGTCAAGTCTGGCGACAAGAATGTGCACGCGTTTGTTGCCTATCCTGAGGTGAGCGAGAAGGCCTTGGTCGCAATTGTGATCCACGAGAACCGTGGACTCACCGACTGGGTGCGCAGCTTCGCAGACCAACTCGCGGCTGAGGGATACATCGCCATCGCTCCCGATCTGCTGTCCGATTTCAGCGACTCTGCCAAGCGCACATCCGATTTCGCGACGAGCGATGATGCCCGAAATGCCCTGTATGAGCTAAACCAGGATCAAATCACGCTTGACCTTGCCGCTATTCAGGCATACGGCAAGTCCCTCGACGCCGGTAACGGTAAGACCGTCGTCATGGGCTTCTGCTGGGGTGGCGCACAGACGTTTCGCTTCGCAACGAACAACGGCGACATGGAGGCATCGATGGTATTTTACGGCAATGCCCCTGCCGATGATGCCCAATTCGCATCCATATCGAAGCCTGTTCATGGCTTCTATGCCGAGAATGACGCCCGCATCAATGCCGAATTGGGTCGCGTCGAGGCTGCCATGAAAGCGAACGGCAAGACCTTCGATTACGAAATCTACGCCGGAAGCGGACACGCATACATGAGAAGCGGCGACGATCCAAACGGATCGGAGGCCAACGTGGCTGCCCGCAACGACAGCTGGAGCCGCCTGCTAAGCCTGCTCAGGGCGCTCTAAATCAGAGCAGGTTTCTACGCGTCAGCGAAGCAGATCTTCCAATGTGGTCGCCGCGTCGGTCTTGTCGTCTCGGTATTTGATGATGACCGGCGTGGCGATGTGGAGGCCCATCTCCAGCCCGAATCCTATTTTCTGGATGGGTCTAGAACCCGGAACTACAACGGCTCCCTCTGGGATGACGAGTGGCCTGTCGGATGTACCTTTATAGACCGTTTCGTTCACGAGGTCATAGACAGGTGTTGATCGCGTCAGGATCACCCCTGCACCGATCACGGCACCTTTGCGCACGATGGTGCCTTCGTACACTCCGGTGTTGCCACCCACCATGCAGTCGTCCTCGATGATAACAGGGTTTGCGTTGATAGGCTCTAGCACGCCGCCGATCTGGCAGGCAGCGCTTAGGTGTACGCGCTTGCCGACTTGTGCACAACTCCCGACCAGTGCGTGTGAGTCCACCATGGTGCCATCGTCCACATAGGCGCCCGTGTTGATATACATCGGGGGCATCATTGTCACATTCTTGCCAACGTAGGCGCCGACGCGTACACTCGATCCACCAGGGACAATACGCGTGTTCATCTCCTCCTCAAAATGCGTGCGCGTCGGGTATGTGTGTTTGTCGGAGAACCAGAACGGATCCTGTGATTTCATGGGGCGATTCTGGCCGTACTTGAAGCCAAACAAAATTGCTCGCTTAACCCAAGTGTTGGTAAACCACGTGCCATTGTCGCCACGAGAGGCAGCTCGACAATCGCCCGCTTCCATGTGGCGCAGGAAAGCGTGAAAATAGACGATGAAATCGCCGGGGATTTCGGCTGGAGGATTCTGGGCTAGAGACTCGAAATACGTTTGAACTTGGGAAGTGGTGAGAGACACGGGCGGTAGAGGATTGAGGATTGACCGCTGATCTTTTTGATCTATGAGATCATAAGATCAGATGGTATATAATTCTATGACTGGTATTGACAATACGTGCTAAAAATAACAATATTCTCGCTTCTCGCTCACTGTTTCCAGAAGCTGCGTGAGAAGAGCACAAGTACAGTGAATAGTTCAAGTCGGCCGGTCATCATCAAAAATATCATCACCCACTTACCAAATGGGCTGACAATTGAATAATTCTCAGTAGGACCAAATTGGCCAAATGCAGGACCAATATTACCCAAACTGCTGATACTTGCACCTGCTGCCGAAAGCAAATCCAAGCCAGTTAGCGACAACAAGAGCGCGCCAATTCCAAAAACTAGTATATAGAGTATAAAGAAACTTAGTACTGTCCGAAGCACACCAGGATCAACCACTTTATGACCAATCCGTAAGGGCAGTATAGCTTTAGGGTGAAGAATTTGTTTAAACTCGTTTACCGAGTTCTTTAATAGAATAAGCCAACGAATCATTTTTACACCACCACCCGTCGATCCGGCGCATCCTCCGGTGAAGAAAAGCACAAACAGCATAAATTGTGCGAAGTACGGCCATAACTCATAATCATTAGATCCAAACCCAGTAGTTGTAATAATGGCAACTGCTTGAAACGACGCATAACGTAGTGCATTACCAATTTCATAGTTACCATTCATAACTAGAGACGTAGTGATAAACAGCGTAGCAATAACCACTATATACGTGTAAAACCTAAGCTCACGGTCGTTTGCTACATGTCTGACCTCCCCACGGAAAAGTCGAAAATGCAGGGCAAAGCTGGCGCCAGCCAAAAACATGAACAATGTGATAACAACCTCAATGTAAACCGAATCGTAAGCTTCAACACTGGCATTCTTTGTACTAAAGCCACCTGTCGCCATTGTAGAAAAGGCATGGTTAAGAGCATCAAACCAATCCATCGATGGATGCAACCATAACAACACAAACTCGATCATAGTCAACCCGGCGTAAACAAACCAAAGTAATTTGGCTGTCTGTTGAACCCTTGGTGTAAGTTTGTCAGCAGTCGGACCAGGCGTTTCTGCCTGAAATAGCTGCATCCCACCTATACCCAACAGTGGTAGAATTGCAATTGTAAGTACAATTATACCCATTCCTCCGAGCCAATGAGTCAGCGATCTCCAAAACAATAGACTCTTTGGAATCTCTTCAATGTTAATGTTTGAATAACCGAAAGATGTTTCACCGCCAAATATTGTTGCTCCGGTAGTAGTTAGTCCGCTCATTGTTTCAAAAACGGCGTCTGTATACGATGGTAGTACACCGCTCAACCAAAAAGGTACTGCACCGACTAGTGAGGAGAGAAACCAAGTAAGAGCTACAATTAAAAAGGCATCTCTAGCCAGCAGTTCTGTATTCGGTTTAAACAGCTTCCAAGCTGCCCCCCCTACAATTATGGAGCCCACTGACGTAACAGTAAAGGACAACCATAGACCATCCCCATAATATGCAGATATCAATATTGGCAACATAATGAGGATGCCGAGGAAGAACAAGAACGACCCCAGCACTCCAAGCACTACGCCAAAATTGACCGGTATGTGTTTGAACTGGAGTTTCACGTTCGATTCGGATTGTTGCCGACCACTTTATGAAAAATAGTGACTAACGGAGTCGATGGCTTCAGGCAGCGTGAACACGATCACGGTGTCGCCAGTTTCAATTTCCGTGCTACCAGTGGCGATTTCGATGTAATTTCCGCGCACTATGGCCCCTATTACACTACCCTGAGGTAACCGAATCTTACTCAGGGGCTTATTGGCGGCTTTGGCACCCTTGGCACACACAAACTCGATGACTTCAGCCTTAATTCCATGCAGTGTGACCGACGAGAGCACATTCCCGCTACGTACATACCGATGGATTTCGTTTGAGGCTGCCAACTTCTTGTTGATGGCGGCATCCAGGCCGATGGTGGCACTCAATGGGATGTACTCTGGCTTCGAAACAAGAGCCACGGTCTTTGCCACATTCATGTGTTTGGCCATCAGGCAGCTGATGATATTCGATTCTTCATCGTCGGTCACGGCGATGAAGGCGTGCATGTCGGCAATTCCTTCGGTAGCCAGCAGATCGGGATCGGTCGGATTGCCGTGAAGCACCAAAATATTCTTGCACTCGAGCGCCATTTCGTAGGCACGGTCGTAATCGGGCTCGATGAGCTTGATTCGCCATCCCTTGTTCTCGGCAGAAAGCATCTTTGCCACATAAGACCCAACACCTGAGCCGCCGGCGATCATGATGTTGTGGATGGGCTTGTTCAAGCGGCCTGTAGAACGTATCACTTCCGGCACGTCTTCCGTTTTGGCAATGATAAAAATTTGATCAGTGGCCTGGATTCTATTGGCACCGTAGGGGATGATGGTCATCGAACCCCGGTTTACGGCCACCACCCGAAAGGTGAGATGCGCATACTTCTGAGCATACTCCATCAGGCTCTTGCCGACAAGAGGTGATTCACGATCGATGCGCACTCCAACGATCTGGAGTTTGTCGTTGGCAAGCGACACCACGTCGGTTGCCGCCGCCCGCTTGATCAGCTGCACAATCTCGATGGCGGCCGAATACTCGGGATGAATCATCACGTCGATTCCGAGATCGCTCGGGTTCAATGGGATGTCGGGTCTAGTGAGCTCTGTATTGCGAACACGAGCTATAACTGTTTGGGCCCCTAGGCGTTTACCAAGCATGCTAGCAATCATGTTCACCTCGTCGACGCTGGTAGCTGCCACCAAAATGTCGGCTTCGGGCACTTCACAACGTATCAAGTCGCGTACGGACGTAGCCGACCCCTCGACCACCATCACGTCGTGCCTTTCTTTCAACCGAGCCAATGCCTCTTTATTTCGATCGAGCACGATAACGTCGTGTTTTTCGGCAGACAGGATTCCGGCAAGATCTTGGCCTACTTCGCCGCATCCGAGGATAACGATTTTCAAGGCAATAGGGGGAAAGTTGTGTCTACGTTACAAACCATAGGTTTGGTGGACACGTCTAAATTAGGAAGAATTTTAGTTCATTTCCGATATATTCGTCACATTACAACGTTAGCAACATATCCATGATCTGTCAGTGTCCTGCCATCGTACTTCGAGCCACCGACTTCCAGGAATCGAGCCGGATTGTGTCGTTGTTTGCGCGCGATTATGGGAAAGTGAGCGTCATTGCAAAAGGCGCTCGTTCGCCGAAGAGCAAGTTTTCGGGAAAACTTGAGCCCGGTCTCATTGTCGATGCGGTCTACCATCACAAAACAGGCAGGTCGGTACACACGCTCACCGAGTTGTCCGTCGCAAATCCATGGCCGCCAGGCGCAAATCATCCTGACCGATATGTGGCCCGAATCGCTTTCACCGACCTGCTCAACCGACTTCTGCAGGAAGATGGTGCAAACGAGGCTCTGTTCGACAACAGCGTACAGGTGCTGAATTGGCTTGCAGATACGCCTTATAACCCCGTCCAGTTATTCCCTTACATCATCGTCCGCATCTGCGACTGGCTCGGCGTTGCCATGCAGTGCGACAATCAACCCAGTGCAGCGGTTATCTCGCCGCATTTTGAGTTGGAAACGGGCACATTGTCGAACACATTTGGCGCAAAGGGAATGCCCGTCACAAATCCCATGTTTGCCTATATGTTCCATGCTATCGCAGGAAATCGAAAAGTTTTGCTCGAGTTGGAACTTCCTGAGGCCGATTTACGTCAAATGACATATATGATGGATCGCTATATTGCCTATCACTTCGACGGTGTGCGGCCGCGCACTGCACAAATCCTCTTTGATTCGTATTCAGAAGCCTTGTCATGAATTATCGCTCCAACTCCATAGTATACTTCCTTCTGATCGTGGTCGGCGTTTTGATCGGGGTTGTTTTTATGTTGCTACAAAGCGGTGACCAGCGGCGTCCCGTTGAGTTTACGGTAGCACCGCAGATGAATGTGGCTACGCACGACCCCATCGAGAACATTGGTCTTGAGGCGCCATACATCCAGTTCAAGCAGGTAGCCTCTATGGTTACCCCAACAGTCGTGTTTATTGAGGCGAGTGTGATCCAAAATCGGATGGCAATGCCCAACGATGAAGCCCACCGTGGGCGGGGAAGCGAAGATCTTTGGAATCGTTTTCTCCCAGGTCGCAGAGTGGCAGTTGCAGGATCGGGAGTGTTAATTACGCATGATGGCTACATACTTACAAATAACCACGTTATTGCCAATGCGGAACGTGGTCAGGTAACCGTAGCCTTGCAGGATAAACGGACCTATCGTGCCCGAATCATTGGCCAAGATCCTAATACCGATTTGGCAGTCATCAAAATTGATGATACCGAGCTGCCTCACATTCCAATTGGAAATTCGGATAGGGTTGAGGTTGGCGACTGGGTACTTGCAGTTGGAAATCCGTTTAGGCTGCGATCGACCGTAACGGCTGGCATCGTGAGTGCATTGGGTCGTAACGTCGACATCATCAACACACCGCTACGTATAGAGAGCTTCATCCAGACCGATGCCGCCATCAACCGCGGCAATAGTGGCGGTGCATTAGTGGATGTAACTGGCAATCTCATCGGAATCAATACGGCTATTGCAACAGAGTCGGGTGTGTATGAGGGCTATGGATTTGCAATTCCCAGCAACATGGCCGTCAAGATTGCGCAAGATATGATCGAGTTCGGAGAGGTGAGACGTGCATACCTAGGTGTTGAAATTCAGTCGCTATCATTCGACCGAGCCAGAAATCTTGGAATGAGCAACGCAAGGGGCGTTGAAGTGAGCAGGGTGGTTAGAAACGGATCGGCCGACAGAGCAGGCATTCGCGTAACGGACGTGATTCTGGAAGTGAACGGCCAGCAAGTTAATGAGTCGCACGAGCTTCAGGCGCGGATTGCCATGGTAAGACCTGGCGAGGGTGTCGACCTGCGTATTTGGAGTCGGGGAGAAGAGAAATTCATGCGCATCACCTTGGTTGGCAGGGATGACGATAGTGTTCGTGAGCTACTGAGAGGTACCGAGCCAGAATCGCTACAGATCCTGCCTGAGGACGAATCGCCCGCACTCCGCGAAATGGAATTCAGGGTAGGCTTCAGGGCTGCCGAACTGAGCAACCAAACTGATTTCAGCCAATATGATCTTGTGGTTACACGTGTAGACGACGATTCGCGCGCCGCCCGCTCGGGAATGCAGATCGACGATCAGATTATCGAAGTCAATGGTTCGAAAGTCAACAGCTTGGATGAGCTCGATGGTACCATGCGTAGCTCACTGCGCGAAAAAGGCAGGGCATTGCTTACGGTGAAACGCAAGGACGGTACCACGAGTTACTTGGGAATCAGGCGATAATTATTTCGCTGGGTGAATTCCCGTTGGTTCAGCAACGATTGATAATGCACCGCTAGCGGTATCGTGCTCAATGTCGATTTCATCCCATTTTGGCTCGAGGAGCGATTCCATCTCCTGTTTCAGGTTCATACGCATATGGTACGATTCTTGATGTGCCAGATATCGGCGCACCAATCCCGTTCGTGACCGGCTAACGCTGAATGCAGCGAATCCCTTTTGCCACCGAAAAGCCGAAGCATTGTCTGGATCCAGTTCGTGGAGCCATTTCGTAGAATCCTTTTTGAGCTTTGCGACCATCGTATTCAGAAGCATTCGGGGCTGAATGCGTATTAAGATGTGGACATGATCGTGCATGATTGCAGACGATACCATTTGGTGTCCGCATACCGTCAGAATTGCCGCAAACGTTCTTTGCATCGGTTGACGCCATTCCCTGCGAATGGTAGATGCCGAGTTTTTGACGGAGAAGATAATGTGAACGTAAAGGTGGTCGTAGATTCCAGGCATGGAGAGATGAATTTGGTTGTGGCTCTTTCTTAATAGATACTTGCCAACGCAATTCCTTACGCACAAAAGAAAAAAAATCTCGCAATATCCGGCTGCATCCTGCGTAATTTTGAGTCGATGAACATAAGAAACTCAAAATTCACCCCGGTAGTCATTTTTATCGCCGGATTCCTGTGGGATGTCTTCACCTTAAACAGGATCGACAATCCGATCGACAACCTCATTTTAGGATCCTACCTGCTAATGGCCGGTGTAAGCCTGGTGATATCGCATGGATTAGCGACACATAAAATCCAGCATGCTTGGCTACAAAAGTATCCTTGGATTTGGACCTATGCCGTCCAGTTTTTCCTAGGGGGTCTATTTAGCAGCTATGTAGTCTATTACTTCCAGAGCACGACTATATCGTCTACACTTTTCTTCATCTTGTTGATGGTGGTGCTACTCGTTGCGAACGAATTTTTGCCTCGTAGATTGGGCAATGTGTACTTTCAGACTTCACTTTTCACCATCGCATCGTTCAGCTATTTCATTTATTTGCTCCCTGTACTTTTCAAGCAGATGGGTACACTGATGTTCATGGCAAGTGGGTTGGTTAGCCTGCTATTAGTTATGGCAGTTATTGCCCTATTGGTTAAGGTTACCCATGAGGAAGTGGAATTTAGCCGAATGCGGCTTTGGTTCTCGTCAGGCATTGTGTATGTAGCAATTCTAGTGCTGTATTTCGTGAACTTGATTCCGCCCATCCCTCTCGCTGCGAAACATTTAGGAGCCTACGTCGGTTACGAGCGTACTGCTACCGGTTACAATATGCAAGCAGCCGATATGGGCATCATGAATCGGATTCGATTTTGGGAAGAGTCGTTGCCCCAAATATCGGGTCAACCCGTGTATGTTTTTGCATCCATATTTGCCCCAACCGGCATGGAGTTCGGGATTGTGCATCACTGGCAGCGTTACGACGAGCGTACCGAAAAGTGGGAGAGCGTTGACCGAATCAAGTACCGCGCAATTGGTGGCCGCGATGGAGGCTACAGGGGGGTAAGCCGTAAATCGGCACTTTCGCAGGGGCTCTGGCGCGTCGATATCGAGGATGATCGGGGCTTTGTGGTCGCTCGTGTGCGAATGCGCCTCACATCGGAGTCGGCAAAATCTCTGCATTGGGAGGAGTACTGATTAAGAAAGACTAAGCAATAGCTAAGATGCGTTTTGATATCAGGAACCATAAGACTTAATTACAAGTACATTATCTTAGATCGGAATATTTCAATAAAGGCTATGAAAAAGATATTACTGTTTGTGCTCGCCGGCTCATTTGCGCTCATCGTTCCGGCATGTATGACTATCCAAGAAAACCCCGTAACTGGCAACCGACGCGCATTCGGTTATACATGGCAACAAGAGATTCAAATCGGCAAGGAGGCTGATCCTCAGATCGTTGCCCAATATGGTATTTATGATGATCCCAAGGTAACAGACTATGTTAACAAGGTTTCTGCGCAAGTTTTGGCTGAGAGCCATATGCGTCGCGACGACGTGAGTGCCGAATTTAAAAACACACAATTCACGTTCAGGGTTTTGAACAGTCCGGTCGTGAATGCATTCGCATTGCCTGGTGGTTACGTGTATGTAACTCGGGGACTATTGACACACCTCAACAATGAAGCACAGCTTGCCGTCGTAATTGGGCACGAAATCGGGCACGTAGCTGCACGCCACGCCTCACAGCGAGCATTCGAGCAGCAGGCGGGTCAGATAGCACTCCTTGGTGGCGCAGTGCTCGGCCAGCAGCTACTAGGCATACCGGCTGGAAATCTATTGGGCATCGGTGGACAAGCTGCACAGCTGCTTTTCTTGCGTTACAGTCGTGACCACGAGCGCGAATCCGACCGTCTCGGTGTAGAGTACTCAGCACTGTCGGGCTACAAAGCATCGGAGGGATCCGAGTTTTTCGTATCGCTCAAGAGGATGTCTGAAGCAGCAGGCGCTGGTCTTCCGTCACACCTTTCGTCACACCCCGATCCAGGCGATCGTGAACAAGCCATCAAGCGGATGGCTGCCGAGTGGGAGAGCAAAGGCTTGACACTAGAGAAAGTAAATGAGGGTGAATACCTCAACTTGGTCAACAACATGATCGTTGGTGAGAATCCACGTGAAGGATTTGTCGAAAACGGCAATTTCTACCATCCTGACCTCAAGTTCATGTTCCCAATCCCCGCTGGCTGGTTCACAGTGAATGAGGCCTCGCAAGTTTACATCGTCGAAAAAGATCAGAAGGCCATCATGGTGATGCAGTTAGCATCTGGTAAGACGCCACAGGGAGCCGTTGAGGAATTTGGCAGAAGCGAAGGCATGACCCAAGTGAGTGCTGGCCCATTGAGTATCAATGGATTAAGTGGCTATCAGATGGTGACCGAAGCCGCGACTCAGGATGGAAAAAAATACCGATTCAGCATCTTTGGTTTGACCTACAGTGGCAATACATATCGATTTGTGGGATACACATCCGACACAGCGTTTGGTTCTTACCAGCCACTGTTCGACAACGTAGCAAAGGGATTTCGTCAGCTTAACGACAGCCGCATCCTAGCCATCAAGCCGGTACGCCTGCAGGTACGAACAGTTGACCGCGATACTCGTTTCGCCGACTTACTGCCTAACCCAATCCCAATGAACATGAAGGCAAACGACTTTGCCATCATCAATCAAGTGGGCTTGGATACGGTGATACCGAGAGGTACGAAGGTAAAGATACCGGTGCAGTAATCACTGCCCCGGTCTACGATACCTCACTGGCGGTGCGGGCTCGGGCTTGAGTTTGACTTCCTGTGTTTCGAGCAGGCGCAGGGCTTCTTTGACGGATGCCTCGAGCTGCGGATCTCGTCCTTTGATCACCTCGGCCGGATGTTGGAACACCTCGATGTCGGGGGCAACTCCCTCGGCTTCGACGGCCCAGTTGCCGTTGATGTCGATGAAGCCGCCACGCGGAGCCACCATGGAGCCACCATCGAGGTAGCGGGGAGTATCCCACGTGCCGACGAGTCCACCCCAGGTCGTGGTGCCGATGAGTGGACCAATTTTCCGCTCACGGAACATATACGGCATGAGGTCGCCGCCTGAACCGGCCATTTCGTTGATGATCATCACTTTAGGTCCCCATATGCCGGCAATCGGTGAGGTTGAAGGGCGACGCGACTCTGTGCGGTTGTTGAAGTAGCCTACGAGTGGTCGTGCCAATACATCGATGATGTAATCGGCGGCTGATCCGCCTCCATTGTTACGCTCGTCGATGACGGCGCCCTTTTTGTCTTGCTGGCTGAAATAATAGCGATTGAAGAAGGTGTATCCACCTTGTCCAGTATTTGGCACCCATACGTAAGCCAATTTGCCGCCAGAAAGCTCATCCACTTTACGGACATTTCCTTCTACCCAGGCACGCTGACGCAAGCCGGCCTCATTGGCAACCGGTACCACGGTGACCAAACGAGAGCCTTCTGTCGATGGACGACTATTCACGCGTAGCACGGTCTGGCGGTTGGCGGTCGCCTCAAACAGGCTGTACATGTTCATATCGGCGGTGAGTGGCTTACCGTTTACCTCAAGGATGTAATCTCCGACATTAATGTCAATTCCCGGTGCAGCGAGTGGTGCACGGAGATCTGGGTTCCAGTTCTCGCCAGTAAGAATGCGCTTGATTCGGAAGCGGTTGTTCGAGATTTCGTAATCGGCGCCGAGCAATCCACCTGGGATGTTATCAACACTTGGAAGATCACCGCCACTGACATAGGAGTGTCCAACGGCGATCTCGCCGCTCACGATGTCGAGCAGGTAGGTGAGGTCGCTGCGGTGATGCACATGCTCGAGCCATGGATGGTACCACTTGTACACATCATCCCACGGTGCGCCGTGCTGGTTGTCGACATAGAGGAAATCGCGCATGTTGCGCCATCCCTCCTTGAAGATCTGCTCCCATTCCTCGCGGGGGTTCAGTTTCATGCGGATGGAGCCCGTCTCTATGCGTCCGTCGTTCACTTTTGGCGTTCCACCTGAACCCACAATACCCCAAGTGGTCCCGGCTCGGTAGAGCACATTCTTGCGGTCATGCGACACCGTCATATACGCCAATCCGCGCATGTATTCGGTTGCCTTGCGATCTTTGAGGCTATATCGGTGAACGACAGAGCCTTGCACACCAGGGACGTTTTCGAGCACGAAGAACTGTCCGTCGGGACCCGGCTCAATGGCTGAGTAATCGCGGACGGGCATGTCGATTGCCAGTATACGATTATGCAGACCATCGAAATCAATTTTTACCACGACATCCGACTTGGCTGCAGCGTCCTTTTTCTCTTCGGACTTAACTGGCTCTTCGTCGCTGGTTGGCAGGAGGGGGGATGGGGTCGACTTCGACAATACGGCCATATAGACGCCACGCGATACGGGGCTGTCGTATGAGCTCATGTCGAGCCATCCGCTGCTGCGCCCGAAATCCGTGCTGGCCAGGAAGTAGAGGTATTTGCCGCTTTCGTCCCATTGGGGGCTGATCACATCCGCCATGCCATCGGTGACTTGGAAGAATTTCTTTTGGTCGAGTGAGTACACAAACAAGGCTTTGAATTCGGAGGTGAGCAACTTGGAATAGGCAATCCATTTGCTGTCAGGCGACCATACCGGGTTCATGGTGCGGTTTGGGTGTGCCACGCCGTCGGCATCGACTCTGGTAGTGGCACCGGTTGCAAGCTCCACGATCCAGAGGCGGTAATCGGTGTCGGTGTAGGCGATGAATTTGCCGTCGGGCGACCAATCGGGACGGAAATAGTGCTTCTTGTGTGGCAGTGTGATCTTGCGCGGGGCTGTGAGTCCGCTTTGGTCGGCGATCATCAGATTATACTCACCATCGGCATCGGAGAACCATGCGATGGATGCGCCGTCGGGCGACCAGATCGGGTAGCGGTCGGCGGCACCCGAGCTTTGGGTGAGGTTGCGCCAGTCGCCGTTTTCCTTCGGCACGGTGAAGATTTCGCCGCGGAATTCAAAGATGGCTCGTTTGCCCGTGGGCGAGAGCTTGGCGTTGAGCAACTGAGCTGCGGAGGCATCGATCCAGCGATCGCGGGCCCAGTTCAGGTCGCCACGCACATGGATGGTGAGCTGTTTTGACTGCTTAGTGGCCGGATCGAGCAGGTGCAGATAGCCACCTTGCTCGTAGACAATGCGATCGCCTGCCTTGGCGAGGTTCTTGACATCGAAATCTTTGTGGAAGGTGACTTGCTCTTCGGTGCCGGACTGTGGATCGAACGACCAAATGTTGTTCGCGAAATCGCGCTCACTTAGGTGATAGACCTTGTTGCCGAACCAAATTGGATTCACATGACGCTCGTTGTCGGCTTGGCGGGTGCGCTTGAGGTCATAATTGCGCAAGTTGAGCACGAAAATGGGTTGTGCTTGTCCACCGCGGTAATTCCTCCACTCGGGATCCCAGAACGTGTTCGGCTGGTAGGCCATCCAGTTTCCATCGGGCGACATGTCGCCCATCGATGCCTGCGGTACTACGAGGGCCGTAGGGGTGCCACCGGTGGTTGGAACTTGGAAGAATTTGATGGTTGCTGTCGGGTGTCCTTCACGGGTGGATGTGAAGATCACATTTTTGCCGTCGGGGGTCCAACCGGTCACCATATCCGGACCCGGGTGCCAGGTGAGTCGCTGGGGTTGTCCACCCTCGATAGGGACGATGAACACGTCCATGTTGCCGTCGTACTGACCAGTGAAAGCAACGGTCTTGCCGTCGGGCGATAAACGTGGGTTCACTTCGGCACCGATAGCCGTGGTGAGGCGGCGGGCATCGCCGCCGTCGCGCGCCACGACCCAGAGGTCGTTCGAGTGCACGAACACGATGTGCGACTGCGAGCCTGTGGGCTGGCGCAGGATGCGGGTGCCTTGGGCGAAAGTTTGGGTGCCCGCGATCAGCAGGGCGACAAGCATGACGACAGAACGAAGCATGTGATTAGAGCTTAAGTTACCGATGGAATGGGAATGTAGTGAAGAGGTGGTCGTAGTTCAAGAGCAAGAGCAAATGCAAGAGCAAGAACAAGAACAAGAACAAGAGCAAGAGCAAGAGCAAGGCAATGACCGCAGATCTATATGATCTTTATGATCATTTGATAGGACGATTGTTTGCTTATAAGTTCTGAAGCTGCGGTTTCAATTCCCAAAAAAGTTATAACTATTTCGGAATGAACTCCTAAAAAGTCATACGTTGCCCCTGATGCCCCTGATGCCCCTGATGCCCCTGATGCCCCTGATGCCCCTGAT
>CAZVRJ010000054.1:0-14995 GCA_964629885.1 uncultured Chitinophagales bacterium | reverse complement strand
TATCAGACTACGAATCTGACGGTTAGAGGTTCGACTCCTCTCGGGCGTACTTAAAGGCCTGCACCAATCTGGTGTAGGCCTTTTTTCTTTTACATCATCTACGTCTCAAATCCGGGTGTCGTACACCTTGATGCCAGTCCAGTTCGATTTATGGTTGGCCAGAAACTCTTGGTGGATCGGATCGGTTTGGTACTGTTGCAGTGCTTCACGGTCGTCGAAGATCATGTGCAGACTCATGCCGTACGAATTGTCGACCACATCGCGCTCGATGCCCTCGGGTCCACCGGCCCAAATCTGGTTCACAGCCTCAATTTTTGATAAGTCGGCAAGGATGGCAGCACGCTGAGCTTCGATGATATCGGGCGTGATCTCGGGTTTGAAGTAGAAAAAAACGGAGTGCAGAATGGGCATTGGGTTCGGTATTTTGGTTGAAATGTCCGAATATACGCCTCCAAACTAGGGATTACCAATAGAAGGAATCTGTGAGCATGCTCCAACCGTCCAAGTTATCCGATTACCAGTTCGACCTGCCTGAAGAACTAATCGCCCAAACACCGGCTACTCCCCGCGACCATTCCAGGTTATTGGTTTACCATCGTTCGACGGGTGCGATTACCGATGCAAGGTTCTACGAACTACTAGACTACTTACCTGCGAATTCGACGCTAGTATTGAATAACAGCAAGGTGGAAAAGGCTCGTCTGCTATTTGGAAACACGGAGATCTTCGAGGTACAACGGGTAAACGACAAAGTAGTTGAGGCCATGGTGCGTCCAGGCCGAAAATTCAAGCTGGGGAAAGAGATTGATTTGGGTGAGGGTGTGGTCGCCTACGTGCAACATATTCACGACGATGGACTAAGGACCCTACGGTTTAACGTAGCGCTTGACGATCCGGCCATTGAGCGGCACCGGTATACGCCGTTTCCGCCCTACATCGATGCCGGCGAGGAGTTGGCACCATCATACCAGACGGTCTACGCGCGCGATGAGGGCAGCAAGGCCGCGCCTACCGCCGGGCTGCATTTTACCGAGGAGCTACTTGGGTCCATTAGGAACGCAGGTCATCCTGTGGCAGAGGTTACCCTTCATGTTGGGTTGGGCACCTTCGCCCCCGTAAAGTCGGACAACATTGCCGACCACAAGATGCACCACGAGTATTATTCAATATCGGACAAAACGGCTGATATGCTTAACAGAGCTTCTTGCAGAGTAGCAGTTGGGACGACCAGTGTCAGGGTTTTGGAATCAGCGATTGTCGACGGAAACTATCAACGTAGTGCTGGCAGTACCGACATTTTTATAACGCCTGGATATCATTTCAAGGGCGTCGACGCTTTGATCACGAACTTTCACCTTCCCTGCAGCACGTTGCTTATGCTGGTATCTGCATTTGCGGGATATCGGGAAACAATGCGCATCTATAAACACGCCATCGACAAACGGTACCGATTTTTCTCATTCGGCGATGCGATGCTGATACTTTGATTCGGCTATACAGTCCGAATTTTATCTAAGAGTTTGTTGAACGTATTGATTTCACCGTTGTCGAGGCCACTCAATAAGTTCTCGATCACATCGATACGATTGTCGATCTCGTTTAGGATGCGAAGACCCTCCTTGCTTATGAGGATGTCGACCTTCCGTCTGTCGTCGCAACATCCTGAGCGGTCGACCAAGCCTTTGCTGATCAATCGGTCGATAATACGGGTGACATCACTGTTTCGGTGAATGATCCGCTCTTTAATCAGGTTGTTAGTAGAGGGTTCAGGATACTGGCCACGCAATATTCTCAGGATATTGTACTGAGGAAGTGTGAGGTCGTACTCGTCGATAAACGACTCAAGCTGCGAAATCACGTGGTTATATGTAAGCACCAAATTCGCGATTCCCTTTTGGTAATCGTTGATCTTTTTGGTCTGCTTGATGTCTTCTTCGAATCCCATGAACATGTCCAACTAATTTTTATTGTTTGAAAAGGTAAGCATGGAACTTGACAATCACAAATATTGTTCTTAACATTAGTTGTTCACAACAAGTAAATAATCTATACAAATCAATCATAAACCATTCCAACTATGAGCACATCAACCCTAGCCACAACCCTCTGGAACGTAGACACTGCCCACACCAACGTGCAATTCAAAGTAAAGCACATGGGCTTTTTTGATGTAACTGGCGACTTTCAAACATTTGGCGGATCACTAGAGACCGTAGACGACTCACTCGAAGGCGGAAGCATCACAGCTGAAGTTGACGTCAACAGCGTAAATACCAATAACGGTCAGCGTGACGGTCACCTCAAGTCGGACGACTTTTTCAACGCCGAGAAATTCCCGACAATGACTTTTAAAAGCATTTCTATCACCAAGAGCGGTGACAAGTATGCAATTACCGGCGATTTGACAATCCGCGACGTAACGCAGTTGGTGGAATTCCGTGGCGTACACGCCGGCATTTTGGTAGGTATGGGTGGCGAGCTTCGCACAGGCGTGCAGGCTATTGCTACCATCAATCGTAAGACATTTGGCCTCAGCTGGGGTGCTATGGTTGAGGGTGTGAACGTTGTGAGCGACAACGTAGAGATCATCCTGAACGTGCAGCTTGTAAAAGCCGACTAATCCCCCGCGGTTTATTATTATATAGCTGCCGCGGGTCTACAAGGGCTCCGGCAGCTTTTTTTTATTGGAGAAATGTCATGAAAAATCAACTGATTACCGGGTTACACCACGTCACGGCAATGGTCACAGATGCCGACCGTAACCTAAGGACCTACACCGAAGATCTCGGACTCCGTCTCGTAAAAGTTACCGTAAACTACGATGCACCCGACGTCTATCACTTCTATATGGGCACAGGTAAGGGTGAACCTGGCAGTGTGATTACGTTCTTCCCGTTCGCCGACATGCAGCAAGGAACGCTTGGAAGTGGTCAACTTACCTATACGTCGTATTCGGTGCCCAAGTATAGCTTGAGCTGGTGGGAGGATCGCCTGAATAAATTAGGATACAAAACAGATCCTGTATTTACTCGCTTTGGCGACGATGTGCTCAGATTTCATGATCACGACGGGCTTGGAGTTGAGCTTGTCGCAAACAGCGACGACAAGCGCATTGGCTGGGAGGGAAACGGCATTACGTCTGATTATACGATCCAAGGTTTCAGTTCAGTCTTATTGGATTCACGAAACCCTAGTTCCACACGTGAAATCCTCGAGCAGCTCATGGAGCATCGCTATGTGGACACAGATGGTGGAATTATCAGGCTAGAGGCTGGGAATGGCGGTCATGGCACCTATGTCGACATCATGGGATCCGACCAGCGTGGTCGTCCAGGTTCAGGCACAGTACATCATGTTGCGTTCCGCACACCCAATGACGAAACACAGGCTTCGTTCTTAACAAAACTGGCAGATGTGACCGGGTATCGCACCGACGTAAAAGATCGTCAGTATTTCCATTCGATCTACTTCCGCGAGGCGGGAGGCATCCTGTTTGAAGTGGCTACAGATGTGCCCGGTTTTATGACAGACGAGTCCTACGAAACGTTGGGATCGGGTGTACGTCTTCCGGAGTGGCTTGAGCCACAAAGAAAGTCGATTGTGGCGGGTTTGCCAAAGCTTGTGGTTTTTGCTGGCTCATGATCGGAGAATTACCACAGCATCATTTTCATACAGAAAACAGACCCACCGCTTTTCAAGAATTCGGTCGTGTCGAGTTCATGCACTTGAAAACCTAAAGACTCCAAAGTCGCGTTTGTTTGGTCAAGTCCTTTGTGGATGAGCACATTTTTCCCATCTGGGCAAAATGCATTGCATGCAAAGCCGTGAATTGCCTCTGATTCGCCAACTTCAATCAGATTGGGGAAGAATGACTTTAGCATCCGTACGCCTTCGGCCGTGAATGCCGAGGGATAATAAAGCGCGCTTTTCTCATTCAGGATGCAAAGGCAGGTATCGAGGTGGTAAAAGGCGGGGTTGACCAACTCGAGTGCAATTACAGGAACATTCAGCAGGCTACTTACGGTTTCGTAGGCCTGCAAGCTACTGCGGTATCCATATCCGCCCCAGATAAGCCGGCGTCCTGTGTGCCAAATTGCATCGCCCATACCCTCAAAGTCGGTAATCTTATCCGAATTTAGGTGATGGATGGCGTAGTCCATAGAGCGGTAAAAGTTCTCTACAAAAGGAACTTCGGCTTTTCTTTGGTTGGCGTGCATGATGCTCATCACCACCTCTTTGGTGCCATCGCCCCGAAGGCAGGGAAGGCTTTGGTTTGCGCAGAACACCATGTCTGGTAGTCCCGGTTGCCCGTCGATTACATGAACTTCCACTCCGACACCAATAAGTGTGTCTCGCAATGCTTCCCACTGCTTGCGTGCTTCCGCTTTGTCAACACTGCCAATATGTCCTTCCATATGTGGATTGATCACATAATCGACAGCAAAGTACTCTGGGTCGACCATGAGCACTCTTTTGGGCGTTTGCATCCTTGGCAGGTCGTCGACACGAAAAGGGATTTGATCGAGGGAAGTATATAGGTTCATAGGGTGATGAAAGAAGAAAGAAGAAAGAAGAAGGAAGAAGGAAAAGAGAAAGATGGGAGGCACGACTAAGATACGGAAATGTGCTTTTGGGGAAATTATGGAAGAATGAAACTATTTCTTCTCAATTTCGAATACTTGATAACAAAGTGATATCACTTTGATAGTTAAATTGAATTAATCAAATCAACAAAGGAGTATAATATGACTGCTGAGAAAACCGTGGTGCCCATTTCGGGATGGATCATGTTGTTGGTAGTTCTAGCATTGTTGGTTGGCGGCATTTATGCAATGTTTGCGGAGTCGTTCGTCATTGGTGCTGTTTCGCTTGTCTCGTTCTTGATTCTAAGCACCGGGCTTTTTACCGTTCAACCGAATAATGCCAAAGTTCTGGTACTGTTCGGAAAGTATGTCGGCACTGTTGTGACCGACGGATTCTTTTGGGCGAATCCGTTTTACAGCAAGACGCTGATATCGCTGCGTTTGAGAAACTTCAATAGTGAAGTGCTGAAGGTGAACGACCAGAGGGGTAATCCGGTCGAAATTGGAATTATCGTTGTCTGGAAGGTTATTAACACTGCTCAGGCTGTTTTCGATGTTGACGACTACGCCAACTTTGTGAAAATTCAGAGCGAGGCTGCAGTTCGCCATTTGGCGTCGGCATATCCGTACGATCAGGGTGAAGAAGATGAAGTTACGCTACGGGGCGGAAGCGATCAGGTGAGTGAGGCGCTGATGGTCGAGATACAAGATCGCCTGAAAAAAGCAGGAGTACTTATCGAGGAAGCTAGGCTTTCGCACTTGGCATACGCACCTGAAATTGCATCCGCAATGTTGCGTCGACAACAGGCTGAGGCTATCATTGCCGCACGCCGTAAGATCGTCCAAGGGGCTGTCAGTATGGTCGAAATGGCCCTCACCGAGTTGTCGCACCTCGATATTGTAACCTTCGATGAAGAGCGAAAGGCGGCTATGGTCTCGAATTTGCTGATCGTCCTTTGCGGTGAAACGGAGGCTCAACCGGTAATCAACACCGGCACCCTCCACCATTAAGATCGATTCGATCATGGCCCGCGAAAAGCAAAATAGAAAATCGGTGTTACTCCGCATCAAGCCGGATCTTTGGGATCATATTGCCCGGCTGGCTGATGCGGAGTTTCGCAGTGTAAATGCTCAAATGGAGTATATGCTGGAGCAGTCGGTCAAAAAAGATCGCAAAACCGATAAGGGGAATAAGCCAAGGCTTGAAGAGTAACTTCAGTTGAATTGACAGTCGCTTGAAACGACGATCAGCCCAGTCGTCGTCGCTTGTTCAGATAGGCGAGCAATGCCAGATCGAAGGCGCCCTCTGTGTCGATTTCTTCGTAATCGATCCTGGAATTACTGCACGCCACCTTGAACTTGTGGGTGTATTCAGACATCTGCTTTTTATAATCATCACGTACTTGCACGGGTAAAACATCTAGAATGGCGCCCGTTTCCATGTCTTGGAACAAATACTTCTTGTCGGGGAAGTCCAGGTCCCGCTCACTGCGTTTTTCCAGCATGTGAAACAGCACAACTTCATGATGGCGGTGGCGCAGATGTTTGAGTGATTGGAGAAGTGTATCGTGTGCCTCCACATTTTCGAATAAGTCGCTCAAAATGATGATGAGGCTTCTCCTCGGCAGGCGCTCAGCAACTTCGTGAATGACCTTAGCAGATGCTGTCTTGCGCAATTCAATGTCCTGCTCGGCAGCAGTAGTGTAGGGGTCAATCTGTGTAAACAAGTGCTGAAGGTGTCTATAGGATGCTTTCGCGGGCCAGAATCCCCTAATTTGGTCGTCGAACGTTACTAAGCCGCAGGCGTCTCTCTGACGATGCATCAGATATAGCAAGGCCGCCCCGAAGTGCGTGGCATATTGCAGTTTGGTCCAAGAGCCGAAATACTTGAAGTGCATCGACGAGCTCACATCTAAGAGCACGGTGCAACGGAGGTTGGTCTCCTCTTCATACTGCTTCACATAATGGCGATCCGATTTAGCATACACCTTCCAATCGATGTGCTTTAGCTCGTCGCCAGGGTTGTATGGACGGTGCTCGGCAAATTCGACGCTGAAGCCGTAATACGGACTTTTATGCAAACCCGTGATGAACCCCTCCACAATTTGGCGAGCCTTAAGCTCGAGGGGTGCGATACGGTGAAGTAACTCCGGTGTTAGAAGCAAGGTGAGCTGATTAGAGTAGAATATAAAAAGGCAACGGATCGGATCGAAAGATCGTGCCCGTTGCCTTTTGAAGGTAGTAAATTTCGAAGAAATGACTACCAGACTGACGATGTTTGACTCGGATATCGCAGATTACATTCTGCTGTCTCGAGCTTCAGTACATTATTTAATCAACGTAAATTTGCGGCTAGCGGCGTACCCGCCTGCCTGAATTCGGTACAAATAAACGCCTGAGCTCAAGTGTGATGCATCGAGTGCGACTTTATGCGCGCCGGCCGACTGGCGAGGCATCTGCATTTGCGATACTACACGTCCGGTCAGGTCGATAACCGACAGCGTAACATCTGCATTGAATGGGATGCTGTAGCTGATGGTAGTGCTTGGATTGAACGGATTCGGATAGTTCTGCTCGAGTGCAAAGCCTTCTGGCAGATCTGAACGGTCGTTCGGGTTGGATGTGTTGACGTCACCCACAATCTTGGCCATACCCACAACGGCTTTAGTAATTACACCGGCATTTGTGGTTTCGATGTTAACATAGTGACCATCAAGGCTCAGGTATTTATACGCGTAGCCCATAATCGGATTGTACAAGATGTCGTAGATCTTGACGGTGCTTACTCTGATCATGTCTACGGTAATCCCCATAGCCAACCTCATGCTTCCCCACGAGTCGACGTTTTTCTCATAACGGAAGGGAGGCAATTCATCAACAACATCATTTGCACGGGTTTTACCTGCCCAATTTGGTATTTCCCATGGTTTTGAAACGATCCAAGAATCTTCGTGGCTCAAGGGCAGCTTCTGGGTCAGTACGGGTTCATCGAATTGGTTCATGTTCAAGTAGTACCCATACTCAGCCGTTTCGGCATATCCAATTATGTTGAGCGAGTCGCCTGAAAACGTATAGAATGTGTATTTGAGCGTATCGCCGTACATTGCGCCAAATGTTACAGTGAACATATCTGAATTGGCGAAGACATGTTGGTCGTCAAATGGATTTGAATCAGACCCACGGTGATATCTTACACTCCAATTTTTGCTCGGAGTTGCAGTAGCCTCAAGTGCATGGAAGTTTGCAACACCACCACTTAAAGTAGTTTTGACGATACTTTCCAGCTCGAACGACTGAACTGGGAGTTGATACGTGGTGTAGTTAACCGTCTTACCGAAGAGCGAGGTGTAGTACTCTTTGGTGATGGTTATCTGGGCTTCGGTGATGCCAACCAATAACGTGGACATCAAAAAGGTTAGAATGGTGAGCTTTTTCATATATATCCTGTGAGCTGTGAAAACGGAGTTGAATTATTTGACTAGCGTAAATTTGCGGCTAGCGGCGTACCCGCCTGCCTGAATGCGGTACAAATACACGCCTGAGCTCAAGTGTGATGCATCGAGCACTACTTTGTGGGCACCGGCCGACTGGCGAGGCATTTGCATTTGCGATACTACACGTCCGGTCAGGTCGATAACCGACAGCGTAACATCTGCATTGAATGGGATGCTGTAGCTGATGGTGGTGCTTGGATTGAACGGATTCGGATAGTTCTGATCGAGTGCAAAGCCCTCAGGCAGATCAGAGCGATCGTTGGGGTTGGATGTGATTACATCCATATTGACCATAGTGTAACTGGCTGCCTCGGCATTACCTTCATGATCAAGGTCAATTTCAGCTGTATGCCCCACTTTTGTTTCGAATCGGATGTATTCCTTACGAACAGTGAAGCCCATGAAGGTAAACGTGCTGGTTACGTGAATACGCAGTGCATCGTAGGTCTGGCCGTTCGGGAACTTGATCTTGCCCCAGCCATCGACGAAGTTTGAAAGCCTGATCGTGGGCATTGGTTCCCCTTCCTCCTGAATCTTCCGGATTTCTTCGGCCTCGAAATCGAATTCGAATGGCAGCTCGGTAAGCCAACCCATTCCCATGTATCGAGGTACACGTTCAATGAGTACCGGTGCCTCGAATACTACGTACTCGCCGGCTAGACCAACTTGGAGGTCATACTCACCGAATCCAAGCATATAAACGCCATCATCCCGAATTTCTACGAATTCAAATCCCATCTTCAATTCGTCGTCCGATTTCTGGCGTATTACCATGTCGGCACTTCTGAATGCTTCGACATGCCAAAAGGCATGGCCGTTGGTAGGAATCACGTACTCGTCGTAGTCGACAAAATCTGGCTCGACGGGGAACTCTAAAACGGAGAAGTCATAGAATTGGTTGCTACCGGAGCGGTCGGCAATTATCTGCAAACCCTCGGTAGAAAGTGATGTGTATGTTGAACTGGTTACTTTTTTATTTTTGAATATGTCATAGTCCTGCTTTGTTATCACGACTTGTGAAAAGGCAGGCATAGCAATTGCGAGCACCGTAATTACGGCGAGAAGAGCGCGTTTCATAGTGGTAAATCTGTAGATGATATGATTGTCTGACGGCCAAGCCTCCAGCCTGACCTGTACCACTTCTACGATATTTGTAAAAAAATGTTAGGCCTATCGCACTATCATGCGATGAAACCATAAAAAAGCCGCGATTCCAACAAAGGAACCGCGGCTTTTAAAAGACTAATTAGATCGAGTATCTACTTCACAAGGGTGAGCATCTTGGCTGTGGTGAATCCGCCGGCTTCTAGTCGGTATAGGTAAACACCGGAGCTGAGTCGGGATGCATCGAACTGCACCGAATGTGTGCCTGCCGTTGTACCTGGCATGTTGATGGTGGAAACCACTCGGCCAGTCATGTCGTACACCTTGATGATGGCATCGGCAGTGAACGGTAGGCTGAAATCGATGGTCGTAGTTGGATTGAATGGATTCGGATAGTTCTGTGACAGCGTGAATCCGTCTGGGAGGTCGACCTTATCGCGGCCGATCGACGTGGTAAACTCACCGCCGTCCACGCTGTAATAGACTGCGGTCGGGACGTACTCATCAGACTCTAGGTCCAATTCGACATCGATAGATGCCGATATGCCACCATTGGTGATGTAGATGTAGCCTGTAATCATTGGGGGCTCTTCGGGCGACGGGAATCCTGGTATGTTGATCACCGTCTGAGACTCAGATCTCAAACGCAGGGCACTTGCCGAGCGTCCACCAGGAACAGTCAACGTACCCCAGCCATCGATGTAGGTGTATAATTTCGTGATTATACTGAAGCCCTCGATCGTTATTTCTGTCTCTTCTACCCACTCAGTCCCATAAGTGTGAGGAAGTGGGTCAAAAAACTCACCAAACTCACCTAGAATATCGAATACTTCTTTTTCTCCAGTTGACTCAATGATGGTTCCAGTCCCCAAAGTGGTAACTTTCGTGTTCTCAAGTTTCATGAACGTCCACAATGTGGTATCAGGGACGCCAGCAAATCTTATACGGGTTGCGTAGTTCCCCTCAGCAAAGATTTCTTGATCTTGAAAGGGATGCGATTCGCCGACGTTATTTGTCCGCGATTCTGTCACCATATCAGGTGTTGAGGGGAATGCAATTCCGCTGAAATTGAAGGTTTTATTCGCACCTGATTGTGCGATGATGTTCTTTAGCAACTCGACAGGGAGGTTTTCTTCCAGATAGAAGGAAGTAGATACTTGCGTCTGCCCCCTTGCCGACTCATATGTCTGGCGGTTTATCGTAATCTGGCCAAACAAATCGGAAATGGGCAGAAGAAGTAAAACAACAGTAAGTAGTATCGAATATCGTTTCATATGCTCGTTGAAGTAGAGTTTCAAAAGTGAATCAAATCATCTTAAACAGGCTCAGAGAGGCCTGTTAAGTATCTATACTACCCAAACGGAAAATATTCCCGAAATGGATCAATGCATTGCAGTTTTGCGATTCTTAAATCGTTTGACAGCGGTTATTACAAAGTACTTACACAATCCTTCTACTTCAATAGCCAATATCCCGCTACTTGTGTAGAATACCAGACCTGATGATACCAAGTTCAAGTCCTCTCAATTCTGCCAAGCCACGGAGTCTGCCGATGGCGCTGTATCCGGGGTTCGTCTTTTTACCCAAGTCATTGAGCATCACATGTCCATGATCTGGACGAAATGGGATGGGTCTGTCTCTTTGTTGCTGCTCTTTCAGTAGTTCGACCATCACGGCGTACATGTCGGTGTCGCCATCCAGATGGTCCGATTCCGTGAAGCTGCCGTCTGATTCGTGAATCGTATTTCGAAGGTGGACAAAGCCAATCCGATTTGCAAATTCTGCTGCCATAGCTGGGGTGTCGTTGTCGGGTCTAGCCCCGAACGATCCTGTGCAGAAGCATATCGTGTTTGATTGTGATGTTGCTTTTTCAAGCAGGTAGCGAACATCTGAGGCGGTGCTCATGATACGAGGCAGCCCGAAAATGGAGAATGGGGGATCGTCAGGGTGGATGGTCAACGATATTGCATGCTCATCTGCCACATCGCCTACAGACCGCACAAAATGTACCAGATTATCTCTCAAATCGTCGGCCGAAAGTTCGTCGTAGGCGCTAATCAGCGACCGAAATTCTTCTAAGGTGTACCCTTCGTCCGTTCCAGGCAATCCAGCAAGCATGGTTCGTTCAAGCTTTTCGAGGTCCAGCTCAGAGGCACGACCTAACCATTTTTCTGCCTGTAGCCTCAATGATTCAGGATAGATTGCAGAATCCCTTTTTAGAATGCCCATATCGAAAGCTACATATTCGGTCATGTCGAAACGCAGAGCCGTAGATCCGTCTTTCTGGGGATAGTCGAGATTGGTCCGGCTCCAATCCAGTACTGGCATGAAGTTGTAGCAGACCGTACGAATGCCAGCACGGCCCAAATTGTGTAGTGTTTGGCAGTAATTGTCGATATATCGTTGCACATTGCCTCGTCGCAACTTTATATCGTTGTGCACTTGAACGCTTTCTACCACCGACCACTGCAATCCTGCAGCTTCAATGACATCTTTGCGTATGCCGATCTCCTCTGGTGTCCACGTTTCACCATAGGGCACATGGTGTAATGAGGTCACGATCCCGGTTGCGCCGGCTTGCCTTACATGGGAGAGTTGGACTGGGTCGTTTGGACCGAACCAACGCCAAGTCTGTTCGAGCTGTTTAAAGTCTGACATGAACTTAATCTGGAGTCAATACATGAAGTGTGAATAAGGTCCGTCTTGAACGAGATCAATCACATATTAGGTACTGGCGTTATGCGTGTTTTTCATTGAGACATTGTCGAACGTGGCATTTGTGAGCGTTGCGCCTTGAAGATTTGCACCATCGAGAATGGCATTTTTCAGATTCGCGTTTCGGAAACTGGCGTCTGTTAGATCGGCACCAGTCAGATCCGCATTTTCAAGGTTTGCTCCTTCGAACGAAGCCCCTTGGAAATTCGCATTTCGGAAACTGGCGTTTACCATGATCGCTCGGTCGAAAACCGTGTTTTGCATTATGGCATTATCGAGTCTGGCATTACTGATGATGGCACCAAGTAAATTTGCGCTGCTCATATTCACCGGATGCTCGTCGGTGAATGCATTCTCAAAATTTGCCACAATCAGGTTAGTCGACACAAACTCGGCGCCGTTCAAATTGCAGGCAATTAAATTCGCACCAGTCATAACGGCATCGTTGAAATTGGTCTTTCCGAGTTTGGCGTTAATTAAAATGGCACCCTCCAAACTTGCACCTGTGAAAACGGTTTCGCACAAGTCTGCACCATTTAAAGTGATTTCTGTCATTATCGCTTTACGGAAGATGGCCTTGTTAAGGTTCACTTGACTGCTTTGGCTAATGTTGGCCCTTGTTAGATCGGCACCTGTAAAATTTGCCCCAGTCAAGTCGGTGTACTTTAGATGAACCTCACTCAAGTCGGCACGCTGAAGGTTTGCACCGGCCATATGAGCGCCAGTTAGGTTTGTTTCCGTGAGATCTAAACTGTTAAGTTTGGCTTTTTCCATGAAAGCCCCTATTAAAATTGCACCTATCAGATTGGCTTTCGACAGATCAACACCATTCATGATAGCACCCCACAAATTGGTGCTATTGAAAATGGTGCCCTCCAAGTTTGCATCGGTAAAATTTGCGCCTTTGAGGTTCGACTCCGAGAAATTAGTGCCAGCTAAGTTCGCTTGTGTCAAATCGGCACCACTGAGGTTAACACTAACAAAGCGCGCATTCTTAAGATTTGCTTTGAAAAGTGTAAGACCCGAACCGAAGCCTCTCCTTAAGTACTGCTTAACAATGTCGGCGTCTGTCATGTGATGTAGGCGGTTAGGATAGAATTGAAGCGCCAACTGACGGCCACTTGGCTAGTTACTACAGCAAGAGAAGCTCGTCATGACGAATCAGATGGTAATTTAATCGATTTCGGGAAATAATTACTGTTTGGTGGGCGCTGATGCGACCCAATCATTCCAAATTAGATTCTTTAAAGGTACTTGAAAGAGAAGAATTTGTTTTCATATTTGACAGGGAGTATTATCAAAAAAACAACATGCACTGTCGAAACAACGGTTTAGTGAATTACTAAATTTGAGAAATATGTTCACCATTCGACAATTTCTGCTTTTATTCAGCTTTATCCTACTGTCTTGCATGCATCAAGGAGACAGGCAGGTACTTGAGTCGGCTTCCGGCGATGTTTCCGTGAAATCCTACGGGGGAGCAGGACTAGTGTCTGGGTCGATGCATATGATCCAAGCCTCAGGGAAATCAGTATTGGTCGATGTAGGTATTTTTTATCCTGATGGCGACGAGAACGAATCGCTTGAATTGCGACAGGATCGTGCACAGCAACGCAATGACAGGTTGCCATTTGATCCGCGAAGGGTCGATGCTGTTGTGATTACTCATGCACACCTTGACCATGCGGGGCGGTTGCCACAATTGATCAAGTCGGGTTATGAAGGAAAGATTTATGTGACGGAGGGTACTCGTCAGCTTTTGGAGGTTATGCTCGAAATGCAGCTTCGATATGACAACGAGGTGAGAGATTGGGCTTGGAGTGCTAACAACGCAAGGCCGGGTGAGGAAAGCGCGGTAACGGCACACTGGACCCATTGCGAATGGGCAGGTCGAATTGCTGATAGGAATCTGAGAAAAATGTCTGGCAGACGGTCGGCGGTAGAAGACAAACTCGGCAGAAATCTCGCACCGTGCAGGCAGTGCGCGGGCGATGAACTGGGCAAGGTGTTGCGCGCGATTACAGTAGTAGGGTATGATCAGGAAATAGACCTGGGTTCGGGATTTCGCCTTACCATGTTGGATGCTGGGCATATTCCCGGTTCGGCCTCAGCTTTGATTGAAGTGGCCAATGCGAATGGTGAGTCGAAGAGGCTACTATTTTCCGGTGACCTTGGTAATGATCGTTCACCGTTGCAGACTGGTCCCAAGCCAGCACCTAAAGTAGATGCTGTCTGGGTTGAAACCACCTATGGTGGAGCTGTATCGCAATTCGAGACGGTGTTGGAGTCGGCTCGTTTTCAGGAAAGTATAGGTCGGTCGGTACGTTCTGGCGGTATTGTGTGGATTCCCGCATTTGCACTCGACCGCACTCAAAAAGTACTGTATCTCATTCGAAGGGGTATCGAAAACGGACGCATCCCTACTTCGGCGAGGATTTATGCCCCATCGCCATCGGCCCAAATCATATCTGATATATACAAAACGAATGCATCAGACAAATCTGGATCATGGTTTAAAGACGATGTGGACGGATCGGCCATGTTTCCCAGATACAGCCGATCGATGCCAGATCAGATTCCAGCTGGAAGCATAGTTATCACAACAAGTGGTATGATGGATGAAGCGTTATCTGCTAGGCTGCTCAGGCCATTGTTAACTGATGCACGCTCTTCCATACTTTTGGTCGGATATGCGGATCCGGCTCTTCCTGGTGGACAGCTTAAAGCTCAAATTGACTCAGACACTAAGACAGTAGAGTGGGAAGGGCAACTGATAGACGTGAAAGCAACGATAACCAGTTTTGGGTTCTTGTCGGCACATGCCGACGGTGCAGGAGTTCTTCAGTGGCTATCTGCTAATGACCCAGAAAAGACCATGGTCAAACTTGTGCATGGAAGCGCTGATGCGCTTACGAAGCAGAGGGATTTTTTAAAAAACGCAGGATTTAAATATGTAACAATACCTGCCATGGGTGAGGTTGTCACGGGATTATAAACAAAAAAGCCTTGCAACACATAGTGTTACAAGGCTTTGATCTTCTTTCGTGGATGCTGAGGGATTCGAACCCCCGACCCTCTGCTTGTAAGGCAGATGCTCTA
>CAZVRJ010000053.1:0-15494 GCA_964629885.1 uncultured Chitinophagales bacterium | reverse complement strand
TTGTTCCTTGGCTCCGGCTCAGTGATCCACGCCATGCACCATGTGGAGCATGAACTCGACCACCACGGCAAGCATGTGCATTTCGACCCGCAAGACATGCGCAATATGGGTGGATTGAAGCAGTACCTGCCATCGACCTACAAGACTTTTATGATGGCTACGATTGCCATCGCCGGTATCCCACCGTTGGCTGGTTTCTTCTCAAAGGATGAAATTTTGGCCTACACGTTCAACGCCGGCGCCGCTTGGGCACCTATCTATTATGCACTCTGGGGAATGGCTGTTCTCACTGCATTCATGACGGCATTCTACATGTTCCGCCTTACGTTCTCAACCTTCCATGGTGAGTTTAAGCTTCCAAAGGTTCATGCCGAGGCCGCTGGATCTGAGAAGTATTTGCATGAGAGTCCATGGAATATGACGACACCACTTTGGGTACTTGGCATCCTTTCGGTGGTTGGTGGTTTCATGGGCATCCCAAATTTTATCGTAGAGACTTTTACACACCAGAAGTCGCACATCAACTGGTTGCATGGATGGCTTGAGCCGGTCACCGCGCAGACACCTATCGTCCTTTCGCATGCCGTTGAATGGGGACTGATGATTGCAAGTATAATCGTCGCAATGTCAGGGGTGTTCTTAGCTTGGAAAATGTACGGACAAGCTTCGCTCGACACATCCGATCAGAAAGTTAAAACTCGTTTTGGCGGTCTATACCAAGTATGGGCCGATAAGTACAGTCTCGACGAAATCTATGAAGGTTACGTGTCGGATCCCATTGTCCGATTCAGCGACAAGGTTCTCGCCGTGTTTGACCTCAAGGTTGTGGATGGTTTCGTGAATGGCGTAGCTGGAACCGTGCGATTCTTCGGATTCCTATTGCGCTACATGCAGACCGGTCTCATCCAAAACTATGCCCTCATGCTGGTCTTGGGTGTGGTTATCGTACTTGCCATATTGGTCATCGTATAAATTTTGGAATCATTCATGGATATCCTTCTCAACTGGACCATCTTTTTACCGCTTCTTGGAATTCCCGCCATTCTAATGACGAAGAATGACCAATTGGTCAAATGGATAGCTCTGATTGCTACTACGGTAACATTTTTGCTCTCCATTCCTCTGATGCTTAGTTTCGATGTGGCCAACAGCGGCACAGCCCAATTTTTGACCGAGTCGGAGCCTTGGTTGCCAACCTTGGGCATTAAGTATCTGGTAGGACTCGACGGACTCAGCCTGATGCTGTTCATGCTCACCACATTTATGGGTCCGATCGTTGTTTTGTCGGCTTGGAATTCGGTAGAAAAGCATCTCCCTGGCTTCTTTTCGATGCTCTTGCTACTACAGACGGCATCAATGGGCGTTTTCGCCGCACTCGATTTGTTCCTGTTTTACATCTTCTTCGAGCTCAGCTTGATCCCAATGTATTTCCTGATCGGAATCTGGGGTGGCGAAGGACGTATCCAAGCCACAATCAAGTTCTTCATTTATACACTTGTTGGATCACTGATCATGTTGGTGGGTTTGATCTGGCTCGGTATCGATGCGGGTCACGCGGTCAACAACGGTGTGTTCACAACCGATTGGAGATTGCTGTCCTCGCTCGGATACACCATTCCTCTTGTTCCGCAGACTTGGCTGTTCTTGGCTTTCGCATTGGCCTTCTGTATTAAAGTGCCGCTTTTCCCGCTTCACACTTGGTTGCCATTTGCCCACACTGAGGCACCAACGGCAGGATCTGTCGTGCTTGCCGCAATCATGCTCAAGATGGGAACATACGGTCTATTGAGGGTGGTAATGCCAATATTCCCGAATGCCGCAATAGCCTTTGCGCCATGGATGGCGACGCTGGCCGTTATTGGAATCATATATGGCGCCCTTGTTGCCATGGTTCAAAAGGATGTAAAAAAACTTGTCGCGTACTCATCGGTGAGCCACCTTGGCTTTGTTGTGCTTGGCTTGTTTGCATGGAACACCACAGCAGTGCAGGGCGCATTGATCCAGATGGTGAACCACGGACTTTCGACCGGCGCGCTGTTCCTCGTGGTCGGCATGATCTACGATCGCCGCCACACACGTCAAATTTCTGACTTTGGCGGTATCACCTCCGTCATGCCCGTGTTTGCCGTTATGTTCATGATCGCAACACTTGCCTCAATCGGCCTTCCGGGACTGAATGGTTTTGTCGGCGAATTCTTAATCCTCAACGGAACGTTTAGTTCAACCGTACTCGGCACTCCTTTGTATGCCATATTGGCCGCCACTGGTGTGATCCTTACCGCGGTTTACATGCTTTGGATGTACCGTCGCGTTATGTTCGGTCCAATTAACAACGAAAAGAACCGCACACTCACCGACCTCGATGCGCGTGAGATTGGCCTTTTGGTGCCGATGATGGTGTTTATGGTGTGGATTGGCGTGCGTCCGATCGACTTCATGAAGTATTCTGAAGTCCAGATCGAGAATCTGCTTGAGCAAAGTCGAACGAAGAGCAATATGACCATCGGCAGCTCGAATGTGAACGATTTACCTGATTGGACCTCCAAGCTGTATGGCATTACGCCAGAAGTTACAAAAGCTGATTCCGACAAGTAATATGCCACTGACTCCTGCCATTATTGCTGATGAGCTTTTAAAGCTAGATGGATGGAAGCATGAGAATGACAGCCTCATGAAGACGTTTCGTTTCGGCGATTTTCGTGAGGCATTTAGTTTCATGGTGAGGGTTGCCTTTATAGCGGAGGAACTCAACCATCACCCTAGGTTCGACAACACATACAACTCGGTTTCGCTCACGTTGAACACACACGATGCGGGCAACACCGTCACTGAAAAAGATTTGACCCTGGCCGCCCGAATCCAGGAACTGTAATCACGATCGTATACTCAATGGATATTCTCGCTGATATTTCAACCTTCTTGCCGGCTACCATTATTGCGGTGGTCAGCCTTGTGCTCATTCTTGTGGATGCGTACAAGAAAAACCTAGATGTGAGCTACTGGGGTGCTGTGATTGCTCTGGGAGTTGGATTGCTTATAGCCTTCATAGATATTGCCAATCCCGTTCAGGAAGCCTTTTCAGGTATGATCGTGACTGGTGGCGTGAACAGCTTTGCAGCCGTCGTGGTGCTCTTAGGTGCCCTCTTTAGCACGATAATATCAAAAGAGTACCTCACAGCCATAAAGCACAACATTGGAGAAGTGTACGCTCTGATATTATTTGCCACTGTCGGTATGCTTGTTTTGGCAGCATCAAACGATCTTTTGATGGCCTTTATCGGTCTCGAAACCATGTCGGTATGTCTCTATGTGCTGGCTGGTCTGGTACGTGAGCAAAAGACGGGCATCGAAGCCGCCCTGAAATATTTCATGCTGGGTGCCTTCTCTACGGGCTTTTTTCTTTACGGCATCGCCCTCATTTATGGAGCTACCGGATCGACCAATCTACCAGCTATAGCTGCATCAACGGCAAGTGGTCCACTTTTCTGGGCCGGTGTTGCCCTCCTTTTTGTTGGTTTCTTCTTTAAGATATCGGCTGTTCCGTTTCATATGTGGACCCCCGACGTGTACCAAGGAGCACCGACAACGGTTACTGCATTTATGGCAACAGCCTCCAAATCGGCCACATTCGTGGCTTTGATCTTGATTCTGAGTAGGGCGCTGCCAGACACGGTAGGAACTTGGAGCACGGTGATGCAGTTCATTGCCATCCTCACGATGGTGATTGGTAACCTTGTCGCTCTTGCGCAAGACAACGTGAAGCGTATGCTAGCCTATTCTAGCATCGCACATGCCGGATACATCCTTGTCGGACTCGGTACAGGCACACCCGAAGGCTACAGTGCAGTTATGTACTACCTGTTTGCCTACACAGTAATGAACGTCGGTGCATTCGGTGTTGTGGCTTATTACGAGCGTCAGCACGGGCTTGATTTTACATCAGTTGAGAACTATGCCGGATTGGGCTACCGCCACCGTCTGATGGGAATTGTGATGAGTGTGTTCATATTTTCGTTAGTAGGTATACCTCCGATGGTTGGATTTATTGGTAAGTACCTCATTGTATTGGCAGCACTCAATGCTGGTCACCTAGCTATGGCCATTGTACTGGTATTGACGAGTGCAGCGAGTGCTTATTATTACCTACGAGTGCTGGTTTACCTATACATGCGCCAACCGAAACACACAACAGACGAATTTGATCGTCCAGGTGTTGTATACCAAGTAGCCCTTGCCGCCTTGGCCGTTCTTACGGTGCTCTATGGCATCCTCCCAGGCACGATTACCTCTTTAATTCAGTAAAGCTGTAAAGCTGTCAAGAACGAAGTGAAGGACCTAGAGTGCTAGAGTAGTAAGTTGTGGAGTGGTGATTGATTGTCATTGTTAATGACTGATAGTCATTGATACTAACTGATAATGATTGTATATTACGGGTCTGTCGACACTTGCGGGCGTCGACTGCCGGCAGGGTGCCTGCCGACAACCACAGACAAACAATTAGATAATGAAGAGCAATTTTTACGAGCTCACGTACATCATAACCCCTGTACTTGAAGCCGAACAGTTTACCGAAGTTGTCAAGAAGTTCTCGGATTTCATGACCACAAACGGTGCCGCCATCGAATTGGTGGATGAGTGGGGTTTGAAGAAAATGTCTTATGCCATGGATAAGAAGCATTCCGGTTACTATGTGAATATGTATTTCACAGCTCCGAGCGACCTTATTGCAAAACTGGAGCGCGCCATGACGATCGACGATCGCATTATGCGCTTCCTTGCTCTGAAGTACGACGCAAAAATGTTGCGTCACCGCGAACTCCAGAAGAAGGGTGAAGTCCCATCCATCTTCAAGAAAGAGGAGACGGACGAAGAGGTCGCTGAGGCACCAGAAAACTAAACGGCAACGCCCTTACTACGAATTATCCCATGCTTAAGAATCCATCCCACCCACGCAAAGGCCAACTGCGTAACAAGCAGTGTCCTTTCACAAAAGTCGGCATCCAGTACGTCGACTATAAAGATGTAAACACACTCAATCGCTTCACCAACGACCAGGGCAAAATTTTGCCACGTCGCGTTACCGGTGTAAGTGCCAAACACCAACGCCAGCTTACGCGTGCTATAAAGCGTGCCCGCCATTTGGGTCTGCTCGCGTTTGTTGCCGAAAATCTACGTTAATCTAAGCCCGAGAGCGAACGATCATGAAACTTATACTTGTTCAGGACGTTGCCAACCTTGGTGCAAAAGGTGAAGTGGTAACGGTAAAAGACGGTTTTGGCCGCAATTTTCTCATTCCACGTTCGATGGCGATTATCGCCAATAAATCGAACTTGGCTCACAACGAAGAACTGATGCGCCAGTCAGTTCGCAAGCGCGAGGGTAACCGTAAGGCTAACCTCGATCTCGCAGAACAGCTTAAATCCGTCAAGCTCACTATCGCAGTCAAAACTGGCGAAGACGACCGTATCTTCGGTACCGTCACTACCCAGCAGATTGCAGATTTGCTCCATGATAAAGGCTTCAACATCGACCGTAAGCGTATTGCAATGAACGACGAGATCAAATCTCTTGGTGAATTTGTTGCAACGGTTACACTTATGCCAGATATTAAACCTGAAGTAACTTTCTGGGTAGTCAAAGCCGAAGACTGACGCGATGACCGTCCGGGACTTTAGATCCTTATGACGTACAAAAGCTTCTTTAAGGTCATTATGATTCTGGGGATGGCGCTATATGCACTATCCCCTTTTTCATTGTATGCACAGGTGAATATTCCATCGCCTGTTACTTTCACAATCACCCAGGTTCCAGACACAGTCAAGGCGGGTGATGCATTCAAAGTTACCATCACCGCCGAGATCGAGCCATCGTGGCACTTGTACTCAATTGTACCGGTTTCGAATGGGCCAATTCCAACCAGTTTTAGCACACCGGGCGATTCGCTGTTTATTGCTGGCGATATATCTGAGCAGGAACCCGAAATTAACTATGATCCCAATTTCAAGCTCGATATTGGTTGGCACAGTAACCGTGCCTGGTTTGAAATCCCAGTTGCGTTTGTAGAAGGCGTTTCTGGAACGACCGCAATCAGAGTTGACGTGCGATTCATGGTCTGCGACGATAAAGTATGCCTTCCTCCAAAGACCATAAACTTAGTTAGATCCATTGTCGTTGCAGGAGTATCAGACAACCCTCTTACTATGAGTTCGCAGACGGCAACAGAGGGTGAAGTTACACGGCAGGGTGGTGCCGGAACGGTGAGCAACGAGTCGGTTTATGCAACCATCGATCAAGGAGTGAACGCATTTATATGGCTAGCAATCACTGCTGGCTTCGCTGCATTGTTGACACCCTGTGTGTTTCCGCTGATACCGCTTACAGTGTCCTTTTTCAGCAAGGAATCTACAACACAAGGCAGGGCTGTGGTAAGGGCAAGCATGTTCGGTGTATCGATTATCGGCACGTTTACCATACTAGGTGTTATTCTTTCGCTGGTGTTGGGCGCCTCTGGTGCTAACCAGTTCGCTGCAAATCCGTGGGTCAACCTCTTCATAGGCTTGACATTCATCGTGTTTGCAATATCTTTGCTTGGCCTTTTTGAATTACAGTTACCCTATCAGGTCACGAATTGGCTCAATCGTAAGAGCAACGAGAGCTCCGGATTACTCGGGATCCTCTTCATGGGCCTTACCGTTAGTGCCGTCTCATTTTCATGCACGGCTCCGTTCGTTGGAGCAATTTTGGCGGCGACAACCCAAGGGCAGTGGTTCTACCCAATTATCGGCATGGTTGCCTTCTCTGCAGCATTTGCAAGCCCATTTATCTTCTTTGCCATCTTCCCAAACTGGTTACAGTCTTTGCCACGCAGTGGATCTTGGATGAACTCAGTGAAGGTGATACTCGGTTTCATCGAACTGGCTGCCGCCTTCAAGTTTATCTCCAATGCCGACTTGGTTTGGCAATGGGGTTTAGTATCACGTCCTCTCACCATTTCAGTGTGGGTTGTACTCTCCGCGTTATCCGGATTTTACCTTCTTGGAAAATTAAGGCTAGCACACGACGGTGAGCCAAAACCAACCGGCACTGTCAGCCTTCTGTTTTCTATCCCATTCCTAGCCTTTGCGATTTATCTTATACCGGGACTTTTCGGATCCAATCTCGGAATCTGGGATGCCTGGCTACCACCTAAATCTGCTCGAGATATCGGTATCGTGATGGCATCAAACATGCCAGCTTCGGCCGACGATGGTTGGAGTAAAGACTACGAATCGTCGAAACTGAAGGCCGTCGAAGAAGGACTCCCGTTGTTTATTGATTTCACTGGTTATACTTGCACAAACTGCAGGGCAATGGAATCCAACATCTTTCCGTTAACTTCGGTCAAGGAACGTTTCGATCGCTTCGAACTCGTGAAGCTTTACACCGACGATGGGGTCGACGGTCCTAAGAACCAAATATTCCAATTCCAACTTACCGGCACTGTTGCACTACCAACCTACGCCATCGTCGACCCTGTTTCAGGTGTTCTTCTCGATATTATCAGCGGGTACGTCAGCGAAGCTGAATTCAACAGCTTCATGGATAGGGGATTGGCACGTTTCGATAACATTCGATAGAACAGCCGTCAAGTCAGGTTGTTCTCCATACTTTTCTGAAGGCAAATGAGGCTTTATACCCTTATTTGCCTTTTTCTTTTTGTGTCGATCGATATGGCGATTGGCCAATCTACCGTGTCGCTCGAAAAGAGGGTGACCAAGGTGCAACCCGACTCAGCTTACACGCTAATTGGTCGGGTCGATAGGAATTCAATCAAGGTCTTGCATAGCGACTCATTGTTGAATCCATCTCATTGGCGGTTTGATTATGAACGGTCTGCCTGGTTTTTGACGAATAGATTGCTTATTGGAATCGATCTTGTTATTCAATACGAAACTACTCCGTGGATAGCACCAAGTCTGTTCAACACACCTTCGTATAGGGTCATTAAGCCCGATTCAGCCGGTGGTTTCACCGGTCTCCCTACAAACAGGATGCCATACACACGAAGCGACATCTTCGGTTCAAGCTCCATTCAGCGTTCAGGGTCGTTGACACGTGGCATCACCTTCGGATCTAACCGCGATGCTTCCCTCGAAAGCGGATTGCGTCTAGACTTATCAGGAAATATCACCGATGATGTCGAGATCCTTGCCACACTTACCGATCAAAGCACACCGATTCAACCCGATGGATCCACTCAGACACTCAGGGAATTCGACCAGGTATTCATCAGGCTAAGGAGCAGCATGGGTCAGTTGCAGCTCGGTGATGTGGATGTCACCTTCGACAGGAGCCGCTTCGCCCGTGTCAACCGGCGTCTGCAAGGGGCCGATATCATCGCCCACACTGCAATTGGTGACCAACGGGCTACCGCATCAGTGGCAAGAGGGGTCTTTCGTAGCCAATCACTGACAGGCATCGACGGCGTGCAGGGTCCATACCGCCTCGCAGGAGCCTCCGGCGAAACATTCATCATCGTGCTCGCTGGAACCGAAAACGTTTTCCTAGATGGCAGACGACTCGATAGAGGGGAGGAGAACGACTACATCGTCGACTATGGCCTCGGTGAAATCACGTTTACAAACCGGCATTTCATCAACTCAAAATCTAGAATCACGATCGATTTTCAGTACATCAGTCAGCAGTTCACACGAAGCCTAGTAGCCGCTGCGAGCCAGGCAAACGATCTATTAGGTGGACGCCTTGACCTAAGGGCTACCGTGATTCGTGAAGCCGACGGCGACAATCCCAATGCACAGCTCTTCCTGTCTCCCTTCGAGATTGATGTGCTCCGCAGAGCTGGCGACGATCCAAGTAAGGCCGTGGTTTCGGGCGTGGAGCCATTTGTTGCAAACGAAGCAGACCAACGCGTTCGGTATGTACGACGAGACACCGTGCTGAACGGACGGGAAATCGTCTTTTACAAGTCTGACCAAACTTCATCTGAGGACGGCTATGCTATTCGATTCAGCCGTATGCAATCTGGGCGCGGTTCGTATGTGCGATCTGGTTCCAGCATCAATGGTTTCGTCTATCAATGGGTGGGAGATGGCAGGGGCGATTACGACACGCTCCGAACACTGGTGGCACCGACCGATATGATGGTCGCTTCTCTTGATATGGCATACCGATTGAACGAACGTCATCGTATTTACGGGGAGTTTGCAGGAAGCCGATTTGATCTCAATCGGTTTTCCCCTATATCGGAGACGGGTAATCAAGGCTCTGCATGGGTTATGGGGATGAGCGGAGGAAGCAATAATTTTGCTTCTAAAGGATTTAGGTACGATCTGCAGCATTCATCGCTGAGCAGCAACTTTGCGTTTTTCGACCGCCCAAGAGAAGTTGAGTTCGACCGCAAATGGAATATTGCCGACAGCGGTCAAATGAAAGAGCAGCTGAGCACCCTAAATAGTGGGTGGCGGGCATCTCCGTACACGGATGTGAGTGTGAGCGGCGGTTTACTGCGTCGCGACAGAATTCAAAGCGACCGAATTCAAGCTGTTGTCCGATCGGAGGAACCCGATATTGCAAACCTGACCTATTTAGGGTCATTTGTTCATTCGCGCGATAGCCTTAGCGCGACGACGGGCAGTTGGCAGCGCCATAACGGAGATATCTCAAAGCCCTTGGCAGTAGGTACTATGGTCATCACACCGAGCATCCGCATCGAACATGAAAACCGTGATCAACGTGATCTGGAAACCGACTCGCTCTCTTTGCTATCGCTTCGATTCACGGATTTGAACCCAGCCATATCACTCAGAGATGCATCGCAGCGATGGGGGTTGCGACTGTCTGGCAGTTACAGGACAGATTTTCTTCCGCTTGATGGTGAAATGCAACAGGAGAGTAACGCACTGACAAGGTCTGTGGGATGGACCTACGACGCTGGCAGAAAATTTTCGACTGAGCAGGAAATCGGTCTCAGAGATGTCGAATACACCGACAGGTTCAAATCAGCCCAAGGGAGAGAAGACAACAGAAGTGTGCAGGTTCGATCGGTTGTTCGCTATTCGATAGGTGGTCGTATCCTTGATGGACAATGGAATTATGACCTGAGATCTGAAAGACGGGCCAAGTTGCAAGAGAGATACTTTGAAGTTGGTCCTGAGCTTGGGAGTTTCATTTGGGAGGACACCAATGGTGATGGGATACAGGACATCGACGAATTTTTCCCGGAGAGGATTCCCGGCGAGGGCACATTCATGCTTCAATATGTTCCTGGAGACGAATTTGTGCCGGTCACGTCGCTTGAAACAGGGCTGCGCCATACTATACGATTTGGTGAAATAGGTCTTCTTAAAGGTACTGATAGCTGGGCCAAACGGGTGGAATTTACGTCACGCCTATCAGTCAGGGAAAGCAGCTCCGATCGTCTGAATAATATCTATTCCATGAAATTATCGACGTTTCAAGGGGCATTTACCCAGCAGGGGAGGCTTTTGAGCACCACCGAACTCCGCCTGACCCAAACCGAGCATCGTTTTGGGATGCGGGTTATACACGACTATTCGAGATCGGCGAACAGACTTGTGCAAGGGTTAGATACCCAGATGCGGAACAATCTGAGGGGATTAGCTCAATATCGCATTAACGATATTTGGTCGTTAGAATCGACAATCCAGACAGGAACTCAGAAAAACAGCAGCGAACTTCTTGCTTCACGGGGTTTTGATATTCGATCGAACGAGTTCAGCCCGGTTCTCTTTGCCAACTTTTCGCGGCGTGTTATCGGTTCAATTACAACGGCATACATTAATCGAGTTGATCGTTTACCATTCGAGCCGGTATCGTTGAATGCTTGGTTGGTTAACATCGATGGAACGTTGTATCATGGTCGCGGGGCCAGAACACGGCTCACTTTAGGTCGCAGGGTAAACAATTTGACAGGTATATCCTCTACATACGGATTGTATGAGCTAACCGATGGGGGCGCTCCAGGAGTTGTTTGGAGTGGATCGTTGCAAAGCGACTATCGTGTGAGTGATTTCATAAGAGCCAGTTTAAACTACGATATGCGCAAATTTCCATCCAGACCGGTTATTCAGACGATGCGGATAGTGGTATCGGCAGTGCTTTAAATGTTAAAAAATGCGTTTAAGTCCATTAAAATTCATTTTCTCGGAAATCACATTCAAAAAAAAGATTGGATTACCTTACATTGTCTAAAGTGAACGGAGCCGTCGATAACGGCATAAACACAAAAATCTTAGTACTAAGGTTATTGCAGTTTTGACATTTAGACGAAAATGCTCTATAATTTCGCTGCTTAACACTCTTAGACTCAACTCAAACAACAATAGAATCAATTGGAGCATATTATGATGCAGTCCCTTCAAGTCTTTCTGTTTCAGGTCGGTGCAGAAGAGGGAATTTTCAACACCTTGGTACGTCAGTTCAACGAAGGTGGAAATTTCATGTGGCCAGTACTTATCGCCCTCATTTTGGGTCTGGCAATCTTCCTCGAGAGACTTATCACGCTTAACCGCGCTGACATTAACACCCGTAAGTTCATCCTTGACGTAAAAGAAGCCCTCACTACTGGTGGTGTTGCTGCCGCAGAAGAACTTTGCTCCAAGACCCGTGGTCCGGTAGCATCTGTATTCCAAGCTGGCCTCATGCGTGCCGACGAAGGCGTTGAAGCAGCTGAGAAGGCAATTACTGCATACGGCTCCATTGAAATGAGCTTCCTTGAGCGTGGTCTTGTTTGGTTGTCGCTCTTTATCGCCTTGGCCCCGATGTTCGGGTTCCTCGGAACAGTTGTGGGTATGGTTGGCGCCTTCGATGCTATCGAGGCTGCTGGCGACATCTCCCCATCACTTGTTGCTGGTGGTATCAAGATCGCTCTTTTGACCACAGTTGCTGGTCTGATCTCAGCTATCATTCTGCAGATTGGCTACAATTACTGTATTTCCAAGATCGACCGCCTTGTGGTTGACATGGAAGAGTCGTCAATTGTTCTTATCGACTCCATCGCCCAGATGCAAATGGCTGGCAAGAAGTAATTTCTTGCATCAAACTCTAGGTTTGATGATGTCAAAAACCATCCATATTTCATTAAGCGAAAGATAAGCCAATGACCACTCAAGTAGCCCTCATGATCATGCTTGCCATGATCGGAATAGGTATCCTGATGATGCTGATGTTTGGTGTAAAAAACCTGATCAACGGCAAGCACGAAGTGCAAAAAATTATCACCATGATCGTCCCGTTCGCTCTTTTCGGCGTCACCTACGCCGTAATGGGCGATGGAGCCGCAGCGGCAATGGCAACGATGATGATCATGATCGGATTGCTGGCCCTGTTCATCTTGGTGTCAGGCCTGCGTTCAACCTTCAATTTCTAATTCCCTAGGTAGAACCCCATGCTACTGAAGAAAAGGCAAAGAGAAGAAGCCAATATCCCGTCAGCATCGCTGGCCGATATTGCGTTCCTGTTGCTAATCTTCTTCCTAGTCACCACGACTATGGACGTTGATACAGGAATCGGGCTTGTTCTGCCACCAAAACCAGACGAGAGCGTTAAGCCGCCACCTATCAAAGAGCGTAATTTGCTCAAGATATTGGTAAACCAGCAAGGCTTGGTGCTTATTAACGATCGTCCGGCCGGTGTGGCTGAAGTAAGGCAAAAAGTGATGGATTTCGTCGACAATGCCAACCGGATGCGCGACGAGAATCTGTCGGAAGCACCAGACAAAGCAGTAGTGTCTCTTAAGACCGACCGTGCCACGCCATACAGCCTTTATATCGCCATGTTGGATGAGGTACGCGGAGCTTACAATGAGCTCTGGGATGCCATGAGTATGAGGCAGTATGGAATTCGTTACGCAATGCTCGACAATGAGCGCAAAGCCGAAATCAGGAAGACCTATCCTCAGAACATCTCTGAGGCTGAGCCTGATGCTGGAACTGGCTCGCCGTAACCGATAAGGACACACACTATGTCAAAATTCAAAAAAAAGCAGGCTAAAACGAAGCAAGAAGTGCCAACGGCGGCTCTCCCCGATATTATCTTCATGCTTCTGATTTTCTTCATGGTTACCACGGTTCTCCGTGAAGTGACGTTGCAAATTCGCGTAACGCTCACTAAAGCTGAGAACATTGAGAAGATTGAAGAAAAACGTCTGGTATCCTATATCTATATGGGACCAGAAAAGCTCGCGAACAACTCGTTCGGTGCAACCAAGGTTCAGATCGACGACGTTCTGATGGAAGACCTGCGAAACATTCGCACCATCATGTACGAAAAACTTCTCGAGCAGCCTAAGCTCATTGTTTCACTTCGCGTTGACCAAGATTCCGAAATGGGTCTTGTCACCGACGTAAAGCAGGAGCTGCGTGAGGCTGGTACATTGCGTATCAACTACTCTGCGAAGCGTAAGATCTGACATAACGCCCGGAATATTTAGAAAAGGCATTTGTGGAGACCCTGCAAATGCCTTTTCGTTTTACATGAAGCCCATGAAATTCACTCCCATATCTGAAATAGGCCGCCAAGGTCTCATCAATCGCATACGGAAGTCGGTCACATCCGGAAATGAGCACATTAAGGTCGGCATTGGCGACGATGCTGCCGTTTATTCCCCCGATAATGGCACTGATCAGCTCATCACCACAGAGACGCTCATCGAAGGAGTCGACTTTGATCTCAGTTTCCATCCATTGTCGCATTTAGGCTTTAAGCTCGTTACTGTTGGCGTAAGCGATATCGTTGCCATGGGAGGTAAGCCAGATGTCATTACTGTGACAATGGGGCTTACGACAAAGTGCAGCGTTGAGATGGTAGAGGGACTAATTGATGGAATCAAGAAGGCTTGTGAGCATTATGGTTGCACTCTTATTGGAGGCGACTTACGTTCTTCCGTTCATGCAATCGTACTTGGCGTCACTGCGATAGGATCACTTCCAAAGGGTAGAAGCGTTCTTCGACGCACCGCAAAAGTTGGCGATGCAATCTGTGTTTCTGGGCAACTTGGATCTGCCTTGGCTGGTTTGAAGATCTTGCTGCGTGAGAAGAAGTACTGGCAAGACCACCCTGATTCGAGCGAGCCATCGTTGGAAGCATGGGCAGATATTGTTGGAAAACAGCTATTACCCAAAGCGCGTACCGATTTAATTGATTTGATGCTGTCGAATGGGATTAAGCCAAATGCCATGGGCGACATCAGCAAGGGACTCCTGAATGAAATCGCCGACATCTGCGAGCAAAGTAAAACAGGTGCATACATTTATGAAGCTGCCATTCCAATCTTGGAAATGACAAAAGACGCAGCCGAAGAAATGGGAGAAGTGGCTGTTTCATACGCACTTCAGGGAGGCGACGACTATGAGATCCTATTTACTCTTGCCGAAGATCATGTCGAAAAGGCGTTTGAAATTCTTAAAGACATTACCGTAATCGGAATGGTACGACCCGAGTCGGAGGGGATTCAAATTCAGAAGTTCTCCGGCGATGTTTGGGAAGTGGATACCGAACAGATACGGTGAGTCGTTTAAAACTTTCACGCCGATATTTCGTATTTTACTTTATTGGATGCTATGCGCTCAATTAGCCGAACGAATACTGGTTTCGGCATTGTTTTAGTTATTCAAGAGTTTCAGGGTAATACCCACAATCTATTTAATTCATGGCCGCAGAGAACAAAGGTAAACCAACGCCGGATGGAACCTCGGGCAAGCCATCGCGCTTTCCGATATGGTTCTATGTCATTATCATCGCAGTACTTTTCGGGATTCAGTTTTTAACTGCCCAAGACGAGGGTAATCGAGTAGACTACAGTCAGTTTCTCACCTATGTGAAGGAAGGACAAGTCGAAAAGGTTAACATCCGGAACGGCATTTACATTGACGGCACTTTTAAGCCATCGGCCGTCGATAAGGGAATTGCAAAGCCTCAAACAGAGCAGAGACAAAGCTTATGGCAGTCTAATGCCCCCGATGCCCATCTAAAGTTCACAACTACTATGATCCCGAACGATGACATCCGTCCAATTTTGGACGAATTCAACGTTCAGTATCAAGCATCCGTCGATGACAATTGGTTTGGCGGGATGTTATTCTGGCTACTACCATTAGGACTTGCCGTTGCATTTTGGGTATTCATCTTTCGCAGAATGAATCCTGGTCAACAAGTGCTAAACATTGGTAAGAACAAGGCAATGCTTTACGATCGCCAATCGGAGGCCAAAATTACATTTAAGGATGTAGCTGGCCTCGAGGAAGCCAAAGAGGAAGTTGCCGAAGTAGTCGAATTTCTGCGCAACCCACAAAAATTTACTCGACTTGGTGGTGCCATTCCCAAGGGCGTTTTGTTGGTCGGCCCTCCGGGCACTGGCAAGACCCTTATGGCCAAGGCAACAGCAGGCGAAGCCGATGTCCCATTTTTTAGCCTCAGTGGATCCGACTTCGTCGAGATGTTCGTCGGCGTTGGTGCAGCCCGAGTTCGCGATCTAT
>CAZVRJ010000052.1:0-16006 GCA_964629885.1 uncultured Chitinophagales bacterium | reverse complement strand
AATCGTAGTATTGAGACGATGGAGACGTAAAACCATCGGTCACCGTGCTCTCGTCATTGTAACCGAACACCTGGTATCCTCGAAGGAAATCTGCCGACCTGTTGTATGTGGCGCCAAAGACCATGCTGCCCCTAAGAGTGGGAACATTGTAGATGAATCCGGCATCTGACAGGCTGGTCGTTCCCTGGCTCAGGTAATCATCGCTCGACAGGAAGAATGCTTGCTCCTGTATGCGGCGATTAACGAAACCCACGTTCATTGAGCTGCTCTTGAACATACCCATGATGGCTGGGTTATCTGATGCGGCACCCAGACCCGTTGGCAGCGCAGTAGTTGCACCACCATACATTGTTGTCACTGCATCTATCCCAGGTTGCGTTGTAACGTAGCGCAACACGTCGTAACGATTTTGCGCTTGAGCCGAAATGACGGGAAGTAAGATGGCACAAAACGCCAATGCAGCCGATGATAATCGCTTCATAATTGTCAAACAGGCTTGTTGATTGTATAGTGGTAAATCAGAACGGAAAGATACTAGAATCTGACCGTAGAGGCACGATCTCAGTTGCTTCTGCGAGATCCCGAAGACCGCGTGGTGGTGCCGGAGCTTCTTGATGAGGATGATGAACCGCTTCTAACGGTTGACCCACTGCTTTTTGTAGATGATGATGATCCGCTTCTGACAGTAGATCCGCTGCTTTTTGTAGATGATGATGATCCGCTTCTGACAGTAGATCCGCTGCTTCGATTCGATGAGCCAGCGCTTGAACGTACCGACGATGCGGCCTCAGATGCAGCAGCTCTAACTACCGACCTAACAATCGGAGCCACACGGTTTGAGCTAGATGGGCGAGTGGTTTTGGTTGCCTCTCGCACACTCGACTGCTCCGATGAGCGGACAGCGCTGTTGCTGTTGCTACGTGTATCTGAGCTGGAAGAGCGAACCGATCCGGACGATGAACTGCCTGAAGATCTGGTTGAACCCGAAGAACGAACCGTGCCGCTGCTCGAAGATCCGCTGCTCGAGCCCGATGATCTTACGGTTCCACTTGAGGTACCAGAGCTAGACGAGCCTGAACTTGATGAGCCTGATGACCGTACCGTTCCGCTGCTGCCCGAAGAACTGCCTGTAGACCTAGTTGAACCCGATGAGCGGACTGTACCAGTAGAGCTACCTGTCGAGCGAGTAGGTGAGGATGAACGTACTGTTCCGGTTGAGCTGCCAGTCGAGCGGGTTGTACCCGTTGTGCGGCCCACAGTGCCAGAACTGCGGCTTTGGCCGGCACTGCCTGTGGCTGATCGTACAGCACCAGGAGCTGCTGCTGCGCCAGTCACACCTGATCCAATTCCGTCGTAGCGACGTCCATCGCGAGTGTCGCCGTAGCTACGGTCAACACCTGAACTGCGACGTCCCGTGCGATAATCGCGATCTAAGTCGACGTACACGATATTTGTGTATGGCCTGTTGTACCAACCTGGACGATAGTACCAATCGTTAAACCATGGGTTGTATCCCATACCCCATCCGTAGTTGTATGGGTAATATGACCAGTAATCAAAATAGTAACCCGTATGGAAGCCGAAGCTCCAGTTTGGTCGATGCCAGCTGATGCCGACCGACCAAGATGGGCCGTAATAAGATGATGGGAAGTGATATGATGGATAGTAGCTGTTCCAATGGCTTACACCGTAGCTTGTCCAACTTGGACGATACGAAAGGTCGCGATAATAGAGCGAACCCTCATGGAATCCCTCATAGTAACCAGCAACATAATCTTCGTTATCGTAGGCTGGAGTTTCATAATCACTATAATAGCGCTCTCCACCTGTGGTGCGCTCAACATATTCCTCGCCACTATCGTCATAACCACGGTGTACGGGTTCGAAGGTCTGCAGCTGCGTATAGCACCCTGTAACCATCAAACTCATCGCGGTGAGTAGAGGAAGTAAAGTAATACGTTTCATGGCTGACTCCTTCGTTTTGACTTAGATTGTACTTCTACATCTTTAAACGTATGATAACAGAAAAGGGTTCGCTTAAACAATAGCATGATAATGCTAACATGCTCAGATTTCTCCACGGAGTGATTTGGCGATTACTTCTGCCTTGCTGTTAACGTGTAGCTTCTTGTATATATTTCGTATGTGGGCACGTACCGTGTCGATACTGATGTCCATCCGGTCGGCAATGAGCTTGTAACTCAGGCCATCGACCAATCCTTGGATGATTTCGAGCTCACGCGATGTAAGGTTGTGCTCTGGGTTTGGATCTGGCTTTGCCGGCTGGCTGAAATGAGTAATTACCTTTCTGGCGATCTGTGGCGACATAGGAGCACCGCCATTGAGCAGCATTTCGATAGCCTCTTTTAGTTCATCGGGTGTCGAATGCTTAAGCAAATAACCAGAGGCACCAGCGCAAAGCGAGTCGAAAATTTTGTGGGAGTCGTGGTATACCGTGAGCATTATGATCTCCATCTCCGGATACTGGCGTTTGATGAGCTTCATGCCGTCAATACCTGACATTCCAGGCAAGTCGATATCCATCAGAATGACCTCGGGGCGTGACCCTCTCCTTATCTCATCGAGGAGTTCTTCGACCGTATCGTAGGCCATTTGGCACCGAAACCCCTCTTGCATGTCTAGGAACGACCGGTACATCTCCCGAATCGCCACTTTATCTTCGACGATAGCTAGTTCGTGTGGTTTGGCTTGTTCAGACATGATCGACTCCCTTAAAAAATGTGTTTACCGGTAACTTCGATGCCAAATCCGTCTCGATCGATGAACTCAATTTGCGCGTGAATGCGATCGGAACGAAGCTTGAGATTCTTCAGGCCATGACCCGTCTTGCGTTGTTGGTTGGCCAAGCCAACTCCATTGTCCTTTATGTACAAGGACGAACTAATATTATGCTTAGACAATCGCACGTCGATGTGAGTCGCCTTTGAATGCTTGGCGGCATTGTTGATCATTTCCTTAAAAATAAGATAGACATTTTGGCGGACCTCAACCGGCATTGTGTGCGAGGTTTCGAGGTTTTCGAATACAAACTCAAAGGTTATTCCTTTTGGTGTCAATGTATTTCTTGCATAGTCCTGCATCCGGTCGGTCAGGTCGCCAACAGTATCGTTTCTTGCATCAATCGACCAGACGATGTCATCCATAGTAGTAACTATGCGCCGGCTGGTTTCACCAATTTGTTTTAATGGTGCTTTGATGTTATCAGGAATCGGGTATGCCTGAAGGAAGTCGGTCTGAAGCGCGATTTCGGTAAGCGATGCCCCAACATCGTCGTGGAGGTCACTGGCGATACGTACTCTCATGCGTTCCAAGTCGACCTGTTTGTTCACCTTATAGTAGTTGTAGACGAATGCAACCGCACCTAAAAATGCTGCCAATAAGATGAGTCTAAACCACCACGTAGAATAAAATGGTGGTCGAATGGTGAACGCCAATTTTGCCGGTTGCTCGCTCCAGTTGCCATCATTATTGCGCGCACGCACTTCAAATATGTAGTCTCCGGCAGCAAGTCCAGCATATCGTGCCGATCGAAGGTCTGTGGGTATCCACTCGGTGTCAATAGGTCGAAGCCGATACTCATAGGTAATTTTTTCCGGAGCCGAGTAGCTTAAGGCAGTGTAATCAAACCACAAACTATTGTCTCTGAAGCTTAGATCCAGATCGCGGAAATCGGTTATTGTTTGATCAAATACCCGTACCTGCTCGATGTAAACCGGTGGACGATGAGTAATTTCTGGATCACGATCCCGGTAGTAGATAGACAGTCCACCTACGGTTCCAAACCAAAGTGTATCGCCCGCACCGAACACTGCCCCTCGGTTCAGTTCGTCGGCAGCGAGGCCGTAATCGGTTGTGTATCGCTTGAAGATCGGACGCTGCATCCCGTCGGTATGGTCACTCCGAAAACGCACCAAGCCCCTGGTTGTTCCCAACCAATAATTATCATAATCGTCTTTATGGACTAGGTATATCACATCGGCCGGAAGCCCGTCGAGCGTCGTGTAATTTGTAAAGATGCCATCTTTGAGATGGCTGAGTCCGTCGAATGTGGCGGCCCAGACGCTGCCGTCGTCGTCGACGAGCACATCGAGTACGATATTATTAGTCAACCCATCAGATGTGGTGTAGTGCGTGTGTCGTCCATCCTTGAAATAACCCAAGCCGCCATATGTACCAATCCACATCCCTCCGTTTTTGTCGAACTTGACGGCACGAACCGTATTATGAATTAATCCCTCTGTGGTGGTGATGTTTTCATATTGACCATTTCTTAGGTGAATAAGACCGCCACCATCGGTACCAAACCAAAGGCTTCCGTCAGGATCGGCGGTGATAGTACGGATGATTCTGAATGGGAGTCCGGTACCTACAGAGAGCTCGCGCACGCTGCCGTTCGATATGATGTTAATTCCGTTCCGAGTGGCCACCCAAACATCGCCATTGGGTTCGATGTGAAGATCGAATACCCTTTCGTCGATGAGGCCTGATCTACTATTCCATACTCGAGAGCCACCATCCCAAATTTCAGTAACTCCACCACCATATGTCGACACCCATAGCCTGTTACCCGTTTTTCTGACTGCGGTAACCATATTGTCGGGTAATGGATTGGGCGCCCTCAGTGTCTCGAATCGGTCGCCTAAGTATCTGAAAATCCCGGCACCAAAGGTGCCTATCCAGATGTTGCCCTCGTCGTCTTGATAGGCAGTGTTGAAAATGCTGCTTCCAAAACCGTCTTCCAGTCCGTAATTAGAAAAGGTTCCCTTGTCATAAATACTGAAACCTTCTTCCGTTACTAGCCATGCGCGGCCAAACAGGTCGAAGACAATATCTTTGACCATGTTGTTTACGAGCCCGTCGGATGTCGAGTAGGATTTGACGATGCTATTATTTCGGAATAGAGCAAATCCTGTGCGTGTGCCGATCCACAGATTGCCTGCTGTGTCGAATGTTAGCGACCTGATTCTGTCGTCGGGCAGCCCTTGTCTCATGGTCCAGTTGCGGATGGTTCCATTGCCCAAAATTGCCGAAAGGCCTTCGCGGGTGCCTATCCAGATGGTGCCGTCGGTACCTTCTTCGATATCTCGAACACGGTTACCAGCAATCCCATTGGTAGTTTTATAGGCCTTAATGGTGTTCCCATCAATTAGCCAAACACCTGAACCGTCAGTGCCTATCCAAAGCCGGTTTTGCGAATCATGATATATGGATATGACCGACAAACCAGCAAGGGTGTCGGCAACGATAGGTGTCTCGAAGAAGCGGCCATTCCAACGGGCAAGCCCCATGTCGGTTCCAACCCAAAGCACTCCGTCGCGGTCCTTTTTCAAAACATTGGCCCGATTGCTTGGAAGGCCATTTTCGCGATAAAAGGGGGTGAACCTGAATCCGTCAAATCTGTTCAGTCCAACCTCGGTAGCAACCCAGAGGTAACCCATATTGTCTTGTGCAATCGACAAGACAACAGATTGGCTCAATCCGTTCTCAGCGCTGTAATTACGGAACTGCTGGGGTTGTTGCGCCAGCGATTCTGTTGCCAGACACGAAATTAAGAATGCAAGTGCAATTGTAAAACGAGACATCCCTAATTATACGACATCGAAATGTACTTGTTATAGGCATCTCGCCCGATGGCAAAAAAAAAGCCCCGCGGATAGGCGGGGCTTTAAATGTTATCCTAAGTATGAGCGCAATGCCATGCTTCGGTTGTGATGACGCAGCTTACGAAGCGCCTTCTCCTTGATTTGACGCACGCGTTCGCGGGTAAGGTCGAAACGCTCGCCGATCTCCTCAAGTGTAAGTGAGTGCTCGCGGCCGATGCCGAAATAAAGACGGATGACTTCTGCTTCACGCTTGGTGAGTTTCGAGAGGGCGCGCTCGATTTCGACCTTGAGCGACTCGCCCATCAATTCGGTATCAGGATTCGGTGTCTCCTCGTTTTCGAGGACGTCGAGGAGGCGGTTATCTTCGCCTTGTGCGAACGGGGCATCGACAGAAAGGTGACGACCAGATATCTTGAGAGTCTCGGCCACTTCGCTGATCGACATGTCGAGGCTTTCGGCAAGCTCGGCAGCAGATGGAACGCGCTCGTACTCCTGCTCGAGCTTAGAGAGCTCCTTGCTAATCTTGTTAAGGGCACCTACTCTGTTTAATGGCAGGCGGACGATCCGGCTTTGCTCGGCAAGTGCTTGAAGAATGGATTGACGAATCCACCAAACTGCGTATGATATAAACTTGAAACCACGAGTTTCATCGAAGCGCTTGGCGGCCTTGATCAAACCGAGGTTGCCTTCGTTGATCAAGTCGCTTAAGGAAAGACCTTGGTTTTGGTACTGCTTTGCAACCGAAACCACGAAACGCAAGTTCGCTTTCGTTAGCTTTTCCAAAGCTTTCTGGTCACCAGCTTGAATCTTACGGGCGAGATCTACTTCCTCGTCGGGTGTGATAAGGCTTACTTTGCCGATCTCCTGTAGGTAACGGTCGAGCGACTGCGACTCTCGGGTCGAGATGCCGCTGCTCGTTATATTTTTGGGTTCTTTCTTCTTCTTAGCCACAATACCTTGTTCTGAGGATGAACGGATTTCACGAAAATATTACAAAGGGCTAAAGTACGAAATTTTAGCGCCAGAATAAAGCCGACTTAGTCTCTTCGGTTCTGTCGTGAGCTCAGAATGCTCTCTGATGTACTTACAAAACCAAAGAAAGCTAGGCTGGCGTTCGCCAACTCCCCAAATCCATCAAGAGTTCCCAAATCAATATTTGTTGCAGCAAAAGATGGATATACCAATAGAGGAACAAACTCGCGAGTATGATCGGTGCCCGGTGTTGTGGGATCGTTACCGTGATCGCCGGTGATCATGAGAACATCCCCTTCCTTCATCAATCCTAAAATCTCAGGCAGTCTTTGATCAATTTCCTCTAGGCAGCGGGCGTATCCATCGGGGTCGTTTCGATGGCCGTAAAGCTGGTCAGTGTCGATCAAGTTCACGAACTGAAATAAGTGCTCATCCGGATCCGATGTTCTCCACCATTCGACGATCGCATCCAAACCATCGGCATTGCCTTCGGTTTTGTGGTAGTGATCGAACCCATGACCAGCAAATAAATCCACAACTTTCCCGATAGATTGAGTTTTAACCCCGTGTAATTGCAAATTTGAGAGCAGATTGGGTTCAGGTGGAAGCAGCGAGTAGTCGTGACGATGATCCGATAGACGGTAAAAAGGTGGTGCATCTCCGGCAAACGGCCTGGCGATTACGCGTCCAACGGCAAAGTCGCCGTCGGTGAAGTGCGCCCGAATTCGGGAGCACCAATCGTAAAGGGTATCGAGTGGTGTTACATCGACATGTGTTGCGATTTGCAGCACACTGTCGGCTGAAGTGTAAAGGATTGGATTGCCGGTTGCGATATGTTCAAGGCCGAAATCGCGGATGACTTCAGAGCCTGAATAAGGTTTGTTGCACAACATTCCCGAACATCCCGTAATGCGCTTCAGATCTTCGATTACCGATTCAGGAAACCCGTCAGGAAATGTCGGAAATGCCGTTTCAAGCATGATTCCGGCCATTTCCCAATGACCCGTAGTAGAGTCCTTGCCGGCCGAACGCTCACGCATTTTCCCGAATGCGGCCGTCGGATTCTCGGTTGGGCTCAGATGATCTAATGCTATGATATTTCCCAAACCCATCGCTCGGAAGTTTGGAAGGTGAGGCTTTATAGTATCGACTACATGCTTGAGGGTATTTGCATTCGCATCGCCGTACTCGTGGGAATCTTCCTGAGCACCACATCCCAAGCCATCAATAATCAATAGCATCAATCTGGCCATGTTCTAGTCCCCTTGTGGGTCAATTATCTGTAATCCGGTCTCGGCTCTACGTACAATCTGAGACAGAGCTTTTCGGGCATGTTCGTGCACGGCGTAAGCATCGTCGAAACCTGGTCGCAACTTTACGGCACTTAGGTGAAGCACAGGAATGATATCGAGCTCACCTGTCCGCACAGATTTTGCAACTCGTTTATTTAATGCTGCACCCCATTTTTGAATATCGTCCTCCTCTTTGCCAAACACGATGAATCCATGGATATGATCAGCATGGTACATCACCAGTGTTCCAATTCCGTTATCGTTAATGGCCAACTGGCCGAGGAGGTTGCGATGAAACTCTTTCAGTTCATCGGTAGACAATCTGGTACGTATTGCTGAATAATCGGCCGGCGTTGCATATCCAACCCAAGCGTGCACTTGCGTTCCCGATTCCGATTCTCGCAATTTTTCGAGTTCAAGCTCGATAATGGCATCGGCCAGCTCAGGGCGTATAGCTCCGTTTGCAGCGTTGAACGGATCACCTTTAGAACTTCTTACGATGCTGTCGAGCTTGAGTGCAACGGTACGCACTAAATTGGCAAGCTGATGGCGGTTGGCGTCATGAAACGACAATGCGTCGGAGTGGTTCACCAACATCACTGCCAACGTGCCAGCAGATGTGCGCACAGGAAGCGCGATAGATGCCCCGGAGGCAGTCGACTCGCGTGAGTTTATCCTGCATGGGCTTCCATTAATATGCAATGAGAAAATTGCGGAATCGGTCTTGAGTGCCTCGTTTACCATAGATGGAGCCCCAACTATGGTGGCTGGAATCCCATTCTGGATGCCGAACCGTCCCATCACTTTCCACTCGGAGTATCCTTTCAGAATCAGCGACACTTCAGAGTAAGGAATCAACTCGGCAGCCAAGCGGGCCATATCCCACACAACGCTTACTGCGTCGCGCCGGCGCATGAGTTCGTCTAGTGCTCTGTCGTAATCGAGCCACCCTTTTTGGGAGTCGAGAAGATTGCTCAGCTCGAGGTAGGTGTGAAGAAGGTTGTCGAGCGACGCAGCGTATGCCGACAAGGCCTCAGTGGCTGAGGGCGTCCACTCGGGAGAATCCGTTTCGATCACGGTAATGGCAACGGTGTCGCCACTCGACCTGAACGGTTGCAAATAAACGTGCCCGGTGGGTGTGAATGTTCTGTCGTAATAGTGCGACAAAGCCTCGGCGTCGATATCCTTGCCAATTTTCAACCATCTTGCCTCGTCTAGATCCCTATAAGCATCCAAAAAGGATGTGCCGAACGGTATCCTGTCTTTGAAAACCACATCGGGACGATTACTGGCGTGGGTCTCAGGCACATAGATTTCGCGCTGTTTGTTCACCCAAAGCAAGGCAACGGTACGTGCACCAGTAGCGTGCCGCACAAGACGGGTGATGTCGCTAAGTAGGCTTCTGAACTGTTGAAGTATGGCCTCTTCCCTTTCGTTGCCAAAAAGTTCTGTTTGGCTTATGCGGTTGTTGCTCATGCACCAACCCCCTGGCCAATAGATTCTGCCAACTGTTCGGCCTCGTCGAGCATCTTTTCAATGGCCGAGACGCCACGTTTCCAGAAGCTTGGATCCTTGATATCGAGCCCAGTCGGCTTAAGGATGTTTTCGGGCCAATCAGATCCTCCTTTTGTGAGCATTTCGACATAGATGTCGGAAAATCCTTCAGGTGATGACAAGTATACTTCGTACAACGAGAGAACAAGCAGCTCGCCGAATGCATAAGCGTATACATAGCCCGGAGTGTGCACAAAATGTGGAATATAGCTCCACCAGTAATCGTACCCCGGCGACAGGGTTATGGAGTCGCCATATAATTTGGTCTGTGTTTCGCGCCAGAGCTCGCACAACCGCTCGGCTGTAAGTTCACCCTCAGTGCGTCGGGCGATGTGGGCAGCATCTTCAAAACGGTTCATGGCTATCTGTCGATAAACAGTGGCCATCGTATCGTCGATCTTGCCGACAAGCATTCCGAGTTTTTCCTTGGGATCTTCGATGCTGTTGTAGAGCTTCTTAAAAACGAGCATCTCTCCGAATACGGAAGCTGTTTCGGCGGTGGTGAGCGGTGTGTCAGCTTGTAGGATGCCTTGTTCGCGGCTTAAATACTGGTGTACGCCGTGACCCAACTCGTGGGCGAGTGTTTGAACGTCGCGTATGCGTCCGTCGTAATTCATTAGGATGTATGGATGCACCGACGGAACCGTCGAGGCAGAGAATGCGCCACTTCGCTTTCCGGGCTTGATGGCTGCATCAATCCAGTTCTTATCGAAAAACTGCTGCACGATATCGCCAAGGCGAGGATCGAAGCCCAGGTATGATTCGGTGACCATCTTTTGGGCGTCATCCCACGAAATCTTGACATCCGAACTAAATAGAGGTGCGTAGCGATCGTAGTCGGTCATTTCGGTCTCTAGACCTAGCAAGCGGGCCTTCAGACGATAGTATCGTTGGGCGATATCATATCGGCTTTCTACGGTTTGGATCAGCGCATCAACAGAGTCGTCCGATATTTCGTTGGAAAGGTTTCTGGATGAAAGCCAGTGTGGGTACTTGCGCATTTCATCGCTGAGTTTTTTGTCGACGAGCAGCGTGTTGAAAATGTAGGTTAAAGGCCTCGACAATTTCTTTAGCCCCTCAGTAAGGCTTTCTGCAGCCCTGCGTCTCACATCGCGGTCAGGATTGTGCAGCTTGCTGAGAACTTCCTGCTCCGATAGTACCTCGCCGTCGAGATCAAATGTGGCCGCGCTTAGTGTTTCGTCGAATAGGCGTACCCAGGCATTTCGCCCCGTCACAGATTTGATAGATATAACCTGCTCCTGGTTTTCTTCGAGGGTGTGATCCTTGAATAAACGGGACACCTCCAAGTAATGCTTCCAATGCGATAGTGATGGGTCTTCGATCAATTTCTGAGCGTGGGTATCTTCAACAGCCAGCCATTCGACCCCAAAAAAGATGAGGTTTTGGTTAATCTTGGAGCCGAACTCTGTCATCTCTTGAAGCAGTTTGCCATTTTCGGGCTTTAGCGTGTCGGTAGACCATGTCAAATATGCAAAGGAGCCGAGACGCCCGGCGATGTCCTGAATCAATTCGAAGCGACCAAGCGCCTCCGACATTTCGATGGCCGATAATGTAGCAATTCTGCCTCGGTAGTCGGCCGCAAAGGATACAGAGTCAGACTCCAACTTCTCTTTGTCGTCGGTAAATTGTTTTGAACTTGTGTTTGGATAAAGATCGGAGAGGTCCCAATGAATAGCTTCTGCTCCGGTAATCTTCGATGTTTCGCTCATGTATCTACGTTTGTGAATATTTAGTTGGAATATACGTAATGGTATCTGGAAAGTGCATGGTGTGCACCACATGAACGTGTTTGACTGCGTTTTGATTACCCTTTGTGTCTGAAATATGGGTATATTTAAGACTTTGATTTACCATCAAGATGGGTACCCCGAGAAATGGGGACCTGTATACAAGAGTCACATTAATTCCCCACTGATTTGAACTTCCTCGAATCCGTTTTTGGACCAAATTCGGCTCTGGTTGAAGAGCTATACAATCAATACAAAAAAGACCCATCGTCTGTTCCGGCACACTGGTCGAGCTATTTTGCCGAGTTAGAAAAAGAAGGTGGACAGGCAGCACCCGATGTTGCCATAGATGTCGCCAAAACGAATGGGCATACCGATGAGGCTGTCGTCGCGCCTCCACCTCCGGCAACGGCCAAACCGGCGGAAGTGAAGCCTGAGCCGAAGCCTGCAGCCAAAGCTGCGGAGAAGACTCTCCCAACGGGTGCACAGGCTGAAAAGATCAAAGGGGTCGCTGCTCGTATCGTCGACAATATGGAGTTGAGTCTTGACGTACCTACTGCCACATCGCTAAGGGTGATTCCAGTCAAGATGATGTTCGAAGACCGTCTCATCATCAATGAGTATCAGGAGAAAAAGGGGCGGACCAAAACCACCTTCACACATTTCATATCGTGGGCAGTTGTCAGGGCTCTGAAAGAATACCCAACACTTAATTCATATTTTGATGTTGTTGATGGATCCCCGACACGGATCAGCCCGGGCCAGGTCAATCTTGGTATAGCAATTGACCTACCCGGTAAAGACGGCAAGCGAAATCTGGTCGTTCCGAACATCAAGGGTGTAGATTCGATGACGTTCGACCAGTTCGTAGACGCATACAGTGATTTGGTGCAAAAAGCTCGTGATGGACGCTTAGATGTGCCCGATTTCGAGGGAACTACCATCAGTATCACAAATCCTGGGACACTCGGGACGGTTTCATCAGCTCCTCGTTTGATGAAGGGCCAAGGCGCCATCATCGCTACTGGGTCTATCAACTATCCGGCCGAGTTCCAGGCCATGTCGCCCGAGGTCCTGAATCACCTTGGAATAAGCAAGGTGATGACGGTTACATGCACCTACGACCACCGTATTATTCAGGGTGCAGAGTCAGGATCTTTCCTCGCCTATGTGCACAGCCTCCTGAATGGAGAAAAAGATTTCTACGAGAAGATTTTCTCCGAGTTGGACATCCCTTACGAGCCTATTCAGTATGGGACCGACAAAAACTCGGGCGTATTTGGCGACACTTTATCGATTGAGGCAACGAAGAAGGCTGTTTCGGTGATGCAGTTGATCCAGATGTACCGTATAAACGGTCACATGTTGGCAAATCTGAATCCGTTGAGTCATGGTCCGGGCAGTAGCCCGGAATTGGAATTATCCTACTTTGGCTTGAGTGTCTGGGATTTGGATCGTGAGTTTTATTGTGCCGGATTAGGCGGGATGGAAAAAGCGCCACTTCGCGATATCCTTCACATGCTTCGTACCACCTATTGTGGATACATTGGTGCTGAATTCATGCATGTTCAGAACCTTGAGGAGCGTTTTTGGTTGCGCGACCGCATGGAGGCCACCAACAGCAAGCCAGAGCTTACTCGCGAAGACAAGCACCAGATTCTGCACAAGCTCAATCAGGCTGAGGCCTTCGAATCGTTCCTGCATAAGAAGTATGTGGGCCACAAACGATTTTCGTTAGAAGGTGCAGAGACCGTGATTTCGATGGTCGATTTCATGCTTGAGCATGGTGGCGATATGGGTGTTGAAGAAGTTTATTTGGGAATGGCACACCGTGGCAGGTTGAATGTGCTTGTGAACACGATGGGCAAGTCGTACCAGCGAATTTTCAATGAATTTGAAGGTTATTTGGATCCGGCCACGCGTCAGGGATCTGGCGATGTCAAATATCACCTAGGTACGACAGGTGAACACACAACCCTGAACGGCAAGACGATAAAACTCACCTTGATGCCTAATCCAAGCCATCTGGAGGCGGTGAATCCTGTGGTGGAGGGTGCAACTCGCGCACGTCAGGATGAACTAGGCGAAGGTGCTGATAAAAAAATTGTGCCCTTGTTGCTTCATGGCGATGCAGCATTCGCAGGTCAGGGCGTTGTTGCTGAGACGCTGAATATGTCGCAGCTGCGTGGTTACAAGACAGGTGGAACCATCCATTTGATCATCAACAATCAAATCGGATTCACCACCCTGCCACATGACGCCCGTTCAACGCTGTATGCGTCCGACTTGGCAAAAATGATAACGGCGCCGATCTTTCATATCAATGGTGACCAACCCGAGAGTGCGGTGCATGCGATGCGACTCGCACTCGAGTATCGCCAGAAGTTCAACAAAGACGTAGTTCTCGATCTTATTTGCTACCGCAAGTATGGTCACAACGAAGGAGACGAACCTGCGTTCACGCAACCGGGTATGTACAAAGAAATTAACGGGCATCCGAATGTTCGTGACCTCTATGTTGCGGAACTGCTTCGCAAGGGTGAGTTAACACGCGAAGAAGCCGACGATATCTTCTCTGAGTTTGATCAGTTGCTTGAGAACGCGTTCGACCAAGCACAGCAGACAAAGAGTGCCGAAGTAAACGAAGAGCGCATTGTCAGGATGTCGACACGGCAATCAGACCGCAATGCACATGCCGATACGCGTTACGATCTTGAGCGTATCCGTACGATCGCATTGAAGCTTAATACGGTTCCGAACGATTTCGATGCGAACCCGAAACTGTTGCGCATCCTTGCCAAACGTAACGAAATCGTCGAAAAGAATGAAAAGAAAATCGAGTGGGGATATGCTGAGGCCATTGCATTCGGTTCGCTGCTCGATCAAGGTGTGAATGTGCGACTCAGTGGTCAGGACGTTGAACGTGGCACATTCAGCCACAGGCACTCTGTACTACACGGCACAGAGACCAACCAACAATTCGTGCCACTCAACCATCTTTTCGACAAGCAAGGCAAGTACCAGGTTTACAACAGCCATTTGAGCGAGTTTGCCGTACTTGGATTTGAGTTTGGCTACAGCAGCGTTTCAACAGGGACCTTGGTGCTATGGGAGGCTCAATTTGGCGATTTCTCAAATGGTGCCCAGATTATCATTGATCAGTTCATAGCTGCCAGTGAGGCAAAATGGGGGCAAACGAGCTCGGTTGTTATGCTGTTACCTCATGGATTTGAGGGACAGGGTCCAGAGCACTCCTCATCGCGTATGGAGCGATACCTCCAGCTGTGTGCCGAAGACAACATGCAGGTTGCAAATTGCACAACCCCTGCACAATATTTCCACCTGTTGCGTCGCCAGGCATTCACGTTGAATCGCAAACCATTGATCGTAATATCGCCGAAAAGCCTATTGCGTCACCCGCTAGCAGTATCGAGTGCCGATGAGTTGGCAAATGGCAAGTTTGATTTAGTAATTGGTGACAATGTAGTTCAATCGGAAAACACGAAACGTGTGGTGTTCTGCTCCGGAAAAGTGTACTACGATTTATACAAGTTCCGCGAAGAACACAAGATTACGGATACGGCCTTGGTCAGAATTGAGCAGATCTATCCGTTTCCGGATGCAGATGTGCGAGAAATCGCTGCTAATTACCCAAACGCCACCGATTGGGTATGGTGCCAAGAAGAGCCACGCAATATGGGTGCATGGAGTTTCGTGAATCCATTGTTCGAAGCCGAGTTGGGACTCAGGTTACGCTATGCAGGACGCATGGCTAGCGCTTCGCCAGCTGCTGGATCTATGAAAGTTCACAACTTCGAGCAGGATACGCTCATAAGGTCGGCTTTGGGGCAGTGATTAGTGATTAGTGATTAGTAGTTAGTAGTTAGAAGCTTACAGCTTGGGTCCCTACAGGATGACAAGTTGATATTTTGCAGCGGCAGATGCCTAGGGCATAGACCACTAACTACTAACCACTCTACTACTCTACCGCTTTACTATCTGAGCCCGCAAGGAACGCCTTTGCAGATGCGGCTGACGGCATCGTGGCTGTGGAGGCTCTCCATGTGCACACAGCGGACAACAAAGTCCTTAACTGATGTGTCGGCGTCGAGCTGCTCGAACAGGAGACGCGCGGCGTCTTCGACGAATTTCTGATATGCGCCGTTGAGCTCAGCAAATGCCTGCTCATCTTCTCTGAGCACTAGCACTTGGGTTTCGGTCATCAGAGCTTGACGGCAACGCTCGACCAGGTCTTCGATGGCGTACGTTCCGCTATACTCTACGGTGACGTATGCAACGGAGCGCTGGCTGTGTGGAATGGCAACCACTTCGCGTGTTTCGCGTGCGTGCTCTGCAAGTTCGAATGAACAAGGGCAGGCACTGCTGTACTCGAATTCGAGGTGCATGAATTTTCTCACGCTTCCCTGCTCATCCATTTGACCTTCGAGGGAAGCCCTGTAATATTGCCAACCTTCAAGGTCAGACCGAAGGCTCTTAAGCAGCATAGGGTAGTTGAACGACAGCTGTACGAAACTGGTCTTAGCCTCTAGATCCGTACGGTACATCTGGAGAATATAGTCGATAACATCGCCATGAAACACTTCGTCCTTGAATTTGTAGAACGAGCGCATGATCCTGCTCATGTTGATCCCCTTTTTGCGTGCGTCGAGACCAACGTAACCATCAACAGAGGTTTCGAGGGTCATTACTTCGCCACTACTTGTTGGGAACTTGAGAGGCAGCTTAAAATTCGAGATCCCGACCTGTTGAATGGGGACATTGGCACCCTCAATCAAAGACGCAGGACCATTTTGCA
>CAZVRJ010000051.1:6264-16807 GCA_964629885.1 uncultured Chitinophagales bacterium | reverse complement strand
TTTTACCCCGAAAGCCCCACTGTCGCAACTGACTCTGGGGCTTTCTTCGTTTAATATATTTTGTGATACAGATTGCTCCATTCATGATATGATCGAAGCGTGAAAAGTGCATTTTATTGTGGTGTCTTATAATTGACAATCAATGCATCCTTAATCTCGCAATCTCATGAAACCTCGCTTTGCTTTAGTTCTAGTTTTTTATCTGTTCGCAGCCACATGTGTCTTGAATGCTCAGCAGCGACAGATGATCGACCCCCGGCCTCTTCCGCCAATTCCTACGCCACAAGCATCGACCAACTGGTTGCCGCAAAAGACCGCAGGATTCAGCTCAAGTAACTTAAAGTCAGGTGCTGTCCATCGTGGGAGCGCATTACTTACTCCTGCCAACATATCAGATTGGGATGGTATTACAGTCAACAAGTATTCAGATGAGAGTATCCTTTTCAGCAGTCAGACTCCATCTCAACAGGGCGTATCGACATGGATTTCAGTTCGACCAAATACGTACAAGATCCCCGCAAAACAAACTGCGAACGACACTCTTTTCACAGCTGGAGTAGTGCTTGGACTGCTTGATCTTTACGCTTCTGAGCTAGGCTTGACAAAACCTTCAGATGAGTTGAAACTCACGAAGATCACAAACGATGAGCTTGGTTTTCAACAAGTACGTTTTGAACAGCGCTTTAATGGCGTTCCGGTATGGGGGTCTGAACTTATTGTGCATACTAACTACGATGGAGCCATCTTTCAGGTTAACGGTACCATACAGCATACTCCAGATATGGAGCTGAATTATGCATTCGATTCGAAGGAAGCCATCAACCGAATGAAATCGTTACTGACATCTGAAGGTCTGGAAATGGATTTCCCAAATGTTTACCAACGATGGTTAGGCATCGCGCAGCCAACGGCTAATGCGTACGTGTACGTAACCCAAGAGGGTGCTAGAAGTGTTTATGAGCTAAAATATCATGCCGGAATGTCTCACAGGGAGACAGTTATCATGGACGCTCAGACTGGTGAGATATTGAATCGTATTAATCAGATATGTTCAATGGACCATATTTTGAGCAAACTAGATCTCCCAACATCTCCAGAGAAAGCAATCAATATCTCAACTGGACTCACACCCTTCCGACCCGATTATACTCAGAATCTTAGTGGGACGTTCCAAAATGCTAATGGAACGGATCTCATGGGGCAGAACAAGACCTTTAGGACGTACAGGGATCCATCGGGAACATATCTCATGCTTTGGGATCTGCCAAATATGAATAAAGCTCAGTCTAGTTTAAGCTCAGAAATCATCGGCGGACAGTTTTTGCTTACGGCTAATGGTAAAGATATAACACCGAATACCGATCTGTTTTTCGTTGCATCTGAGAACAACACATGGCCCAATCAGACATCCGTTTCTGCATATGTGAACGCCACAATAACCTATGATTATTTTCGAACTGTGCACAATCGGAATAGTTTCGATGACAAAGGCACAAGCATGATCAGCATCATCCATGTTACAAATCAAGGAAAACCAATGGACAACGCCTTTTGGAGTGGAAGATTCATGGCGTATGGCGATGGTGATCAAGTATTTCTGCCGTTTGCTAAGTCTCTCGATGTTGCCGGTCATGAAATGAGTCACGGTGTAATTGAGTTTACAGCAAATTTAGTGTACCAATTTCAGCCAGGAGCGCTGAATGAGTCTATGGCTGATGTATTTGGCATGTTTGTTGAACGCAGGAACTACTTGATGGGCGAAGACATTATGAAGCCTGGTTTTGGCGTTGCATTACGCGACATGGAAAACCCTGGAAGTAGTCAACTGTTCCAAGCGTTCAGGCAGCCGGCCCATATGTCTGAGTATCAGCAGATGTCGGCGAACGAAGACAATGGAGGGGTACACGTTAATAGCGGCATTCCAAATAGAGCTGCAATAATCATTGTTAAAGCAATAGGAGCTGAAAAGACGGAGAAGATTTACTATCGGGCGCTAAAAAATTATATGACTAAAAGTAGTCAGTTCCTCGATGGACGCAGAGCCATTATCCAAGCAGCCGCAGACCTCCATGGGTCGAATTCGCAAGAAGTAAATGTAGTGCGTCAGGCGTTTAACACAGTGGGCATTACCGACACTTCCGAAAACCCGAACCCAAATCCAAATCCAGATCCAAACCCTCCGCCTCCGCCATCACCTGGCGACGATGACGACGAAGGACCAGCCCCAACTGTTCCACCAGTTCCACCGATAAAAGGCGAGCGCAACTTGGTGGCGGTTGTTACCAGCGACGGACGCATAGGTATTTTAGATTTAACGAATCCGCTTCCTTCTTTTGGTATAATCCAGAATTCAGCAGCGCGAGTGCGTGTCGACCAACAAACAGCAGATATCGCACAAATCACGACAACTGTGCGTGGAAGAGAGCTTTGGTTCATCAATCAAAACTTCAAACTGGGTTACGTCGATTTAAGCGACATGCAGGTGTATGAGTTTCCCAACTTATACCTGTTTTCTCCGGGCGACTTATGGAATGCCAGTATAGATCCAACTGGAAGCTACGTCGCACTGGTAAGTGGGTACATCAATGATGCGACAATGTACATTTATAACGGCGAACAGATTGCATCTATACCACTCGAACCTGAGTCAACTGGTCGTGGAGTGAACACAAATACCATATTATATCCCGATGTGTTTGCATGGTCGCCGAACCCAGACGTACCAAAGATCGCATTCGATGCCTTGAATAAGCTCAATTTGAGATCGGGGTCGTCTGAATATTGGAGCATCTTCGAAATCGACTTTCAGATAGGCAAGATATACAACCTCGTACCGGCGCAGCCATCTAGTGTGAGCATCGGTAACATCAATTATAGCTCTCGGCGCACCGATTGGATCACGTTCAACACTATGACGGCGCAAAATACCGATATCGTGGTTGCAAACTTTGAGCAGGGTGTCGTAGCCCCGTTAGATTTACCTAGTTTCAACCTTACAGACAGCTGGCGACCATCTTTTTCGCCTGACGATCGGTTTTTGACGTTCACATCGCCTAGCAACACGGCACTTTTATTCTATAACTTTGCCAATCAGGAGGTGACGGCTTTGAACATTGGCGTGGCAGCTTACAATACATTGTGGTTCCTGTACAACGGGAATTATGTTACATCGAGCAATGATGACGAATTAGCTGATTTACCCCAAAAAGCTGTTCTTCATCCCGCTTATCCGAACCCGTTCAATCCTGCAACTACGATATCATTCGACTTGCCCTCAAGCGATCACATCAACGTTAAACTATACGATGTGACAGGTCGTCTAGTTCGCACGGTTGTGAGTGCCCAACATCAAGCAGGGCAGCACAGATTGCAGATTGATGCCGCAGGTCTTTCGAGCGGCGTTTATCTCATTCGACTAGAGGGTTCTTTTGGTGTACTGACGAATAAGGTGACACTACTCAAGTGATGCTTTGGAAGTGATGAGCGGCAACTGTCAGTCCTTAGGCGTGCTCAAACGCGTGTCTAAGGCTGACAGGCTGTCGGCTAGCCGGCCTAGTCGGGCTGCGTGACTTGATGGATCCGACTCATACCACGAATGGCTACGATAGAACCTGTCTGGCTCCACTTCATTAGCCTTGAAAATACTGTCTGCTAAACGGCTTGTAAGTAAACTGTCGCTTGTGGCCATGCGGAACTCCGACAACATCCGTACTTCGAGTAATAGCATTTCGTAAGTCGGCTCCGGTAGCAGGTCGGATGGCTTGTCTGAAGCGCAGCTGGCTGTAAGGATGCTGAGAAGCAGCAATGTGACAGTCCGATTCATGTCAACGTGGGCTTGTTGGGCGCATCACCAGTTCATCGACCAAGGCCCTTTGCGGTAAGTTGAGGAGGAATTGAACCGAATCGGCAATATCCTGAGGTTGAAGCATGTTGTCGTGGATCTCCAAACCCTTATCAGTAAAGAATGGCGTGGCTACCGAACCGGGGAAGATGCAGCTCACACGAATTCCATGAGGCCTCAATTCTTTCATGATCGCCTCGCTGAAACCTCGTAAACCGAACTTTGTGGCATTGTACCCGCTTAGATTTGGATTTCCAATCAAACCTGCAACAGATGCAATATTGATGATGTATCCGTTCAGTTTATGCTTTTTCATGTTGGCAGATGCCAAGCGGGTCATGTAGAACACACCTGATAAATTCACACCTATCATAGTGTCCCAGTCTTCAACCTTTTGTTCGTCAACGGCACCAAAGAAGGCCAATCCAGCATTGTTGACGAGAACATCAACAGGTTTGTCGAACGATGAAAACCAGCTACTAACAGCTTCCGAATCAGAAACATCTAGGGTTACAGGCACTAACCCAGCTCCTAGATGAGTCGCCGCATCGCTTAGTTTAGTTTCTGTTCTTCCCATTCCATATACTGTGTAACCAAGAGCAATAAGCTTCTCGCTGATGGCATAGCCAATCCCGCTGCCAGCTCCAGTTACGATCGCGTTTTTACCTTGATGGTCCATTTTCATACATTAGGGTGATTACTTAAGAAATATACAACTCTGATAGTCAATACAGTCCAACAAATATGATGCGTACACTGTTCGTCGATGCTGGAAATAGTCGTGTCAAATGCGCCGTCAAATCGGATGACGGATGGGATATGGTGGCCATTGGCGACTATTCAAATCCCAGCGCTTGGAACAAGGTCTTAACAGATTACGTGGCGGGGGGCAGGGTAATTGCAACGTCGGTTTCAGACGTTTTCGATGGCTGGGTTGACCAAAGCAACTTAGGGACTCATCCGAACTTTGTGTCGCTGCACACATCTAGTATCCCTGCTTCGCGCATGGACTATGAAACACCATTCACGTTGGGAGCCGACCGATGGCTAGCCTGCGCTGGCGCATGGCTGCTGAGTCGGCAGGCTGTGGTTGTGTGCACGGCCGGCACTGCGTTGACCATCGACCTGATGGATCAGCACGGTGTATTTCGTGGAGGCGTGATCATGCCTGGCATTGACGCCATCGAAGCAGCGGCACATCAGACAGCCAATAGGCTCCCAATTGGTGATGTTCTGAATCCTGTATCAATCCCTGCTCGATCCACCGACGATTCTGTCGATGCCGGTGCCCGCTATATGCTTCAAGCGGCTCTTCAAGCGATCATTGAGCAGTACGAAAACTCATTCGGTATGCTTCGAGTGTGGGTGGCAGGCGGACGTGTCCAAGCTTTAACGGAGCTTATTGGGCGAGATGTCAGAACCGATAGCTATCTCGTGTTCAGGGGTATGGATGAGGTAGTTGACCTCAGTGAGCGAGACGTCCCTTAATCAGTGCGTCGACCATTTCGAGGGCGATAACGTTCTCACCTCCGTGGGGGATTATCACATCTGCATAGCGCTTGCTTGGCTCAACGAACTCGAAGTGCATCGGTCGAACAAAGTGCTCATATTGATGCAGGATGTTTTCGAGACTGCGTCCACGCTGTATAATATCGCGTTTAATTCTGCGCAGCAGCCGGACGTCGTGGTCCGTATCGACATAAAGGCGGATATCCATCATTGCCCTAAGATCCCTCTCATAGAAAATCAAGATACCATCGACGAGTATTACCCTGCGAGGGGTGACCTTTACCGATGACTCTGAACGGACGTGATTGGCAAAATCATACTGCGGGATTTCTACACTGTAGCCATCCATCAATGCTTGCACATGGCGGATCATCAGCTCGGTTTCAAGTGCAGCGGGATGGTCGAAGTTTTGCTTGGAACGCTCGTCGAAGGGCATATGCGACAGGTCACGATAATAGGAATCGTGCTGTAATAAGAGGATATCGTCCTCCCCGATCCGTTCGATGATTCGGCGGACAACGGTGGTCTTGCCGGAACCACTGCCACCAGCCACTCCAATGATCAGTGGCTTTTTACTGTTCTTCGTTGTTGACACGTTGAACAGGAATTTTTGCAGGGCCAGGATCCGCGAACATGTTCAGACTCCGCTCATATTGCTCGCGATAGCGCTTCACGGCAAAGTACATGGCCTCAGCCAATTCTGTCTGGGCTTTGTCGGTAATAAGGTAAGCCTCTTCTTCCTTGTTGGAAATAAAACCAAGCTCGACAAGCACGGAAGGCATAGATGCATGATATAGCACCCAGAATGGTGCCTGCTTCACACCGCGGGAATGTCTTCTTGCATGACCAATAAATTCATCGATGATGTAGGAGGCGATCTTTTCGCTACTGGCCATGTTGCCGGCGTTGGCAAGCTCGTATGCAAGGAGCTGCTCGGGGCTCATCTGGACGATGTCGGGTGTCTTTTCCTCCAAAGTCACAACACTGTTTTCTCGCAGCATCACCTCTAGCGCATCATCCGTTTTGGATGTACCCATAAAGAACACCTCGGCACCATAAGCGGCTCTGTTGCGTGCCGCATTTCCGTGAATCGAAATGAATAGGTCGCCTTGAGCCCGGTTTGCGATGCGTCCACGCTCTGCCAGCGAAATGAAACGGTCGTCGGAGCGGGTGTAAACGACTTTGACATCCGGCATGTTCTTTTCGATGAGTGCGCCGAGTTTCAAGGCGGTCTTTAACGCTAGGTCTTTCTCTTTGCTTTTTGCAAAGCCTATGGCGCCCGAGTCATGGCCACCGTGACCCGCATCGATTACTACTACATCGAACTTCACGTTGTCGCGAACCCGATTGTAGGTCGCATCGGCCGTGAGTAATGCTGCAGCCTCATCTTCGCTCAACTCCCGAGTTCTGCCATTTGCAGGAGGCTGAGGACTCTTTTCAGCTGGCTTGTTTGTGCTAGGTGCGACTGCAACGGGAATGGACACAGCAGGTGCCTTTGCCCATCCAAAGCCTTTTTCACGACGGGCAAAATCGAGTGCCTGCTCTTCGGAAGCCCTTGTCAAAGCGATAAGGATATCGCGTTTGTTGGAGTCCTTGTAAATATTTGACGTGTAGTACTCGCCGGGTTTCAATTCGAGTATCAACCCTCCACCGCCTTTGACATCCACCTTTTTGATGGAAACGATGGGGCTTTCAACCAAACCTGTGTTGAGCTTACCCAACGATAGCTTGGGATCGGTCAACTTGAGCTCTAGAGAATTTGAATATGGTTGCGCCAACTCAAACCCCTTGGGCGCCTTATTCATATGGAGACGGATCACATATCCCATGTCTCCACCTCGCTTTGCTACTGTTATCTTGTTGACCGTTTGAGCGTTGACCTGAACAGTAGATAGCGGTGCTATGGCAAGGATGAACAGTGCCCCGAGGTAGAACGCTATGAGGTGAGATAACCTATGCAATTGAAACTCTTGGAGTTGGTATTATCGTATGTTAGCAGAAAATCCTGATATAAACAAGGATTTGATTATATCAGGACTTCTACAAATGATTTGTTTGATAAATCATATCAACGAATTAACTGTCACTCCCGTGTGAGACGCTTGTGCTTCAGGCGGTGTGGCTGGTCGATGTCGATACCGAGCTTCTCTTTGCGGTACTCTTCGTATTGGCTGTAGTTGCCATCGTACCAAATCACGTTACCCTCATCTTCGAAGGCCAAGATGTGCGTTGCCACACGATCGAGGAACCAGCGATCGTGCGAAATAACCACAGCGCATCCAACAAAGGCCTGTAGGGCTTCCTCAAGGGCGCGGAGTGTATTGACGTCGAGGTCGTTGGTAGGCTCATCGAGTAACAGCACGTTTGCGCCCTCTTTGAGCACTTTTGCGAGGTGCACACGGTTGCGCTCTCCACCCGACAACTGGCTCACGAGTTTCTGCTGATCGGTGCCACTGAAGTTGAAACGGGAAACGTAGGCACGCGAATTGACCTCGCGGGTACCAAGCTTAATAACGTCTAGCCCGTCGGAGATTTCCTCCCAGATGGTCTTGCTGTCGTCGAGCGGACGGCTTTGGTCGATATACCCCAATTTCACGGTTTCGCCAACGCGGATAGTACCCGAGTTAGGCTCTTCCTGAGCTGTGATCATTCGGAACAGGGTCGTTTTTCCTGCCCCGTTTGGGCCGATGACCCCAATAATACCACCCGGAGGTAGCATGAAATTCATGTTGTCGTACAAGATGCGGTCACCATAACCCTTTGCCACATTGGTGGCTTCGATAACGACATTACCGAGACGTGGTCCGGCAGGGATGAAGATTTCCATCTCTTCGTTCCGCTTGTCTTGACCCTCTTCGACCATGCGCTCATAAGCTGCGATACGTGCCTTGCTTTTGGCATGGCGACCTTTAGGGTTGGTGCGGATCCACTCAAGTTCTTCGGAAAGGGCCTTTTGGCGTTTAGAAGCCTGCTTTTCTTCAACGGCCAATCGAGCCTGCTTCTGCTCGAGCCATGAGGTATAGTTGCCTTCGAAGGGGATGCCCTCGCCACGGTCGAGCTCCAAAATCCAGCCGGCCACATTGTCGAGGAAGTACCGATCGTGGGTAACGGCAATAACGGTGCCAGGATATTGGGCCAAGTGCTGCTCGAGCCAATGTACCGATTCTGCGTCGAGGTGGTTTGTTGGTTCGTCGAGCAAGAGCACATCGGGAGCTTTGAGCAACAAGCGGCATAGAGCCACACGGCGACGTTCGCCACCCGAAAGTGTATCGACCAGCGCGTCGCCCGGTGGGCATCGTAGGGCCTCCATCGCCATTTCAAGGCGACTGTCAATATCCCAGGCATTTAGGGCGTCGATGCGTTCCTGCAACTTGGCCTGCTTCTCGATGAGTGCGTCGAAGTCGGCATCGGGCTCCATGAAGGCATTACTCACGGCCTCATAATCTTTAAGGAGGTTTACAGTTTCCTGTACGCCCTCTTCCACGATGGATTTGACGGTGCGTCCTGCCTCAAGTTTGGGCTCCTGCGATAGATATCCGAAGGTGATGCCTTTTTGGGCAGAAATATTGCCGATGAAGTCTTTATCCTCGCCGGCAATAATGCGCAGTAGGGTCGACTTACCGGCGCCATTCAAACCAAGTACGCCGATTTTTGCACCGTAGAAAAATGAAAGGTAGATGTCTTTGAGAACCTGCTTGTTGGGTTTGTGGACTTTGCCCACACCCACCATCGAAAAGATGATCTTATTGTCGCTCAAGGCCTAAAAATTAAATAGTGGAATTGAAAAAATATCAAGCTAGTAAGATACGGAAGATGGCTCTAAGGGTCATGAACCAAAACAACGATTTTACAACTTAAACATGGGTAAAAATCATGTTTTTTTAGTTGCATTCGTCTTTTCTAAATACTACGTTACCTATAGCTCATTGAAATATTAACCCTTAGAAAAGGGGGCAATCATGAACTCCTTAGAACTTGTGGAGGCCGCCGGTAACGGTGACGCACAATTAATCACGTCGCTGCTCGCAACGGGCGCCGACGTTAACTCTAAAGATGAGCATGGACGTACCGCTCTTGTGAAAGCCGCTAAATACGGACACAAGGAAGTGGTTGAATTAATGATACAATTAGGTGCTGATATTCACGTACGCGACAACAGAGGGACGAATGCTGTCTATTGGGCAGCTGAAAAAGGACACAATGGCGTAGTTGAATTACTCATTCGCCATGGTGCCGATGTGGATGCGATCGATGATAGGGGCTGGTCAGCTCTCGATCATGCGCGGGCAAGTCAGAACACAACCTTGACTGCAATTTTGGAACAAGCCGTATCACTACCACGAGTAATGTGATCAACCTTATATTGTGATAGTCCGACCTGGCCCGGATATAGTATTCGGGCCTTTTTATTTTATTTCGCCGGCCCAATTCACATGAAGCTATACCTTATTCCAACCCCACTTGGCAAACATCCGGAGAATACCGTGCTGCCAGAGCATGTCCTGTCGGTGATCCGATCTCTGGACTTGTTTTTTGTGGAGAACGTGAATACAGCCAGGTCGTTTTTGCAGTGGGTAAAACTGGATCAGCCTGATTTCAAGGTTACGCTTCTACCATTACAGCGTGCAACGAATCCTCAGGACCTCCACGAATACATCCGGATGATCAAACCCGACCGCAGTGCAGGCATCATGTCGGAGGCCGGTTGCCCGGGTGTTGCCGATCCTGGAGCGTCGTTGGTTGCATTCGCACACCGGTTCAATGTTCAGGTTGTGCCGTTGGTCGGTCCGTCGAGCATATTGCTGGCTCTGATGGCATCGGGGTTGAACGGGCAGGAGTTTACATTTAGGGGGTACTTGCCAAGGGAAGATGCAGCCAGAAAGACCGTTTTGTCAGAAATACGCAATATGGTACGATCGACCACTCAGACGCAGATGTTCATGGAGGCGCCTCAACGCAACAACGTGTTATTACAAGAGCTTATTAAGACCTTGGAGCCAACATACCAGCTGTGTGTTGCATCCGAGATCACACTGGCTGGCGAGTGGATCAGGACCATGAGCGTCGAGCGCTGGCGCGAGACCAACTTGCCGGACCTGTCGAAGAAACCGGTGATGTTTCTAGTTGGACGTTAAGACCGCGGATAATGCAGAGCGCGGATCAACGAGATCAATAGAATCATAGGATCAGAGG
>CAZVRJ010000051.1:0-6164 GCA_964629885.1 uncultured Chitinophagales bacterium | reverse complement strand
TAATGCAGAGCGCGGATCAACGAGATCAATAGAATCATAGGATCAGAGGAGCGGAGCGCGGATAATGCAGAGCGCGGATCAACGAGATCAATAGAATCATAGGATCAGAGGAGCGGAAGAGCGGAAGAGCTTAACATAGATCAATCAGATCAAATGATCGAAAAGATCTTATTGATCTACGTTCTTCTGATAATTGATCTATCTACGGTCTGCTTATCCCCTATGTCCGCGGTCAGATATCTACGCGTTCGATCTTTAGCTCAGGCTCTGTGCCAATCTTTCTGGACCAGCGCAATACGAAGAACCCTATGATCAGAGTCCCGAGGAATGAGCTCAACAGAATGGCCACGTTGATTCTCACCATATTGTGGTGGAAAACGTAGGTCGGGATCATCACGATTGGCTGAGGTGAGTCGGCTAGGTATCTTACTGGCATCTTGCCGTACTGACGCGTTTGCGCCGCAAGCTGTATGGGTAGTGTCATCCGCTTCTGCACGGTTTCTCCTCCGGCAATATCAAACTTCAGTTCAATGATGCCGTTTGATTGCGCCTGCATATTCTTCAGACGAAAATCGACAACCTCGGCCACATAGCTTTCGCCTAGCTCGTAGGTCTTTTCGAGGCCGCGCAGCACCTGGATCTGATATACCGACTGAAACAGGAGATACGCGGGTAAAAGCCAGTAAATAAATCCTACTATTCGTTTTCCCCTCATCGATTACTCCTGGTAGATGTATCAGTGAACAAGTCCGCGGATTTTCATGGCGGCGATGATCAATTCGGCCATCTCTTCAACACTGAAGCGGTCGTTGTTGATCACCATGTCGTAGTATTTCTCTTCTTTGATGTCGCGGTTTGTAAACTCCCTGATGAACTCAACCCGTTTGCTGTTGGTGTGATCGATGGTTTCGATCAGCTCCGTGGTTGATAAATCGTGTACCAAAGGACGCAGACGCGATATCTTGAAGTCCATTGATGCGATGAGTCGGACATGGAATTGGTTTTTGTCATCTTGCCCAATAATGGCGCCACCTGCACCAACTACGATGGCATGTCCCTTCGTGGTTACGGCACGGATGTTCTGAGCCAGTTTCTTGAAGCGCACCAATTCGGTTGGTGTGTGGGCAAACATCTGGTCGAGATACTGCTGTAGTTGATTTCGGCGCTCAGCCTTGATCTCTTCGAGAAGCTTTTCGGTAAGCTCAGCGCTATCCGATATCTGGTCGAACACATCTCGGTTGTAGATATTCCACTCGTTACCTTGCTTTGACAATAATTCTGCCAATTTATGTGCAAGTGGATAACCTTCGCAGCCGAACTCGCGACTAATAGTGATGGAAGGGTAACGAGTTTCGACGTGGAATTTGCGATGTATTCCGTGATCTAACTTCGAAACTTGAAATTTGAAGCTGGATTCTAGTTTTGGTGTAATTTTTGTGTCTAACGATGACATAATTAATCTCCTCTATTCTAAGCTTTTTAGATTCGACGTTTTGCCGAGGTGCGATAATCCTGTCTGATTCGTCGATGTTCCGTTAAGGCTGCTATATGCAACTCTTGACAGATCCGGATCCCAAATCAAGCGCTGCTGAAAGTCTTGGGTCATCAGGTTGCTCGACAAATGCATGAACAGACCTACTGGTATGTTTTCCATGATTAACACCTGGCTTACCGGCTCCGTTTCACCGGGAAGGATTCCAAAATCAATGCCGGCCAGAAACCCCATCCGACTGTCGTAGATGGCCATATAGCTCGAAAACTCCCGGGCGGTCTTGCTGTTCTTCATGGGCCAGCTCAAGATGCTGCCCAAATGGTTACGGGCATTTTCTGAAAGTGCGTCGCCGTGCACAAGCTCTGCCATGAATGCCGCGAGTTCTCTGGGAACTGCCCTGGTGGTGTAGCTATTCCGGATTTTTTCCTCGGCGAATAATATGTCATGACCGCGACCGATTCTTGCAGCCACAGAGTCGCGCCAAGTGACGTCATTCATGTAACGTTGGCCAAATTCGGTGATCTTTTCATGGTAGCAAGTTTCGCAGATGCTTGCATAATCGCCATGCAGCATTTCGAATGGACGCTCTTGAATTCGTGGATCCCACGCTGTGACAATACCAGACCAGGGAAGTGGAGCTTCGACGTTTACCAATCCAAAACGACTAGGAATGTTCTTGACCCTCTCTACACCCAAGAATTGGTACAGATAGTCGGCGAACACCGTGTTATTGTTTTCGGCAAGCATACGAGCCACGTCTTCGATTGATGGATTCTCAAGCTTGCGCAATTTGCCGATGTCGTCTTTGAAACGATTTACTTCAAAACGGGGGACCTGCAGCTGTTCGAGTTGGGCGATGTCGACAAGAGTCGTAGAATCAACTTGGCCTTCGCCCACGGCATCAACGTAGCCTGCGATGAGCAGCAGATGTGCCAGGTTGCCCAGCGACCGTCGGGTGTCGGCATTGAAAAACACACTGCTATCGGGCTTATCGGCACGTAACGATACCAAACTGTAGGAATCGGGGTCAGCAGCCAGGTACTCGACGAGCCCTTTGAGCGAGTAGGTCATTGGCACATACTCGGTTCCCTCAAATAAATCGTTGCGTAGCACAGCGTCGATCGCCGATTTATTGAGCCAGTATATACCACCGAACAGGCTCGTTGCAACGAGTAAAAAAATGCCAAGGAATTTTGCGATACGGATCATAATTGTAATATTCTTCTTATTGTCAATATACGCACTTGGCAGACAGACTGCTTATGACAAGCATCATACTTCATCAGGAATATCGATTCTAGGTTATGAATTACACGACTCGCCGTTCGACTTCAACATCTGGATTGCCGTATTTCATTCATGTATGGGAGCCCGATGGCGAGCCTATTGCCCAGGTGTTGCTTTTGCATGGATATGCAGAGCATGCACTGCGTTACGAGCCGTTCGCGAAGGCCTGTTGCGAGGCATCCATCCGCGTGGTTGCCCCCGACCACATCGGCCACGGCCAATCTGATGGAACCCGTGGGTACATCCCAAAGATTGAAATTGCTGTCGACGACGCCGTCAACCTGCTGCAGGAAATACTGAGCCAACAAAAGACCATCCCTACCTTTGTGTTCGGACATAGCATGGGAGGGGCCATCGCGATCATGGTTGCATCAGCCCTGCAGGAGCGCATTAAGGGTATTATTCTTAGCGGACCCTCCCTGATCATTGCAAACACTCCGAAATTCCTACAGCTACTGTCGCCCATACCGGCGGCAATTATACCCAAGTTTCCGTTTATGCCACTTAAGGCCAGCGATGTGAGTCGTGACCCCAACGCAAGCAGTAAATACAAGGACGATCCGCTCAATTATATAGGGAAAGTCCGTTTCGGCATGGGATGGCAGCTCATCCGTGCTGGCAGGATGGCGCTGGTTGCTGCCCCGGCGATCGACCGGCCCATCTGGGTGGGGCATGGCGAGCGCGACGGACTAGCGGCGCCGGCAGGGTCGGAGCAGCTGTTGAGCTTGGTTCGGTCGACCGACAAGACCTATGTGCCGGTGCCCGAGGCCCGCCACGAAATCTTGAACGAACCCGAAGGACCCGCACTCATTTCCGAGATTGTCGACTGGATGAAGAAGCGGATATAGGTCAGGGTCCGCCGGCTATTACGCTCATCATCAACGCGCTTAGGTAGGCGCCATACGTTCCGAGGGCGTATCCGAACACGGCCAGTAAAACACCGACGGGTGCCAATGCCGGGTGAAATGCACTTGCCACGATAGGAGCCGATGCGGCTCCGCCGACGTTGGCCTGGCTGCCCACGGCCACGAAAAAGAACGGGGCTTTGATGAGCTTGCCCACTCCGAGCATGATGGAGACGTGGATCAGCATCCACAGCAGACCTACGACAAACAAACCCGGGTTGTCGAAGATGGCCAGCAGGTTCATCTTCATCCCGATGGTGGCCACCAACACGTAGAGTAGCAAGCTGCCGACTTTGGATGCACCCGCGCCTTCGAGTTGGCGTGTTTTCGTGAAGGAGAGAATGAGTCCACCTGTGGTTGCTACTACGATAATCCAGAAGAAGCTGGAATCGAGGCTGAAGTCCGTGATCCAGTGGTGGACCTCAGCCTGAGCCCTTAAGGCTGGCACAATGATGTCGGCCATCATGTGGGCGACGCCCGTGATGCCGAAACCAACGGCGCAGATTACCACCAGATCAGTTAGCGAAGGGATTTTCGCAATAGATGCCTTATACGCCTCGATGCGCTGTTGCACGTCGGTGATGGCACTGGAATCCGCCTTCAGCCATTTGTCCACCTTCGCGGAGTTACCGGCGCCGTAGAGCAGGAATGCCATCCAAATGTTGGCAACCACCACGTCGACGGTGATCATGGCCGAGAAGAGGTTGTCGCTCACGCCCCAGACCTCTTTCATGGCGGTCTGGTTGGCGCCACCGCCGATCCAGCTGCCGGCCACGGTTGCGAGTCCGCGCCAGACGGCATCCGGACCCTCGCCGCCCACGGTTTCAGGCGATACTAGTCCGACAATGGCCATGGCGATGGGTCCGCCGAACATGATGCCGACCGTTCCGGCGAGGAACATGATCAGGGCTTTGGGTCCCAGATTGAGGATCCCCTTGATGTCGATGCTGATGGTGAGCAGCACCAGCGAGGCGGGGAGCAGATACCGCGATGCTATGAAGTAGAGTTGGGAGGCGTCGCCCGAGATGATCCCTGCCGAGTTGAAGAGGCTTGGCACGAAATAGCAGAGTAGTAGGGCAGGGATGTAGGTGTAAAATTTCTTGAAAACGGGGCGTTCGCTGTGTGAGGTCACGAAAACGGTGGCCAAGATTCCGAAGAGGATGGCCAGGACTACGGCGTCGTTTGTAAAAAGCGGCGTCATGAGTGCGGATTATGTTTGAAGATCACTGAAACTAACGAAGTGGGACTGATTGGACAAGAGCTATTTTCGCCCCCAGAATCCCAGCACCATTTCGTCCATGAAGGCGCGCCAGTTGCCCCAAGAGTGGCCCTCGGGCACCTCGTAGTACTTGTAGTCGACGTTCCGTGAACGAAGGATTTCGACCATCTCTCTCGCGCCGACCTCAGTGTCGAATACATTTCCGGAGTTCATGATGATGCGCTGTCCCGTGAAATCATGGTTTCTGGCCATCTCGAAGATGGCCTCGTGTGAATCGTTATACCGGTAAGCGGGCGAATGGGCCCCGGCGAAGGCAAAGCGGTGCTTGAGCACCATGAGGGTGTAGGTGGCGTTGAGTCCTCCGAGGGAGGTGCCCAAGATGGCGCGTCCCTCGGGGCTGTCGATAGTCTGATAGGTGGAGTCGACCAGCGGAATGAGCTCCTTGTCGATGAAATCCTGGAAGGGCTGATGCAAAACAAGCTCCGGTCTACGACGATTCTCGCCAGTGTCGGGATCGCGTGGATCAATAAACACGGCCATGGTCGGCTCGATCGCACCGTCGGCATGCAAGTTGTCGAGCACGGTGGGCAAGCCGCCCTGCAAGGGATCGGAGTATTGCTGCCCGTCGGTGACGTAAATGACCCGGTAGGGCGGTTCGAGTCCGGCCGGCGGTACATAGACCTGCCATGCGACCTTGTAGCCCATCTCCTTGCTTTCGGTGATCATAACCTCGGACAGTGTGCCCTTTGCGATATTCGGGCGCTCGACCGTAATGGAATCCAACTCCCAAGCACTCATCCGAAGTTCTGAGTTGGGACCAAATCCGCTATACTGAACATGCACGTTGCCTGGATCGAGTATCCATTCGCCATCGACTACCACTATGTAATCCAGCCTCGACTTTGGATTAAATCGTCGTTTGTAGGTAAAGAGCCCTTCGGCAACTTCGGTTCCGATTGCCAACTCGGTTTGTTCGTTGCCCCAGCGGTTCCAGTCGCCCGCCCAAGCCACCGAGTCTGCATCGCCGTGATAGATGAACATGATGGAGTCGCCCATCACAAAGGGGATGTTCTGGGTCAGCTTGAGGGAATCCCACACCGCCTGAAATGCATCGGGCTGTGTGCTCAATGAGATGAGCCTCGCCTCCAACGTTGCTATTCCTAGCTTCGGTGAACTATTTGGAGTGCAGCCTACAAAGGCCAGCAGGGGGATGAGTACGAGAAAGCGCTTTTTCATAAGGGGGAGATTTCGTCGTAAAATC
>CAZVRJ010000050.1:0-17138 GCA_964629885.1 uncultured Chitinophagales bacterium | reverse complement strand
TCGAGATTCAAGTCGACGTGAAGACCCTGCGCGATTTCGACCGCGGGGCGGTGAGCCGCGACGAGGCGATGAAGAAGGTGGAAGTGCGGCGGTATTGAATGAGACCCCTGTGGCCCTCATTGCCGCAAATGCCACCTCCCACGTCCCCGGAATTTATCCCGAACAACGTGAGGGACCTAAAGCTAATGCCACCACCCCCGTCCCCTCCACCGCTACCGCAGTGGAGGGGTGACATTCTTTTAAAAAGATGAGACCCCTGCGGGGTGGGTCCCTCCAGGATGACATTGGCTTTTTAAAAGGGGGTAGCGAGGCGGCGCACAGCGCCGCCTCGCTACTTCTAATTACAGCAACGCTGTCATCCCGGAGGGAACTATGCCGGAGGCATCAAGAAATAACTGCTAATCATTGTTATTACTTCTCCGTATCTGCTAACTTGCGACGTCTCGTCACTCAACGTACTCGTCTCATATGGCAATCTTCCGTTCAGTTGTCCTCATAGGTCTACTTGCTGGATCAATGTGGGCACTTTCCCGTCCTTGGGGAAGCATCCCAGCACTTGGCAAGCTCCTCGATCCGGCTAGTGGCGTCTGGTCCACCCCCGTAGGCACCGACCTACCACAAGGAACCATCACACTCGTAGGACTCCAGGGCTCCGTCACCGTGCGATACGACGAACGTGGGGTGCCGCACATCTTCGCCGAGAGCAACGACGACCTGTATTTCGCACAAGGCTTCGTGATGGCCCGCGACCGCCTCTGGCAGATGGATTTCGCCTCCCGCGCCGCTGCCGGACGCCTCTCCGAGGTGCTGGGCGATCGATCGGCCGAATTTGACCGCTACCAGCGCCGCATCGGCATGACCTACGGCGCCGAGCGGCTCGTTCGCGAAATGGAGGCCGATCCCAACACCGCCGCGGTCGCAAATGCCTTCGCTGCCGGCATCAACGCATGGATTGCCCAGCTCACCCCCGCAAGTTACCCCTTCGAATACAAGCTGCTTGGGTATTCGCCGGAACCGTGGACTAACCTCCACACGGCACTCATGTTCATGAACATCCGCAAGGACCTCTCGGGTAGCTCATCCGAACACCGTCTGGCCAGCACCCGCCTCGTCAAAGGCGACGCCTTCATGGACCTGTTCTTCGGGAACAACCAGCCTTGGGTCGACCCGATCGTGCCTCGTGGGACATCCTGGCCAACTGACGGGGCGTTCATTCCGCAGGCACCCGATTCCATTTTCGTGTCGAGGTCGCTCGTCGGCGAGCTACCGTTTCAACCCAATCCGTATAACGGCAGCAACAACTGGGCACTGCACGGCAGCAAGACAGCAACTGGCCGACCCTTATTATCGAACGATCCACACCTGAACCTCACGCTACCGGCCATCTGGTACGAAAACCAGCTCGTTTCGCCCGACGTAAACGTGTATGGTGTTTCATTGGCCGGCATACCCGGCGTGACGATTGGCTTCAACGGCGATGTGGCCTGGGGGCTCACCAACACAGGCTCCGACGTGATGGATTTCCTAGAAATCACTTGGAAAGACAGCACCCGGTCGGAATACCTGTATGACGGAGAGTGGCTTAACACCGATGTTCGCACCGAAATCATCAAGGTGAAAGGCAAGCCCGATATCATCGATAACGTGCTATATACCATCCATGGTCCAGTTACCCTCCAGCACAGCGAACGCGCATTCAACGTGATGACACCGCCCGACCACGCCATGCGCTGGGTTGCCCACGATCCGTCGAACGAGCTGCTCACCATCTTCAGGCTCAACCGAGCCAAGAACAAGGCCGACCTCATGGAGGCAACCAAGAGTTTCCGCGCACCCGCGCAAAATGTGGTATATGCCACCCGTGAGGGCGACATCGGCATCATCAGCAATGGTTCCCTGCCCATCAAATGGCCGGGACAGGGTAAGTATCCAGGCGACGGAAGCGACCCAAAGTACACATGGCATGGATTTATCCCACAGGACCAGCTGCCGCAGATCCACAATCCCGAGCGCGGTTTCGTGAGCTCGGCCAACCAGCATCCCGCCGCTCCCGACGAATATCCGTTCTACCTCGATTACGCCTTCGCACCATATGAGCGTGGTGTACGCATCAATAATAGACTGACAGCCATGACCGCTGCCACGCCCGATTCGATGTTTGCCCTGCTCAAAGACAGTTACAGTCTGCACGCCGAGAGCATCCTCCCGCGCATGTTGCAGGGAATTGACGGCTGGGATGTCGATTCGGTCGACACAAAACCTGCCCGGGCACTCATTTCGTCATGGGATTACCGTCACCTACCTGACCGTGGCGGGGCTGCTCTGTTCTTGCGGTGGTGGTCTGAGATGAGCAGCGCCATCTGGTCGGACGAGTTCCCTGAGGGCACCCTCTACTCTGTGCCTCAGCGCGATATTATGGTGCAGGCACTGCTGAACGTGCCCGACGGCGAGTGGATCGACGATAAGCGCACCCCTCAGCGCGAGACTCTCGACGACATCATCCGGATCGCTTTCGTACGGGCCGTGAAATACGTCACAACAGCCCAAGGCAATGATCCATCGAAATGGACGTGGGTTGATGCACAGAACGCCAACATCAATCACTTGTTGAATCTAACGCCATTGAATGCCACTCGTGTCGAAGCAGGTGGATGCGCCGAATGCGTGAACGCCTTCCGAAACGGAAACGGTCCGAGTTGGAAGATGGTCGTATCGCTCGAAGATGAGATTAAAGCCTGGGGTGTGTATCCCGGAGGGCAATCGGGAAACCCGTTGTCGCCATTCTTCAAGAGTAATATCGAGAAGTGGGCATCCGAAGGGCTTTATGAGCTACTCTATCTCAAATCGTCCGAAGATCGGCCTGAATCCACGAAATCCACACTTCAGCTTACGCCAGGAGGAGACAAATGATTTGGTTGAATGTTACCGCAATAGGGCTGATCTCGGCTTATCTCTTTTCATGGTGGGCTATACCGGTTGTCGCCCTCGTGGTCTGCTGGGTGTCCGGTAAAAGCTGGGGCAGTGTCATTTGGCAATCGATTGTGGCGGGAATGGTCATAACGGCAGCCTTGCTCGCAATCAACATCTTTCCCTATGGATTCGAGCGTTATGATCCACTTGCACAGGTGGTCATGCTCCCGTCGGGCTGGCTTATGGCCTTGATAACCGTTTTGATCGGTGGTATACTTGCAGGTCTTGGCGGAGCTGCCGGCTACTCGCTGCGCACCATTACAAAGAAAAAAAGGAGAAGATAGATGTCCATGTTTCAGCACGTTGGGAAGATCGTAGGCCTGTTTGTGGCCATCATTTTGGTATCTGTAGCTTGCGATAGGCCCGAACGACCCGAGTTGCCTTTTGAGACGAGCAACTACACGCGTACGGCGACCTATGCAGAGGTAATGCAGGTAGTAGATTATGTTGCCCAAACCATGTCGAACGCGCACGTCGATACCATGGGGTACAGTGTGGATGGAAGGATGCTGCCATTGGTCATCCTCTCCGATCGTAAGGTTACCACTCCCGATGAGGCTCATGCGCTTGGTCGTCCGCTCATTTTTGTGATGGCAAACATCCATGCCGGCGAAGTAGAGGGCAAAGATGCCATGATGAAATTGCTGCTCGAGTTTGCCGATGGACGGCATTCCGACCTTCTCGACAAGATCACCATCATGATCGCCCCGATCTACAACGCCGACGGCAACGAGGAGTTCGCACGAACCAACCGCACGAGCCAGAATGGTCCAGATAGTGTGGGTGTTCGCCCAAATCGCCAGGGATTCGACCTAAACCGCGATTATATGAAACTGGAATCGCCAGAAGCCCAGGCCTTGATTGGAAGGGCCTTCAACTATTGGGATCCGCTGCTGTTTATGGATCTGCACACGACAAACGGCTCACATCATGGATATCATCTCACGTATTCAACACCGTTGAATCCTAATACGCATGCACAGATCGTATCGTTTCAGGATCGTGTGATGATGCCGATACTGAAAGAGTCGATGTCTACAAAGAACTGGCGAATTTTCGAGTACGGTAATTATGTACGCAGTGAGCCAGATTCGGGATGGGCTACATTTAGTCCGCAGCCTCGTTATGGAACTAATTATTACGGTCTTCACAATCGATTGACACTACTCAGCGAGTCCTATTCGTATGTTGCCTACAAAGATCGCATCGCATCGACCTACGATTTTGTTATGTCTACCTTTGCATTTTGCGCAGAGCAGGCATATCAGCTTAACGAGCTGCGTTCGCAGATTAACGTTGCTTACGATAACTATGCCGATTCGGCCACCGACTCGCTTGGTACGGCATTTACTTTTGGCGAACCAGTCGAGGAGTTGTTCCTCACAGGCTCGGTCGATACAGTATATCATGCCGATATCGACCGCATGACCTTCAGGATGTTGCCTGAGACACAGGAGCGGATGATCCGCAACTTCAGGAGCTTTGTGCCGACACGGTACGAGCGGGTTCCATCGGCGTACTACATCGACAACACTGGGGGACAACTCGACAGTGTGTTAATGAAATTGGATCTGCACGGCATTGCCTACGAGCAGGTTACCGAAGTGGAAGTTGGATTACAGGGTTTCAAAGTGAGCTCCTTTACTACTGCGACGAGGGCGTTTCAGGATAGGTACCTCCATCGGGTTGAGGGCTCATGGGAAGCCGTGGATGTATCCGCGATAGAATCTGGCAACTTATACCGGGTTACAACAAACAATCGTAAACGCAATCTGATCTTTTATTTGCTCGAACCTACCATGGATGATGGGTTAGTGGCTTGGGGATTTGCGAATTCTAGGTTAGCTAATGGTGCGATGGTTGGGGTATATCGGCAGTGACCTGTTATCGGTTACCGGTGATCAGGGATCAGGGATCAAGGAATTGGGATTTGGGTTAATCCCATCTTATGATCCGATAGATTTTATAGATCCGCGGTCAGCTCATGATCTTATGATCTGCCAGATCATATAGATCCGTGGTCAAAGATCCGCGGTCATTGTTGTTTTTAATAAATTTTTACTATTTTTGTTTTACTTAGACTACTCTAACTCAATCTTTATCAATGAATAAGGTTTTGTTAGGGGGAGTTCAAGTACTTGTGTCGGACGCAGTATCCCTGATCGACGGGGGTGTTGTACTATGGGAACATATGTTTCTGTCATGGAGTACACAAGACTAGCATAAGGAAATGCTCCATTGAGGAAACAACTTAAAACCACGAAATAGCAGGACAATCCTATGAAGCTCAACTACAGCTGCAAGCATCTTTTGGCATTAGCTGTGCTGCTTACGCTTACCGTCGGTACAGCGTTTGGTCAAACGGTAGACCAGAAGAACGGATTTGGTGTCTTTTACGGCAATCAGAAGTATGCCGGTAGTGCCGGTAACGAATACACCAGATTCTCCAATTCGGACTTTATGTCCGGCGTGCATTATTCACGCTACTTAAGCAAGACATTTGATCTTGGTTTTGCGTTTTCATTCGCAAGACTTGACCACTACAACTCTAGCTACAACGGTCGTCCATATTTCTATATGAACGAGCTCTACAACGGAAATATTCATTTTAAAGCAAAACTTTTCAATGAAGAATCACCCGTTCGTCCATACCTATTGGCCGGTGTTGGTCTGAACTACAACGACGTGCTGCGTGGCCGTAACGACGCCAACACACGCGAGAAGTTCGCCACACCAAACATTCCATTAGGTGCTGGACTCAAATTCCGTCTCGACGAGAACATTACGTTTGACTTCGAGACCACTTGGAACAAAGTTCTCGGCAATTTCGACCATGAGAACTCAGGCTCCGGTAACGACGCCTTCATGTTCCACACAATTGGATTCACGTACAACTTTGGTCCTAAGCCGACCGATACCGACGGTGACGGAGTACCTGATTACCGCGATCGTTGCCCAGACACACCAGCCGGTGTTCGTGTTGACGAGTCCGGATGTCCGCTTGACACCGATGGCGACGGAGTACCCGATTACCTTGATCGCTGCCCAACAGTCCCTGGCCTCGAGAAATTCGATGGCTGTCCAGACCGTGACGGCGACGGCATTGAAGACGCTTTCGATAAGTGTCCAGATGTTCCTGGCGTTGCTGAGTTCTTCGGCTGCCCAGACCGCGACGGCGACGGCATCCCTGATCACCTTGACAAATGCCCAGACGTAGCTGGTCTCTGCCAGTTCGACGGTTGCCCAGATCGTGACGGCGACGGAGTACCTGATCACCTCGACCAGTGCCCAGACGAGCCTGGAACAATCGCTAACAACGGTTGCCCAGAAATCAATAAGGGTGACATCGACGCCATCAACCGTGCGCTTGAGAACGTATACTTCGACTTCGACAAATACGAAATCAAATCACAATCGTTCGAAGCATTGAATAAGATTGTAAACATCCTTTCCGAGAATCCGTCGTACAAAGTGCTCATCGAAGCACACGCCGACAACATCGGATCTGACGCCTACAACAGAACCCTTTCTGGACGTCGTGGTGAAGCCGTGAAGAACTACCTGGTATCTAACGGTATCGGTGAGTCGCGCATCACCAGCCAGGCATACGGTGAAGCCCGTCCTGCAGCAACCAACAGCACAGCCGAAGGCCGTGCGTTGAACCGCCGCGTCGAGTTCACAGTTAGCCTCTAAGGCCAGCTAAGCTTAGCTTATAGAAAGCCCCCGATCGCAAGGTCGGGGGCTTTTTTTGTTTGTACTGCAATCTAACTTGGCCTTGGGGTTCTGCTCTCCACAACCCACCTCACCCCTGGCCCCTCTCCTCCCAACAAGTTGGGAGGAGAGGGGAACCCGAGGTTATTTTGTAGCTTCGTCAATTATTTGGAGTACTGTATCAATGTCAGAGAACATCGACGTTGGAATTCTGAGCACTCGATATCTCGCTGCCAGCATGTTGGCATCCCTAATTCGATCGTATTCAATTCGGTTATTATGAATTGGTCCGTCGATTTCGATCACTAATCTCTGTTCTGCGCAATAGTAGTCGGCATAGTAGTACGTTTTCTCGTTTTGGCGATTATGGTGAGTATATAGTGGATGCTGTCTGCGAAACTTCAGCCCCTTAAATCTGCGACCTTTCAGCAACTCCCATAGCATGACTTCCTCGTGGGTCATCTGCTTTCTGAGCTCTCGTGCCCTATCTCTTACAGGGTGGCGTGACTTTTTCATTGTCTATGGATCTAGTTAAGGTGTATACCTATAAGAGCCATGAGAATGGATTTCCTTACGAGACTGTCATTAAAAATTTTGAACAAATATTCCCCTCTCCTCCCAACTTGTTGGGAGGAGAGGGGCCAGGGGTGAGGTGGGTTGTGAGGTGGGTTGCCATTTAACTATAATCTTAGTATTCTGAAACCAATCTCATCCAAAGGATTACGACAATATTTTGTCTGTCCTTTTGCAACTTTATCTCTTGACGCTTCGTCTATACTGCGATCCATCACATCTCGATATCATGAAACAACATCGCTTCAAATTCCTTGCAGCGGGCCTGATAGGCTTGCTCGCCATCTGGTACCTTTTTCCCACCGCCGCAAACACGTACATCGACATTATCGTACAGCCACGTATGGGCGAGTTTGTCGTTAGTGTGACCACTACAGGCGAGCTTCGTGCTAAGGAATCGACCAAAATCTACGGACCTTCCTCCGCTCGAGAAGCAGGTATCTGGGATACGAAGGTGACACGTATTATACCCGAGGGAACCGTTGTGGAAGAGGGCGAATTCGTCGCAGAACTTGACCGATCGGCCGTCGACAGCAAAATCCGAGATGCCATGTTGGCCATCCAAAAGTCGGAGTCGATGTTTGTTCAGGCACAACTCGATTGCACCCTCACACTCAGCAATGCCCGCGACGAACTCATCAATCTACGCTACGTGATGGAAGAACGTCAGCTCGCGCGCGAAGAGGCAGCTTACGAGGCCCCATCTATACAACGTCAGGCTGAAATCGATTACCAGAGAGCAGAACGTAACCTCGAGCAGGCCATCAAGAACTACGACACGAAAGTTCGCCAAGCCGAGGCCAAGATGAGCGAGGTGGGAGCCGACCTCACCAAAGAGAAGCAAAAGATGGACATGTTCCAACGCATCATGTCGGAGTTCACGGTCGTGGCGCCGAAATCGGGCATGTTGGTCTATCATCGGATGTTCGGCGGACAAAAAGTGGCCGTTGGGTCCAATGTGAGCATGTGGGATCCCGTGGTTGGCACCTTGCCAAACTTAAATGTTATGGAGTCGATCACCTATGTGAATGAGGTCGACATCCAAAAGATTAAACCGGGTCAATCGGCGAAGATCAATCTCGATGCGGTGTCCGACAAGTCGCTGAACGGGGTTGTCACCCAGGTCGCCAATATCGGCGAAACGAGGCCTAACTCCGATTCGAAGGTGTTCGAGGTTATCCTGGAAGTGTCGGACAGAGACACCACATTGCGGCCAGCCATGACCACTAGCAATCAGATCATCGCCGCCATCGTTACGAGTGCGCTTTCGGTGCCGCTAGAGGCTATCCACGCCCGCGACAGCCTGAACTACGTCTTCAAAAAGTTGGGAACCGGAGTGATCCGCCAACAGGTCGAAGTGGGGATGATCAACGAAAACGAGGCCGAAATTAAGCGTGGGCTCACATTGGAGGATAACATCTTCCTGTCGATGCCTGCCGATACTACGGGGCTGAAGTTCGTCGGACTCGAGCCTACGGTGGCAGCAGCCCAACGTAACCGATAGGGGCCAATCACATGCTAAAAAAACTGTCATATAATGCCCAAATTGCCATCGAAGCAATTGGGCAGAACAAGATGCGTGCCATCCTCACTTCGCTGGGCATCATTTTCGGGGTGGCGTCGGTTATTGCGATGCTAGCCATCGGACGGGGAGCACAAGTTGAGATCCTCGAGCAGATGAAGCTCCTTGGTGCAAACAACATCATTGTGCGTCCAGTTGTGGAGCAGAAGCAAGGACTACTGGCTGACGACTCAGAGGAGGGCGATACTCAGCAGGGCCAAGGTCAAGGCAATAAGCGATATTCACCCGGACTGACCCTCGAAGATGCCCGTAGCATTAAGGAGTTGATTCCTGGGGTTGAAATGGTATCGCCCGAGGTCGTTTACGAAACGATGGTAACCCGGGCTGGGTATCGGCGCAGTGGACGTATTGTCGGCGTTGGTGAGCACTTCTTGGATACGAGTGGATTCACTGTGGCGTCGGGTTCTGGTTTCACGAACGAGCATCATCAATCCTCATTGCCTGTAGCCGTAATTGGTAGTGCTATAAAGACGCGATTCTTCCCTAAAGAAGATCCAATTGGCAAGCAGATCAAATGTGGCGACGTCTGGTTCACCGTTGTAGGCGTGCTCGATCGAATTGCCATCACGGCCGACAATATTCAGCACTTGGGTATCCGCGATTACAATATGGATATCTACACGCCCATTACTACGGCACTGATTCGGTACAAAAATCGAGCCAAATTTACACCTGAGCGCGCCCAAGGCGGGATGATGATATTCGGCGGCGGCATGGCAATGGTGAGCGGAGGGCGTCGTAACACACCAGTCGATCCCAATTACCACCAAATCGACCGCATGGTAGTTCGTGTAACCGACACGCAGATGATGCCGACCGTTGCCGAAGTGATGAGCCGCATGCTCGAGCGCAGGCACAACCAGGTGGTAGATTATGAGATTGTGGTACCCGAGCTACTGCTCAAACAGGAGCAGCGCACCAAAGATATCTTCAACATCGTGCTGGCGGCCATCGCATCGATATCGCTGATCGTTGGGGGCATTGGAATCATGAACATCATGTTGGCTTCGGTGATGGAGCGCATCCGCGAAATCGGCGTGCGCATGTCGCTTGGGGCCACTCAAAAGGACATAGTCCTTCAATTTTTAAGCGAGGCGGTAGCCATCAGCATCAACGGGGGGGTTATCGGAATCGTACTGGGTGTTGGATTCAGCTACCTCATTGAGCACACCACTGGCATTGTGACCATCGTGTCGCCGTGGTCGGTGGTGATATCGTTCTCGGTGGCCATCACCATCGGGCTCGTATTTGGAATTTTCCCGGCCCGTAAGGCGGCAATGCAGGATCCGGCGACATCGCTTCGCTACGAATAATGAGGATTGAGGATTTAGGAATGAAGCAAGGAAAAGGAATAGGTATGAAGAGTGAGAACCCCTACGGGAGGTCCTTCGCTACGCTCAGGATGACAGGTCGGCAATTGGTGGAAGACCCCTACGGGGTAGGTCCTTCCAGGATGACAGGGCGGCAATTGGTGGAAGACCCCTACGGGGTAGGTCCTTCCAGGATGACAGGGCGGCATATTATAGCACAGTCGCTGTCTCGCGTCTCGCGTCTCGCTCTCGCGTCTCGATCCCTGCTCTTGCCGTTGCTCTTACTCCTGCTCTTGCCCTTGCTCAGCCATGCTCAAACAAGATCTCTTACGCTGGAGCAGGTCGTAAACCTGGCACGAAACGAGAGTCCAGCAGCGATGATCGCTCGATACGGGCTTGATGTCGACTATTGGCGATATGAGTCCTTCAAGGCCCAGCAGCTGCCCATGCTGAGCTTGTCGGGCGACGCTCCCGGGTTTGTATCGGCCATCAACAGCGTTCGCGTTGGCGATGGTAGCCAGGTGTTCTTCCGGCAGGAGGATCTCAACTACAATGCGAATCTGATGATCACACAGCAACTTCCATTTACGGGTGGCAGCCTGAGTGTGATGTCTGGTTTAAACCGATACGTCGACCTTAATGGAGAACGCAGCATCTGGCAGAGCACGCCGCTCATTTTGCGTCTAAATCAGCCGTTGTTTCAGTACAATCCGGTCATTTGGACCCGCCGCATCGAGCCTGTTCGGTTCGACTTGGCCCGCACACGATTCCTTGAGACGATGGAGAACATTTCGGTCGACATCGCGAACTCCTTCTTCGATGCGTACATCGCCAAAATGAATCTCGACAACGCCACCTACAATGTGGCCATTAATGATACGCTCTTCCTGATATCGACTGGGCGGCTGGAGGTGGGACGCATTGGCGAGAACGACCTGCTACAAAGCGAGCTGCAGCTCATGAATGCACGTATCAGTCTCGACAATGCCAAGCTGGAATATGAACGTGCGCTCGAACAGCTCAAAATCGAGCTGAATCTCCCCTATGATGAGGAAATCGATATCATACCGCCCGATCGCATCCCGAATGTATCGGTAGACCCAACTCTTGCGGTGCGTGAGGCGATGCGCAACCGTAGCACGATGCTCGACTGGAGGCTGCAACGTCTCGAGGCCGACCGCAGTCTTGCACAAGCCAAGACAACGAATTCGTTGTCTGCTACACTTAGGGCTGGATTTGGACTCAACCAAACAGCTACGGAGTTCGGGGATGTCTTTACGAATCCGCTTGAGCAGCAAAATTTGAGCGTGGGATTCTCGGTACCCTTGGTGCAATGGGGCCGCCATAAAGCCGATGTTCGTTCGGCTGAGTCGAGCAAGCGTCAGGTTGACGAGCGCATCGACCTTGAGGTGAGGCGTTTCGAGCAGGACATATCGTATCAGGTACAACGATTTCTTCAACTGCAGAACCAGGTTGATCTTTCGGCGAGGTCCGACACCATTGCCCAGCGGCGGTTTGAAGTCGCATCCAACCGGTATCGTATTGGGAGGATCGATATCACCAACCTGTTCATCGCCCAAAACGAGAAGGATTCGGCACGTCAGAATTACATCCAGACCCTTCGCAATTACTGGACTGCTTACTACCGTCTGCGACAATCCACACTATTTGATTTTGAGCTGGGAACGAGGCTTCTGGTTGAGTAATTCCACCACCCCCGTCCTCAGGCTAATTCCACCACCCCCGTCCCCTCCACCGCTATCGCAATGGAGGGGACGGGGGTGGTGGCATATTATTTAGAACGGGGAACGAGGCCAATGATTGAATAGTAGAATAGTAGAGCAGTCTGCGAGTTTTGCTTTCCTCCGAATTTTTACCCAACTTTCTTCTCGCTTCTCGCTTCTCGCTTCTCGCTTCTCGCTTCTCGCTTCTCGCCAACCTTCTCCCAATCCTCGATGTTTCTACGTTTATCTACCATCCTAGTCACCATCGTCTTCGGTTACCTAGTCCTAGTTACAGGTAAGCCCCTCCTCATGCCATTAGTATTGGCCGCATTCTTGGCGATCATCATCAATCCACTGATAGTAAGGCTTGAGAAGTGGAAAATTCATCGCATAGTGGCAATCATCATGATCTTGCTTTTCGGTTTGATGTTTGTTCCGCTATTCATGTTTGTTGTCTATAAGCAAGGAGTGGCCATTGCAGCCGATCTGCCCGAAATCACGGGAAAATTCAACGAATGGTACCAAGGTATCATACTATTCTTGGATCAGCGACTTGGGATCAATGCCGTCGAGCAGGCAGAATACATCCAGCAAGGTGTTGAGAGGTTGTTCAGCAGCAGTGGAGCGCTCCTTCAGGGCACAATGAATGCAACGGCAAATATGTTGGCATACTTTGCGCTGATGCCCATCTACATCTTTTTCATGCTTTTATACAAGGAGCGCTTCAGCGAGTTCCTGATCGCTTTGCACAAACCCGACGAGCGCGATCAGGTGGACCATACGATTGGACGAGTCGAAGAAGTTGTGCAGAACTACGTTTCCGGTTTGGCTTTAGTTGTAGTAATCGTTTCCATCCTCAATGTGACCGGACTTCTCATCTTAGGCATACCGTACGCCATCTTCTTCGGCATATTGGCCGCCTTGTTGGCAGTCATACCATATCTCGGTGTGTTTATTGGATCCATCCCACCTCTGCTGATTGCCCTTCTGATGACCGACAGCATGTTTTACCCTCTTGGTGTCATCGTATTGTTCATCATTGTGCAGACGCTCGAAGGTAATGTGATCACACCTAAGGTGATCGGCGATAAAGTGAGCGTAAACCCGTTGGCTGCCATTGTGGCACTCGTTACGGGTGGATTCCTTTGGGGCGCCATCGGGATGATCTTGGCCATTCCACTCCTCGGTGTCGCACGAGTCGTTGTTAGCACGATGAAAGGCGGCAGACCGTGGGTGAGGTTGGTAGGCTGACTCTCCCCCGGCCCCCCTCTGCAAGCCCACTGACTCTCCCCTGGCCCCTCTCTACGAGGAAATACCTAACTCCCCCCCGCCCCCCCTCTACGAGTAGAGGGGGGAGACATATTTACGACGTGGTCTCCCCTCTCTGCTTGCAGAGAGGGGCAGGGGGAGAGTTAACTTTCTTCGACGGTGCTTTGCCTTACGGAGATCACCACTTTTTTTAAAAGTTGGCGTAAGGAATTGGTTTGGTGTGGATCATATATGTACACACTAGAATCAATTTATTACATATGAAAAAACGACAAGGTATTCGAGATAACGCGCGAGAACTTCGGCGTAATATGACGATTGCTGAGGTTAGGCTTTGGGATAGACTCAGAAGGAAGCAACTTGGCGGATACAAGTTTTACAGGCAGCATCCAATTATCAATGAGGTCACAATACGGGGTCACGCACTTTTATACTATGCCGATTTTTACTGTTCAGCCGCAAAACTAGTTGTTGAACTAGATGGCTCGAGCCATATTGGTAGAGAAGAATACGACCTCATACGAGATATGAGGTTGTTGGAGCGCGGAATCATGACGCTTCGGTTTGCGAACTCCGCAACAGATCCGCATACTATCGATGACACACTTAATACCATTTTATCTACCATTAAAGATCGGGTACTCGCCCCCGGCCCGTTGTAAACCAATAACTCCCCCCCGCCCCCCCCTCTAGGAGGAAATACCTAACTCCCCCCGCCCCCCCTCTACGAGTAGAGGGGGGAGACATATTTACGACATGGTCTCCCCTCTCTGCTTGCAGAGAGGGGCAGGGGGAGAGTCAGCAGTTTTATAATAAGGGGCAGGGGGAGAGTCAGGAGCTTTCCCCTACTCCACCGTCACGCTCTTCGCTAAATTTCGGGGCTGGTCGACATTGTTGCCGCGGTTTACGGCCACATGGTACGATAGCAGCTGTAGCGGGATCACCGTGAGCAGGGGCGAAAGGGCATCCTCAGTGTCGGGGATCGGGATGTAGAACTCCGACAGCTCGGCTACCTCGTGGTTCGACGCTGGACCAATCCCAATAATGCGGCCCCTTCGTGCCTTAACTTCCTGGATATTGCTGATCATCTTGTCGTTAGTATGGTCGGTGGCAGCGATCACGATCACAGGCATGTACTGGTCGATTAGGGCAATCGGACCATGCTTCATCTCTGCCGCAGGATAGCCCTCAGCGTGCAGATAGGATATTTCCTTCAGCTTCAAGGCGCCTTCGAGGGCAACCGGATAGTTGAAGTTGCGACCCAAATACAAGAAGTTCGGCGCATAGCTGAACAACTTTGCGATTTGTTCGATGAGGGCCGTGTCGGATGTCACCTGTCGGATCTTTTCCGGTATCCGCGCTAACTCGCTCACCAGGGCTGCATAACGGTCAGCATCGAGCACACCGCGTTCATGTCCTAATCGCAATGCCATCATAGTTAGCACTGTTACCTGCGCCGTAAAAGCCTTCGTCGAGGCAACACCGATCTCTGGACCCGCATGCGTATACACGCCGGCATCGGTTTCGCGGGCGATGGTTGACCCCACTACGTTGCACACTCCAAGCACCATAGCGCCTTTCTCGCGTGCGGTTCGCAGCGCGGCCAGGGTGTCGGCCGTCTCGCCGCTCTGGCTTATCACAAGAAGCACATCGTCGGAGGTGATGAGCGGATCCTTATATCGAAATTCACTCGCATACTCAACCTCGACAGGGATGCGTGCCAAGTGCTCGAACAGGTATTCGCCAACGAGTCCAGCATGCCAGCTGGTGCCACAGGCGGCGATAATGAGCCTCTTTGCGTTTACGAGTCGATCCATGACCGACTCGATCCCGCCAAGCTGGATATGCACCGGATTCGTTTTCAGGCGACCCCGCAAGCAATCAGCCACCGATTCGGGCTGCTCAATGATCTCCTTGAGCATGAAATGCGGATACCCCTTCTTTTCGATCTGCTCTAGATTGAGCGCCAACTCGTGCACCTTCTTATCGAGCTTGATGGACTTCAAACCGGTGACTTCATACCCATCGGCCCGAACCACGGCGATTTCGTCGTCGTCGAGGTAAACCACCTTATTGGTGTATTCCACAACGGGCGCTGGATCGCTGGCCACGAAATGCTCGCCATCGCCAACCCCAATGAGCAGCGGCGAACCTCGGCGTGCCACATAAAGGCGGTCGTGATAGTCTTGGTGCACAATCGCCAACCCGAACGTACCGGTCAACTGCGCCAGCGCCTGCGGCAAAGCTTCGGGGAAAGACGCGCCCGTGCTACGCATCACCTCGGTGATCCAGTGCGCGATCACCTCGGTGTCGGTTTCGCTTACGAACGTATAACCCTTGCGCTTGAGCTCTGCTTTCAGTGCGGCATAATTCTCGATGATGCCGTTGTGTACCAACGTGAAACTGCCGTCAGCTGCACCGTGCGGGTGCGCGTTCACATCGTTCGGCTCGCCGTGGGTGGCCCATCGGGTGTGGCCGATTCCCAATTCCCCAACTGGGTGATTGGTCGACACCAAGCGCTCCAAATTTGAAACTTTGCCCTTACATTTAAGAGTATGAATGCTTCCGTTGAGCACGGAGATGCCCGCGGAGTCGTATCCTCGGTACTCCAGCCGCTTTAGTCCCTTAATAAGGATACCCTCAGCCTGTTGCTTGCCTACGTATCCGACGATGCCGCACATGCTAAAAAAATTTGATGAATACCATTGTGAATCCTATATCCGTTCACTCAACGAAGTGAGGGCAACGTGACGTATGTTTCAAACGACGATACAAGAAAAATATATATTTTACTATACTCGATGGATATAGGAATGTTTCAGCTATGAGAAAACTGCTCTTTTTCGATGATGTTCACGTCGATCGTCTCGACCCGATAACCACCATGCGGGCAGCTGCCGACATCCGGTGCGGCATCCACAGGATCGCCAAAAAGTGGAGACTGTTGATGCAAATCAACGATGCCGAGTACGATGTGCGTCCACATCTAAAACCGTTATATAAGTCGATAAAAAGCACAAAGATCGACATAATATGTATAAATGGAAGATGGCTTCCCAGCGATGAAGCAGTAGTTGAGATTAAAAAACTGAAGATGGGCGAGGGATTATCGCGCGATGGGATCCTTCTGGCCTGCCGCGTGGACGAGGATCGGCTGCTCCGGCTACAAAATCATCGGTTTTCAAACATAAGTCATCTATCGTTATCAGATTGTCGATATGGCAAGATGATCGACCGTGTGTCGGATGTCTTCACCTACAACGAGGAGCAGACCTTGCATGACATCGCTTTGATGCAGACCAACGGGGTAGACGGCGATTGGCCCGGTGTAATGATGCTCGACCGCGACAGCATCCGAATCGGGGAGAACGTCACCATCGAGCCGAGCGTGGTGCTGATACCCGACGGCGGACTCATCCACATTGGCGACGGTGCCATCATCCAGGCCGGGGCGCTTATCCGGGGCACGGTGAGCATCGGCAAGGGATCGACTGTGCGCATGGGCGCGCACGTATACCATGGCACGACAGTGGGTCCGTTGTGCAAGGTTGGCGGCGAAATGCAGAACGTGGTGTTCCAGGGCTATGCAAACAAGGCTCACGGGGGCTATTTGGGCAATTCTGTGGTCTGCAAATGGGTGAATATCGGCGCTGATGCCAATACCAGCAATCTGAAGAACAATTACACCACCATCCGGATCGAGGATTGGCATTCTGGCGAGGTGATCGATACCGGTCTAACGTTTTACGGCACCATTTTCGGAGACCATTGCAAGGTGGCTATCGGCAGTAAACTCAACAGCGGCACGCAGTTCGGTGTGAGCAGCAGCTTCGTGAGCTTCGATTTCTCGCCCAAGCGTGTCCCGCATTTCGGATGGGTGACCGATGCAGGCATCGAACCCTTCGAAATCGAGCGTGCTCTCCAGACCGCCCGCGCGATGATGGCAAGGCGTGGTGTGACGCTCGGCGAAGGGGAGGAGATGGTGTTGAGGGGGATAGC
>CAZVRJ010000049.1:0-17274 GCA_964629885.1 uncultured Chitinophagales bacterium | reverse complement strand
CTTGAAGAACATGTTACCGACATGGTTGCCGGGGATTCGTACTGGGATTCTTGGGCTGCAGGTAGCATTCATTTAGCACATGCCGAAGTCGTAGCGTCTAAGGCGGCATCGAATGGTATCCAGCTGCCTGCGGGATGCTCCATGTTAGATGCCAATGGTGGTTACAGTAGGTGGCAATCGCTAAATGGAACTGGAGTCGTTAAAGTTTACACACAAAATGAGGCCACGCTGGCCGATCGCGATGCCATTCAGCAGTCAGTGAAAAACTGGGGCAGCATACCGGGCACAAACTTAGGAAATCTTCAGTATGGTGGACTGAAATCACTCCCGCAATGCGATGTCAGCGGGTTATTGAGCCCGTTGCGCACGCAGGTGCTCGGCGATAACGAGCTGTTCATAGTCTACAACGACCCATGCGGAAACTTGGAGCCTGCCTCGAACTGTGTGGGCATATTGGCAACAGCCCAGCATTACGTGACCAATCAAATGCACTCGCACAGGGGCGCTCAATGGGCAAACTTAAGCAAGGGGATTGTGATTGTTAACAAAGGGATACAGTCCTGTCTGACGGCAGCACGTTTACAGCAGACAATCCAGCATGAAATTGGCCATCTATTAGGGTTTGGCCATCATACCATAGAGCCTGCCAACATGAATGCGGCGTGCTGCAACCCAATGACGCCCAAAGATGTTGCCTGTGCTCAGTTTGTGTACAGCACGATGCAGCTTAATCCGACCCCCATGATTGCACGAGTTGTTCCAGATGTTGTTCCACAGGGTACAACTGTGAATGTGTCGGTCGAGGGCATTGGATTCATGCCCGAATCGGTGATTGCCATAGGTGGAACCGACGTGCAGATACAGGAGATCAAGTACATCCACGAAAACCGGATGGAGGTGACTGTAGTTGTGTTGCGCTCGGCCATTCCGAGCTCGCGGGCGTTTCGGGTAACAAACCCTACACCGGGGGGAGGTAGAAGTCAGGACATGGCTTTCACGATTGCGGCCTCCACAGCCATACCGGAGCGTGATGAGAATGGAGTACCCTACACATTTGAACTTGGTAACAATTTCCCAAATCCTTTCAATCCGTCGACGGTCATTCCCTTCGAAATACCGTGGCAAACATGGGTGAAGATGAGTCTTGTTGATGCTTCCGGAAGGACAACTCGAGTGCTGATAGAACGAGAGTATCCAGCAGGGCGACACTTGTATACGCTAGATGGAGTTGACATGCCTAGCGGTTTGCATATAGTTCGTTTAGAGACGGAGTTGGGTGTCAGAATAAAGAAGATAACGATTGCAAAATAAGTAACTTAAAACTATTAGCCCGCAGGCGGTCTCGATTTAAAAAAAATATTGACAGATTCGTTTGGTGTTGTTACTATTTCATCAACGGTGCACCAAATGTTAGCAAAATGTGTCAAAAAAAATGTGCTTGGTTGCCGATATGTCTGACCTTGTTTATGTTTTTTGGTTATTCATTTCCGGCCAAATCATCATCTGTAATACCACCAAGAGATTTTGGTGAGTTAGTCCGATTGAGCGACCTCGTAGTTGTGGCCAAGGCTGGAAGCGGCTCTGGGTATAGGAAAGGCGAACTGATCATGACGGGGACGAGGTTCACCATCATGGACGTCGTGAAGGGTTCCGCTTTGATCGGCTCCGACATTCAGGTCGAAACGTACGGTGGTGTGTTTGGAGACCGCGGTCTGAGCATCGGGGGGAGCCCGCAGTTCGAGGAGGGCGACGTGTACCTGCTCAGCTTGAGCGAGTTTAACGGACAGTGGACCCTCAGGTTCATGTCGTATGGCGTAATGGTGCAGAGGCGCATGGTGACCGGACAGCAGGTTTTTACGCATCTGGAGGCATCGCATGAGCTGAATATCGTGGTTCCCGACGGACGCGAGATCGAGCCCATCACAACGTATACTTCATCTGTGGTTGTATCGCACCTTAAGCAAGTGGCATCGGGGGCACGAGGATGGTCGCGTGGCGATGCGGGCGAAGTTGCCAATGCCGGCCACGACGGTGCGTTGAAGATGGATGACATCATGGGGTTGGATGCGGCCCCGCCTGGGTGTGCGTATATGAACCAATCAGGTACGAAGATCCGTTGGCGCAGGTTTGAACAATCGTTGAATGTTGGCGTTAAAGTTATTGCTGGTGCACCGGCAAATGTCGTGACTGCCGTACAAAACTCGGTAAATTTATGGAAATCAGTACCAGGTATCGACATGGGTACACTCTCCTTTGCAGGAAATAATCCAATACAGGCAGGATGCCCTGCATTCGGAAGCACGAATCTCAACTCCATACCTATTGGAGATTCTCACATATACTTGGATGACCCTTGTGGAGAAGTAGCTGATCTAACAGGATGCAGTGGAATACTTGCGATTGCTGGTCCTGCTTATGATCCTGGTAACACCCACGTGAAAAATGGAGAGACTTGGATAGAAGCACTCTTAGGCGTGATGGTTGTCAACAACGGTACACCTGGATGCATCAACGCAACCCAATACGAGCAGACCATCACCCACGAATTGGGGCATATTTTGGGATTTGGCCACCATACGGGCGGCACGGCCAACATGAACGCCTCGTGCTGCAGCCCGATCACGTCGCTTGACGAGTCCTGTGCGTTTTATGCCTACGGAACCGGCGCCGCAAACCCGCTGCCAGTAATCACCTCTATGAATCCGAACAACGCCGACCAGGGCACGAGCAATTTGGCCATTCAGATAAACGGCACGGATTTCATGCCAGGTGGGTCCTTGGGGATTTCGGGCAGCGGTATCACGATCAATTCTGGTGCAGTTGCAAACAGCTCGCTTATAAACGTGAACATATCCATATCGGCTGGAGCTACTCCAGGTGCCCGAAATGTAACCTTTACGAATCCACCGCCTGGTGGTGGACAAAGCAACGCAGTCATCTTTACGGTGAACCAGCTACCCAATCCGGTGCCGACGCTGAGTTCGGTGACGCCGAATTCTGGAGAGCAGGGGTCTGCGGTGAATGTGACGCTCATTGGGACGAATTTCGTGCCGGGAGCGACGGTACAGGTGAGTGGTAGTGGTATATCGGTTACGAATGTGTCGGTTACTAATTCCACAACGATGTCGGCTCTGTTCACCATCATGGGAGGAGCAACCGTCGGAGCGCGCAGTGTGACCGTTACCAATCCAGCCCCGGGTGGGGGTGTAAGTGGGTCGCAGACATTCACAGTGACCATGGCACCGAATGCTGTTCCGAGTTTGGCGTCAGTTTCACCAAGCAATGGGGATCCAGGTACAACGGTCAATGTTTCGTTGATGGGTACTGGTTTCATGTCGGGCACTACTGTCGGAATTACGGGTTCTGGTATCACGGTGTCAAATGTGTCGGTTGTCAACACAACCTTAATCACGGCCCAGTTCGCCATTTCGGGAGGTGCATCGTTCGGTGCCCGGCAAGTGACCGTGAGCAATCCGGCGCCGGGTGGGGGCACGAGCGAATCGCAGAGCTTTATAGTCAACCAGCTGCAAAATCCGGTACCGGTGCTGACGTCCGTTGCACCGAATACGGGTGTGCAGAGCTCTGCCGTGAATGTGACGCTCACAGGCCAGAATTTCGTTCCTGGTGCGACGGTTCAGGTAAGCGGGACGGGGATCACCGTCACTAACGTATCCGTGACGAATTCGACCACGATGTCGGCCTTGTTCACCATCATGGGAGGGGCAACAACTGGGGCGCGCAATGTCACCGTAACCAATCCAGCCCCGGGCGGAGGGGTGAGCGGGCAGCAGACGTTCACGGTCACGATGGCGCCGAATCCGGTGCCTGTGCTGACCTCAATAACTCCGACGAATGGAGTGCAGGGTTCGACGAGAAATGTGTCTCTGCTAGGTACTGGGTTTATGGTTGGGTCGACGGTCTCGTTGACTGGTACTGGAGTCACTGCTTCAAATGTCACAATTGTCAACACCACATTGATTACCGCTGATTTTTCAATATCCGCCGGAGCTGATATTGGCACTCGGCAGGTTACTGTGAGCAACCCGGCTCCGGGAGGTGGTACGAGTGCGTCTCGATCATTCACCGTAACAGAACTTTTCATTAACAAGCCGCCAACATTAAACGTCATTTCTGATGTAAGCTTTCCGCATACGGCACCCGAGCAGGTAGTTAACCTTACGGGCATATCGGCCGGTGCTGGCGAGAACCAAAGTCTCACAATCACGGCGGCGGCGGCGAATACCGAGTTGATACCCTCGGTGTTGGTACAGTATGTGAGTCCGCAGGCAACAGGTACTCTAAGGTTTCAGAACGACAGGAACAGGGTAGGCACAACGACCATTTCGGTGAAGGTTAAAGACAATGGTGGAACCGCCAACGGTGGCGTCGATTCACTGATTCGGGTATTTACGGTAAACGTGAACTTGGACGCAAATCTCGAGGCAGACGACCCTGATCTGCCAACGGAATACGAGCTACTTCAGAACTACCCCAATCCGTTCAATCCAAGCACAGTAATCCCGTTCCAATTGCCGAGCAGGGCATATGTGACCTTGGGTGTGTACGATGTTACCGGGCGTCTGAGGGCGATACTTTTGCACCAGGAAATGGGTGCCGGCAAGCATGAGATAACACTAGATGCATCCAACTTTGGCAGCGGTTTGTACTTGGTTCGAATGACATCTGAGCACGGAATAAAAACCAAGATGATAATGCTTGTTAAATAGCGGTTAAACATATCACTTTCGGGTTTTGGTGCGTTGATAGAGTAGAGGTTTTTCAGTACCATGTAGGTATTAGACCTTTCTTATGAAAGTTTAACCGCAACAAACCCAAGTGGATGGATCTTAGCTACAAACGTCTCCTGATCCGAAATATCTTCCGTCGTCTATTTCTCCTGGCATTGCTGGCTGGCATTGTCGCGTCTGAGAGTGCGTACGGAAATATGGAATGGGATCTCTACCAGGTCGGCAACAGCCGCCCTGTGCTGACATCCTTGTCTCCAGAATCGGCATTGGCGGGAGAGGTTGTAGAGCTCATATTACTGGGTGCAAACTTTGAGTCGGGCGTTAGCTCTTTTGCCATATCTGGTAGTGGTGTTAAGGTTATCCGGACATTGGTTATAAGCCAATTTCAACTCAGGGTTACGGTGTCTATCGATCAAAATGCAGTGCCAGGCATACGAAACATCCGGGTTATCAACAACCCGCCAGCAGGTGGAAGCAGCGCAACGGTCAATTTTCGCGTAAAGCCACCGCCGCATCCAGAGCCACTTCTCTTGCGCATGAGCCCGTCGTCGGCGAAACAAGGCGACACCTTGATGACTGAATTTTCTGGCAGGTCGTTCGTACCCGGCCAGACCTTTGTGGTACTTGAGGGCGAAGGCATTAAGATGGATTCAGTGATCGTTCACGACGACAAAAGAATATCGGTGAAACTGGTCGTGAACGAGATGGCGACACCAGGCAGAAGAAACTTGGCTGTTGTGACACCCGGTCCAGGTGGGGGGATGTCGCAAGCGAGAGCGTTCATGGTTCAGACAGCGCCTTATCCGACACCATCCACGCTTGCTCACTCAGGCGAGGTCTTGATTAAGGGTAATCAGCATGAGGTGACTATTCGTGGTAGGGGTATACGCGATGTATCCAGAATAATTCTTCCAGGCGATCTCAGACCACAACAAGTGGAGCATTACCCACCCGACAGTATTCGGTTTGTGGTGGATGTACCAAATACGTGGACCGATGCTACACTACCCATTGTGCTTAGTAATCCAAGGCCTGGAGGTGGTGCTTCAGATACACTACATCTATCTGTTGTTAGGCCTAAAAATAATCCACCTAGAGTTCGTCAGGTGCTGACATCTATGTTGATTGCCACTGGTGAGACGAGAAGTATCCTTTTGAGTGGAGCATCGGCCATTTTTGAAGATGCCGATGGCGACACGCTCAGCTTTCAGCTAGCAGTCGACGAACCGTCAATATTTGCTGAAATTCGGGGTGACGAGCTGTACATCCGCGGAAATGTGGAGGGTAGGGCAAATGTTACACTCATTGCGTCGGATGGCTACGATGAAGCCATCATCCAGTTTCCTGTAGTTGTGTTTGTTCCCATACCGAACAAGGCACCTACGCTGAATGCATTGCGCAACCTTGAGCTGGCTCCATCGGTAACCAGCCAAGAGGTTCAGCTTGCCGGAATAACGGCGGGAGTAGACGAGGACCAGCGATTGACTGTAACCGCAACATCGTCGAACACGCGGTTAATCCCGAATCCGGAAGTTATCTACACGAGCCCAAATCAAACCGGGCGAATCGTTTTGAGACCTACTGTCGGTGTGACAGGCACGGCAACAATCACTGTTCGCGTACGCGATAATGGTGGTACAGAATACAACGGCGTGGATCAGGTATCCCGTACGTTTACCGTTACAGTCAGAAATATGGAGATTACGGAGTCGGATGACGATCAACCTGGAAGGTTCAGGCTTGACCAAAATTATCCAAACCCATTCAATCCGACCACGACCATCGACTACACTATAGGTGAGGCCTCGTTTGTCCGCTTGAGTGTTTTTGATGTTACCGGCCGCCCAGTTGCAAGGCTCATTGAACGTGAGCAGTCGGCTGGCACGTACTCCGTTACCTTTACAGCCGACAAGATCCCGAGCGGAATGTACATCTACCGACTTGAAGCCGGTAGTTATACTCAGACGCGGACGATGATGTTGGTCAAATAGACCGGTTTTTAAACGTCGAAGGATATGCCTTGAGCTAGTGGCAGACTTTCGCCATAGTTCACGGTATTGGTTTGACGGCGCATATATACTTTCCAAGAGTCCGATCCTGACTCGCGTCCACCACCCGTTTCCTTCTCGCCCCCAAATGCGCCACCGATTTCGGCGCCGCTGGTTCCGATGTTGACGTTTGCAATGCCGCAGTCGCTGCCGGCTGCGCTTAGGAATCGCTCGGCCTCACGCATGTGGTTGGTGAAGATGGCAGAGCTCAGGCCTTGGACCACGCCGTTTTGGATGGCGATGGCCTCATCAAGTGTCTTGAAAGGAATTAGGTACAAGATTGGGGCAAAGGTTTCGTCCTGAACGATTGCCATGTCATTTGAAGCCAGTGCCAATGCGGGGCGAACGTAGGTGCCCGTTTCGTAACCTGGACCCGACAATACTTCGCCGCCAAAGACAAGTGTACCACCCTGCTGCTTTAAGTCGACCAGTGCGTTCTGCATCATGTCGACTGCCTGCTTGTCGATGAGTGGACCAACTAAAATCCCATTTTCGAGCGGGTTTCCGATGCTGATGTTCTTGTAGATCTGGACCAGTCTTTCCTTGAATGACTCGAAGATCGATTCGTGGACTATCAAGCGACGTGTACTCGTGCAACGCTGGCCACATGTGCCAACTGCACCGAATACGGTTGCACGGATAGCCATTTCGATGTCGGCATTCTCGGTGATGATTATGGCGTTGTTGCCGCCAAGCTCAAGCAGGGATCTGCCTAGACGTCCAGCGACCACTTGTGCAACCTGCTTGCCCATCCTGATCGAGCCGGTGGCCGAAACCAGAGGTATGCGGTTGTCTTTGGTCATCAGTTCGCCAACGGAGCGATCGCCGTTCACCAAGCAAAAAACGCCCTCGGGAACATCATTTTTTCTGAGGACATCCGATATGATATTCATGCAGGCTACCGAGCACAAGGGCACCTTTTCAGATGGTTTCCAAATGATGGTGTCGCCACAAACAGCCGCAAGCATCGCATTCCAGCTCCAAACGGCAACGGGAAAGTTGAAAGCCGATATCACCCCAACAACACCAAGTGGATGCCACTGCTCGAACATGCGGTGATCGGGGCGCTCGGAGTGCATGCTGAGTCCGTACAACTGGCGTGAGAGTCCGACAGCAAAGTCACAGATGTCGATCATCTCTTGCACTTCACCGAGGCCCTCCTGCAGGATTTTACCCATTTCGTAGGCTACGAGGCGGCCTAGGTCCTCCTTGTGCTCGCGTAGTGCATCGCCGATCTGTCGGACGATCTCGCCGCGCTTAGGAGCAGGCATGGTTCTCCATGTAACGAAAGCCTTCTGTGCCTGATCAATCACATGTTCAACCTGCTCGGGTGTGCTCACACTTACGCGGCCGATAAGACGACCGTCGACAGGGCTGTGCGAATCGAGCCATTGGTCGCTTTTAAAATGTTTTGTGCCTGTGCTGGTGCCAGGATTATCGCCGGATAGGCCGAGACGTTGCTGAAATTCCATGATGAATACGAGTGATGTTTAACAATTAGCTAAGATACCCCAAAAATGAGGCAACTAAAACTTGAACCTAGCCCTAAGCGTAAGATTGGGATACATAATCCGCATGGCTCGTTTCTCCCTTGCAAGGAATGCATCCCTGAATTCTTCGGGGTACTCGGTGTACAGTCTGGTGTTGGTGCGCTGACGCTGAAACCATCCATCCACATACAGTTCGTTCTGATTCGACAGTGGTAGCATCACCTGAACAACGGGTCCAAGTTGATTGGTTACCATGATACCAGGTGCAATGCGCGAAAAGGTTCTATTTCCCGTCTCTGGATCCGTGATCACGATCGAAGTGATTGCCTGTGGCATGAAGTCGACTTTTCTGAACGCTCTGAATCCAGTCGAAATTTTCGTGCTTCCGATCCGCTTGCTAAGCGTGGCTTCCATTTCGTAGGTCACGAGTGTATCGATGGGAGTTTCGGTGAACGACCCCCACTGTAGACGACCGATACGAAGTTCGCTTCTCGATGCTTCGGTTTCGACGAACCACTGCGGAAGGAATTGATACTCGACGCGTGTCCGAAATCCGTACTCTCTCGCCGATTGATCTGCATTCAATCTGCCTGGTACCTGAAAATCGTAAACTGTGTAATTGGCACGGATGAACATCGCATTGCGGATGGTCAAATTTTCGGATGGTCTCCAATTGAGCTCGGGCAGCAGTCGTATGGAGCGGCGCCAATTGTTCTCGGCACTGCGTTCGCCGAACAGGTACACATTGTGATATGCTTCGCCGGCCATTGTGACTCCTGCATCAAACCACTCGGAGAAACGGTGCCTGGCTGTGAGTCTCAACGCGAACGTCTGCTCATCGCGGTCATCAACGTTGATAGATGGAGTGTTGTACCTCAGGATTCCCAGTATAAAACGAAAACTCACCTCACTGTCGGGTGATGGCTGAATCCGGTTGTCGGTAAATAATTCAATGGCACTTTGGCGGAAGTTCGACCTCTCCAGGATTTCACCCCTTCGGATGATTTGGTCGGAGCTCAAATTCTCGGTGTTGATAAGGCCGGATGTTGCGCTTGTGCCCAAGAATCTGATGCCCGGATTTATCATCAACTTGCCTTTCGGTACAAAAGCCTGAAATACGAGGTCGTAATCTTGACGACCAAATCGCGTGTCGACAATGTCGGTACGAACTGTATCGCTGAGCAGTCGGTTTGTGAACTGCCGGTTATTGGCCATGGTGTACAGGTCGATGCGGCCGATCGTCCCTTTGCCGAGTGGAAACTCCATTCCAGCCTGCACCATCGCGGTATCGCTTCGAATGGATTCGATCAGATCGGTGACATCACGATTGAGGAAGTTGCTGGCTTGGTAGCTGTCGCGCAGGGATCTTCCGAGCTGTATCATCCCATTCAGCTGGATGTTCTCGTCTCTGTATCGGGCGTCAGAGCCGAGACGGTAGCTTCCATGCTCCCGCGGGCTGAGTGATGCATATTCGAGCATGAGGACAGGGTTGAAGCGAAAGTCGCCTATCACCAGATTGGGCCAGTCGCCGGTCAAGCCGAAACCGGGTCCACTGTCCTGTCGGTTATTCCGTGTGTCGCTCATGATTCCGACCATTGGGCGAAACTGCAGGCCGTTATCCTTAAACCGAAATGCTGGGCCAGCCATCAGTCGCTCCTGTCTCACGTTTGCCGCCGAAAAACCGTATGCATCGGCGATGAGGCCGAACCCTATAAAACCGGGACCAAACTGAGTGGCGTCCAACCGGCTCCGATATTCATCCTGGATGTTCTCGGCTTTCCCCCGAATCAGGTACAAGCGTGACGAAAACTGATTCCGAAAGGACACTCGTGTCCTGTACCATTCGAGGTCATAATTTCCGTGCATGCGCCACTGCATGGCGTCGAGTCTTCGCGAAAACTCCGACTGTGCGTCTACATGCTGGCGAATTTGGGCAAATGACGGTATTGCCCATGTTATGAGTAGAATCGAGAGAATAATATGCGAAAAGTGCCATTTCACAAGTGTCCAAAGTACGTAAAATGGTGATGGCATTCACCAGGCTTGCCCTCTGTTGATATATTGGCGGTTGAATGGGTCGTGATATTATCGCATCTTTACCGTCATGGCTCGATTTCAACAGGCTAGCTCATCGCAACTTACCCGCCTGCGCAAACTGCAGAAGCGAAAATATCGTCGTGAGTTGGCACTTTTTCTGGCTGAGGGGCATCGCACGGTAATACAAATTATCGAGCAGGGTGTATTGAATATATCTGAGGTGTTTGTCACCGAACCGTACTTAGAGGAGTATGGGTACTCTAAGCTGCCCGATTCAACGTTCATTTACACTGAGAAGGAGCTGCGAAGTGTTGCCGATTCCGATTCACCACAAGGTATCATTGCGGTCTGTGATATACCTGAACCGGCTAGTATTGGCAGCTATATAGGAAGACCGGGGCTTATTGTTGCTTTCGACCGCATCCAAGACCCTGGAAACATGGGGACCATCATTCGCACCGCGGCTTGGTTTGGGGCTGATCTTTTGATGATAGGAGAGGGGTCGGCCGATATTTGGAACAATAAGGTGGTGAGAAGCACGGCCGGAGCAACCGGGAGCTTGGCATATGTGGAGTGCAATTTGTCGCAAGAGCTGGATAGGTTTGCTCAGATGGGGTGGAGGCCTGCTCTGCTTGACGGCAACCACGGGAGCATGCCCATAGAGGACTGGGACCCGGGCATGCGCACGATTTTGGTTGTCGGTAACGAGGCTAATGGAATTTCGCCAGACCTGGCTGAGCGTTATATGAGGTACAGAATTGATTCAGCCCCAGGCCAGAATGCTGCCGAGAGCCTAAATGCTTCTATTGCCGCCGGCATTGCTTTGTATGTGCTGTCGCAAAAGGACGTAAATAAAATTTAAGTTGCCTATTGCGATGCGGGTTTTGATTTGTTAGAATGATACAAATCACCAGAACCTACTTACTGCCATGCCCAAAAAAGATCGGAAGGTCTTCGTGCTCGACACATCTGTCGTGCTTTACGATTCTAATGCCATCTACAGCTTTGCCGAACATGACGTAGCCATTCCGATCACCGTGCTTGAGGAGGTCGACCAATTCAAAAAGGGTGGATCGGTGATGAACTTACAGGCACGCGAATTCATCCGCACGCTCGACGACCTGTCGAAGTCGGACATGCTGCAGAAATGGATTCCGTTGAATGGTTCGTCCCGAGGTAAGATTCGGGTGTTGACCGACGAAATGGCATCTTCGGATGCAAACAAAATGTTCGGCACCAACAAGAACGACCATCATATTCTGAATGTGACCTTGGCTTTGGCCGAGAAAGAGAAGGATCGCAAGGTTGTGCTCGTCACAAAGGACATTAACCTTCGGATCAAGGCACGAGCGTTAGGAGTTACAGCCGAAGACTTTGAGACGGGTAAAATCAAGGACATCGAGCACATAAGCAGCGGAATGAGCGAGCTCAAAGGTCTAGACAATGGGTTGATCGATCGCCTTTACGTGGAAGAAGGCGTCCCGTGGAGTGAATTTCTCGACGAGAAACCATTGTCGAACAGGTATTACATTTTAAAAAGTACCAGCAGTTCAGCCCTAGCATTTTACAACCCTAACACAGATCTCATTGAGAAGGTGACCAAAGAGCCTTCATATGGCATCAAGTCGAGAAACGCTGAGCAAACCTTTGCGATGCATGCGTTGTTGAACCCTGACATCCAGCTTGTAACGATTACCGGATCGGCCGGCACGGGAAAGACTTTGCTGGCTCTTGCATGTGCACTCGAGAGGCGGCGCTTTTATCATCAAATTTATCTATCTCGACCTATAGTGCCATTGAGCAATAAAGACATCGGATATCTGCCGGGCGATATCAATTCCAAGATCAATCCGTACATGCAGCCATTGTTCGACAATCTGGATTATATAAAAAATCAGTTTAGAGAAACCGACAAAGAATACAAGAAGATCGCTGAGCTGGTCGAAACGGAGAAGTTGCACATCTTACCGCTCGCATATATCCGTGGCCGTAGTCTCTCGAACATTTATTTCATAGTAGATGAGGCGCAAAACCTGACTCCACATGAAGTTAAAACCATCATTACCAGAGCCGGCGAAAACACGAAAATGATCTTTACGGGCGACATATTTCAGATTGACACCCCATATCTCGACTCACAGAGTAACGGATTGTCGTATCTGATCGACCGAATCAAAGACCACCGATTGCACGCCCACATTAATCTGGTGCAGGGTGAGCGATCGGAGCTGGCAAATGTAGCCAGTGAACTACTTTAGGCCAGGTTCACGATTTCGACGCGATTGATCTTCTTTCCGAGAAACCGCTCGGCTAATTGCTGGAATCGCTGTGGCTTATCGCTCACATAGCAACTAAATGTGGGAGTGTGTCCATCGTTCAGTTGCTTGAGCTCCATCAGAACATTTTTGGCCATTGATGCTATCGATACAGCTGAGTCGATGATGGCTACATCAGGGTTGTCGAGCACCTTTTCGATCATGTCTCTGAACAGCGGGTAGTGCGTGCAACCGAGGATCAGGGAATCGATGTACATGCCGCGGATGTCTTCGAGGTAGCTTCGAAGCGTGAGCTCTGCGATTTCGTTATCGGTCCACCCCTCTTCGGCCAAAGGAACAAGCAGTGAGCAGGCCTTTGAAAAAACCTGGACTTTGGGATCCAAATTCTGGAGGCTGGTTTGGTACGCACCCGAACCAACCGTTGCCAAGGTACCGATTACAGCCACCCGATGATGGCGTTGGCGGGCTTGGAGTGCTGCGATAGCACCAGCTTCGATCACGCCCAAGACGGGAATGTCGCCGGCAGCTGCTCTTACTTCTGCTTCGGCCGCGGCGGTAACGGTATTACAGGCAATCAGAATCATTTTGACCCTCTTGGTCATCAGGAACTCGGTGATCTGGACGGCATATTGCCTGACAGTCTCAACCGACTTAATGCCGTAAGGTACTCTGGCGGTGTCGCCAAAGTAGATGATGTCTTCGTATGGCAGGGCATCCATTACGGCCCTCACAACGGTAAGCCCGCCGATGCCCGAGTCAAAAATACCGATAGGTGCGTTTTTACTGATTTTCATGCGAAGGATTTACCACATACTCGCCATTAAGACAAGTCTTAAGAATAGGTAATTCCCCGTTCACTTGAAAGAGACACTCTGTCTGGGTTGATGAATAAGACCAACAACTTTTTTGTATACCAGCGATTTTCGCTGTTCGACGTGCCAAGCTTCGATAAGAACGACATAAAACCCTGTGAAAACACGGCGATTATTGTCGTCGAGGCCGTTCCAGTAGATTTCGTGGGACATGCCTATTCTCTCGCCATCGGCCAGTGTCCGCACTTTCCTGCCGTAACGGTCAAATATTTCGACCTTTGTAAGCCAGCCGGGATCGGGCATTGTTAACATGATGCCGGTTACATCTTCGAAACCGTCGTTGTCGGGAGAAAATGGGTTTGGATAGATTTCAACTGCAGATTCTGTAGTTGGATGAGAATCTAACACAATGCTGTTCGGCAGACCGGGGCTTCCTCCTAGTGGACCCGCATGCGAACCCCAGTTCCTTGGATCGAGTGATAATCCATTTGTTGAAATGCGCTCCAAGCTTACACCACGTCGGTCGCGAACCGACGGATAATGAAATTCGGCATCATAGCGGGCACTATCGAGGGTTACATGATCAGGTCTAGTTACCCAAACAGAGCCGGAAGTCGAGTTTAGGCTCAAGGTCGAGCGATTTGCCCTGAAATACTTAGCATCGTCGATTAGCCCGAAAAAGCGTGACAGTCTTGAAGTTGCTGTGGATGTTGTTTCGGCATGCAGAACAAGTGTCGACAGTGGATTGATGACGGGCGTATCCATTTCTAAAAAGGTGATGGTCGATGTTGTGGTGCCCGTTGTTGACTTTGTCTTCAACTGAATGTCGCCGACGTATAGGTGATGGTCTCGGGCATTAACTAATTCGACATATTGAGACTGATCGCTGCCGCCATCGTAGCGAGCTTGCAGGGGATTGAACATGATTTCGTTGATGCGGACATCGCCACTAGTAGGCAGCCACGATATGGGTCCGTTCAACGGTGGCAATGTATTACCGAGTAAACCTCGGGAACCTTCAATCTCCACGAAGGAAGGCTTATCGGGGTCCATGGGTAACGCAGTTGCCGATGAGCAGTGAACGGCCTTCCAGTCGGATGAAGTGCAAGGGGCGAATGGGGTGCGAATCCCATTGATAGACACATTGCCTATAGACGAGACATCCATTTCAGAGCTGAATGATAGGGTCAGCGTATTGGGTTCTACAAAGATTGCCAGATCCAATGTGGGCGATGTGGGTTCTTCGGGAGGGACGCTGTTGGGCTCGCCGGGGGTGGCTCCCCGCCGGTGCACCGACGGTTTCCAGTTGGAGGGGGCCCAGGTGGGTGCCTGAAGGGAACGGCGTTCTATGGAGACGCCGTCGCCTGCGGGGGAGGGTGTGTAGCCAAGGCTGTCGATCGTCAAACCACCAGGCGCCTTCAGAATGACGGCATCTTTGCTACCACGGTTCAGAAAAGGGAAACGCGCCATTTGCCTTACATTCGGAGCAGAATAATAGGCGCTCAGTGTCGAGGAGTCTGGTGTGAGTACAAGATACGATCCCGGCTCTATCCACATATCCGCCGATGTAATAGATCGGTTACCCGTGCTGTTGTCGCGAAGTTCCCATCCTTTCAAATTAATAGCATTCGCTGAGACATTGACCAGTTCGACGAATTGCGGGATGTCTTCTGGTGGGTAATACATATACTCGTTTATTAAAATGTCGCGTGGAGATATGACGGTAGAGACATCCAGTGTGAATGATGTTTCCGAGTTGGAGAAGGCTCCATTTGTGGTTGTCATCCCAGTTATTTTCAAATCGTTACGTCCTGGTCGAAGAGGGTCATTCAAGTCAAATTCCAGCATATTGGAGAGAATGGTGACAATTGCTGGTGTATGAACCCCATCTACAAGCAATTTGATGTCTGAATTCAAGCTCATTTCGGCATCAACGCGTACTTTTAGCAAAGTTGGCACAGACAAGTCGGCATGCAAAATATGGGGTGTGGATTGTAGGATTTGAAGGGATCCAACGGCGTAGTCTGAGTTCCTAGTGCGAGTGTAAATGACTCGAAATCCCGAATATCCCAGATTTCCGTAGGTGATATCATTTGCTGATCCTTGGGCCTCGAATGGTTCACCAGATTTTGCTACAAATAAATGCCACTGCCCAATCGGATTCCTGAGGAGCCGAATTTTGAATTTCCCGCCGTTCGCAATCGATGTCGTGCCCGATAGAATAGGGGTCATTATGCCTTTATCTACCCGCATCAGCCGAATAACGTCGTTGGATCCATTCTCGCCGGCTTTGAGCAGGTAACCGTTGAAACCAGATTTCAGATCCTGTTGGTCCGACATCACAACGAGGTCAATCCGGTTGCTGTTCGAAGGATCCCCAGTTATGCTTATGGAGTAATTCCACTCGCCGTGATACAGCGATACGGGAGTTGCCAACCAGGAAGTGTCGGAACGTGTGGCGTTGCCCCTTAGACGCAGCATGTTCGCATCATCCGTCTGCTCGAGATGGAAATGGTGAAACATGCCTGTCCAGCCAACGTCCGACGCTTCTGGTGGCTTTGTGAACGGCTCGTCAAGAACGACTTTTTGCACAATGTCGTCCGATCCTTTGAGGTTGGACACCCCTGGATGGATCGACAAAGTGGCAAGTAAAAGCGTGATGATGGTGTTCGGCATAATGTGCTCCTTTCCTATAAGAGCCTCGCCAAAGGAATTCCTTACGCCTTTCCGAAACTTTTTTTATCATTCAACGCATAAAGTTTGCATTTTACCCGCTTTACGACCGCAATTCGACATTTTGTAGCAACATTTAGACCTAAAAATGGACCTTTCGACCCACATCATCCCATTTACACTGGCACAAAGCGACAATTTTCTGATGGAAAGCAGTGGGATCATCCGATTGGAGGCGAAGCACCTGATCATGGAGTACCAGTCGCGCGATGCTGTGCTCGGGATGGTCAAGTCGTCAGTGAACGAGGTGCGTCTCTCTCTGAACGATGTGCAGCACATCACATTCAAGAAGGGTCTGTTCACAAATACGCTTCGCATACAGGCAAAGGCGATGCGAGCGTTCGAGAAAGTGCCAGGAAGCGTTCAAGGCGCCGTCGAATTAAAGATCAAGCGCGCCGATCGTAAAAATGCCGATTACATGGTGTCGGCAGCCAACCTGCGAATGTCTGAGTTGCGCTTGGAGGCGATGGACGAAATCGAGGACTAAGATTCCTGAAGTACAGTCTTAAGCTTTGCTAATCCCATTTCGAGCTGGTCGAGTACGGGTCCGTAGGAAATGCGCACATATCCGCTCGACTGATTTCCAAAGGCAGATCCCGGGACGGTGATAATCTTGTGCTCGTGGAGCAATCGCATCACCCATTCATGGTCGGTGGAGCCATTAAGGTCATCGTCGGTGAGTTTGAACAGCCAGTAAAAGGCGCCTTCGCCACCGTACAGTTGACGCACATCCTTTAAGCTATTGTACACCATGTCGCGCTTCGATTGATAGAGCGCCTGCTGTTCAGAGAACCAGGCCTTTTCGTTTTCGGTGCCACGAATAAGGTTGAAGGTGTGCTGGGTCAGCGCCGACACACACGTGGTGATGTACTGATGTGAAGCGATGTATGGCTTGATCAAAGCGTCGGGTAGCACCGCCCAGCCGAGGCGCCAACCCGTCATGTGGTGGCTCTTACTAGCACCGCGAAGCAGGATGATGAAAGGGTACTCGTGTATATAGTCTTGTAAGGATGCCGACGGAGTGTACGACATCCCGTAGTACACTTCGTCGCTGATCACCCAGATGGGTCCTTCAGGGCGGTTGGCCAGGGCTTCGAGCAGCTTCCTGATTTCGTGGGGCTCGGCGATGC
>CAZVRJ010000048.1:15853-17708 GCA_964629885.1 uncultured Chitinophagales bacterium | reverse complement strand
AGAACAACAGCGTTCTGCGCATGCGACGCCAGATCATCAACGAAAACACCTACGTTGGTGGCATGATGACCACCCTGTTGGGCACCGACGGATCGCAAAATATTGCTTACGGTTTGGATGGTGTGTTCAAATTGTTCAAACAAAACTACCTCACAACCGCATGGGCCCAATCGTTCAATGAAAGCGAGAACGTGACCTTATTGTCCACTAGTCCATCGAGGATATGGATCAACCTTGAGAATAGGGATTATGCCGGATTCATCTACAATTTGGATTACTCCTACTCCGGTGAGCTTTTTGATCCAGGTCTCGGTTTCCAAAACAGGTCCGATTTTTCGCGATTGGGTAACAGTATAGGTATAGGTTGGATACCCGAAAATCACGCATTCATCAACCGGCACCGATTTCGTGCGGTTGGATCCATCGTTTTTAGCAATGCTTCCGGTGATACTGAATCGGCCGAAATAGGTCCACTTTATAACATTAGCACCAAAAAGTCTCAGTCAATGAGCCTCGACGCGAAGTACTATCATGAGAATGTTCCGTCTTCTTTTGGCCTAGGGGCTAATGTGACCGTACCTGCAGGGGTGTATGAGTTTTTCGGAACAAACTTTTCATTTGAAACGTCTGATGCAAAATTGTACGGTCTGGAGCTAAATGGATACAGCGGCTCGTTTTTTGATGGTTGGAGGAACACTGTAGGATTATCGCCAAGATGGAATGTGTCGCCCAGCCTAAATCTTTCCGGCTTATTTCAGGTGAACTACGTCACCTTTCCCGATCGAGACCAGCGTTTGACGGCTACCGTTGCCCGATTACGCATGCTGTATATGCTCAACACCAAATTCACTGTTTCTGCTTTCTCGCAGTACAACAGCTTGGCAAAAGGAATTGTGTCGAATCTCAGAATTCGATACAACCCACGAGAGGGTAATGATCTCTATATCGTATTTAACGAAGCCAGCCACACCGATCGTATGCGGACCAATCCGATGTTGCCACTCACAAACAATAGAACTGTTCTTTTGAAATACACTTACACATTCACTTTATAATGCTCCATCAAGGAGGCTCCAGTCAATTCGAGATGCATCAACCCTACTATATAGCATCGATTTGGAAGGCGATGGAAGAGAATTAAATGCATAAAATCCATGAATATTTGCACATATTTAATATTATGGGAAGTCGAATCGTCGGTTGTCGTCAAACACACATGAGCTGAAAAAGTAATTGGTCAAACAACAATATGAACAGTGATAATCATTTGGATGAATTAGCTGGTAGACTCAGGCAACGGGAAGCAGAACTGGCTCTGATCAGCAGTGTGCAGACCGGATTGTTGGCAAAATTGGAAATGCAGGAAATCTATGAAATGGTCGGCGACCGTCTGCGCGACATCTTTGATGCCCAGGTTACTGGTATATACACGTTCGATCTTGAAACCTCTCTTGAGCATTTCCAGTATCTCTTCGAAGATGGAGAACGACTGTATCCCGAATCGCGTCCGTTGAACGAAATACGGAATTGGATCATCAATAACCGCACGATTCTGCTCATCAATGAAAATGCCGACGAAACGGTTGAAAATATTACCGGAGATAAACACATCCCAGTTCCAGGAACCCGGCTGCCGAAATCGCTTGTATTTGTGCCACTCATCGTCAGCGATAGAGTAACGGGTTGCTTGAGTCTTCAAAGCCTCGACCGTGAGCACGCCTTCGCAGAATCGGATGTTCAGCTGCTTAGTACTCTCGCGAACAGCATCAGTATTGCCCTTGAGAATGCCCGACTCTTCAATGAAACGGAGCAGCGCAATGCCGAATTGGCCGTGATCAACAGCGTTCAGGAAGGC
>CAZVRJ010000048.1:0-15753 GCA_964629885.1 uncultured Chitinophagales bacterium | reverse complement strand
CACATCACCAACGCCGTACCGGGTACCGCTTTCCCAAAATCCATGGTGTTTGTTCCGCTTGTCACCAAAGAAACGGTTTTTGGATATGTTAGCCTGCAAAATATTGACCATGAATTTGCCTTCAGCGACTACGATGTACGCCTACTAGGAACGCTTGCAAACAGCATGAGCGTCGCCCTTGAAAACGCGCGCCTGTTCAATGAAACCGAGCAGCGCAATGCCGAACTGGCCGTGATCAATAGTGTTCAAGAAGGCTTGGTGGCCGAGATGAGCATGCGGGGAATTTACGAGCTGGTGGGTGATAAAATCCGAGATCTTTTTGATGCCCAAGTTGCAATAATCGCTATTTTTGACCACGAACAGCTGACCGAAAAATTTCAATATCTCTTTGAAAATGGCACACGGTATTATCCGGAACCTCGCAAATATGACAAAATCCGCCAGCGTCTTATTAAAACCCAGAAACTGATCTGGATAAACGAGAACGCTTCTGAGGCGTTTGTTACGATAACCGGCGAAGCCCCCAAAGCTGTGCCAGGCACGAGTTTCCCTAAGGCAATGGTATATGTGCCGCTTATAATCGGAGATGCCGTTCGCGGTTACGTATCTCTACAGAACCTGGATCGGGAAATGGCCTTCAGTGAGTCGGATGTACGCCTTCTGAGCACCCTCTCAAACAGCATGAGCGTTGCTTTGGAAAATGCCCGGTTATTCAACGAAACGGAACAACGAAACGCAGAGCTCGCTGTTATTAACAGTGTGCAACAGGGTCTCGTGGCCGAGATGGATATGCAGGGCATTTACAACCTCGTCGGCGAAAGAATCAGGAATGTGTTCGATGCCCAAGTAACGGGCATAGTCACCTTCGATTTCGAACATAAAATGGAGAAATTTGAATATCTGTTCGAAGACGGCGATCGGTTGTACCCGAATCCTAGACCGTACGATAAAGTCAGGGAAAGAATTGTCAACGACCGGCAAACCATCCTATTTAATGATGAAGCAGCACGACTGATGGCTGAAATCAATGGCAAACCATTTAAACCGGTTCCGGGTACAAGGGTTGCCATATCTGTTCTTTATGTGCCCATGATTGTTGGTGAGTCCGTTAGAGGGTATGTGACGTTGCAAAATCTGGATCGGGCTAACACATTCAATGATTCGGATGTTCGGCTTTTAAACACACTGGTCAACAGCATGAGCGTGGCTCTTGAAAACGCTCGCCTTTTCAATGAAACCACCCGTCTCTTGGCAGAAATGGAACAGCGAAACGCAGAGCTAGCTGTTATTAACAGTGTGCAACAGGGTCTCGTGGCCGAGATGAACATGCAGGGCATTTACGAACTGGTAGGTAATCGAATTTTTGAAGTCGTCAACACACAGACACTTGTCATTCGAACGTTTAGTGACGACAATGAACTGGAACATTGGGAATTCGTCGTCGAAAAAGGTGAACGGATATTTGCTGAGCCAAGGCCGCTCATTTGGGCAAATAAGCATTTGCTAAAAACGAAGGCTCCCCTCATCATAAACGAAAATTATTCAGAGACTGCCAACAAGTATGGCGGTACCGGTGTCTCGAAAGGATTGCCGCCGAAATCTGGAATCTTTGTCCCTATGATTGTAGGCGACAAAGTGATGGGATCTATCAGCCTGCAGAATGTAGAACGTGAAAATGCGTTCACCGACTCCGATGTCAGGCTACTTACCACCCTTACGAACAGTATGAGCGTGGCACTAGAAAACGCTCGATTATTCAATGAAACAACGCGCCTGCTCGCTGAGACCGAACAGCTCGCTGGCGAAATGCAAACCGTGAATCACATCAGCAAAGCGATGGTTTCCCAGCTCGATCTGGATGCACTCATCCAACTGGTGGGTGATCAAATGAGAGATACCTTCAAGGCGGATATCGTATATATCTCGCTTTACGACAAAGAGACAGACATGGTCCATTTCCCCTACGAGTACGGCGATAAAAACGAATCTCGTAAGTTTGGGAATGGATTCACCGAACGCATAATTTCGAGCAACACACCACTGCTAATCAATAAGGGGATAGATGAAATAAGGCAACAGCTGAAATCCAAACGGATCGGCCGGGTCACGTCTTCGTTTCTAGGTGTTCCGATTCAAACAGGCGACAGCCCGAACGGCGTTATCAGTGTGCAGAGCACAGAAGAAGAAAACCGCTTCACTGAAGATGATTTGCGGCTTCTGACCACCATTGCGGCCAATGTGAGTGTGGCCTTGCAAAATGCGGAAGCCTACCGCAAGCTGCAGTCGGCCTTGAGTGACCTACATTCGGCACAGGAACAACTCGTGCAGCAGGAAAAACTGGCATCCTTGGGTCAGCTTACCGCTGGCATCGCCCACGAAATTAAGAATCCACTCAACTTCGTCAATAACTTCTCGAACGTGAGCCTCGAGATGCTCGACGAAGTGCTCGACGAAGTGAAAAAGTTTGAAGGGGAAAGGTTGAAGGGTGATGGTGAGCCTGCTCCTGTTCTTGATCTTGATCTTGTTCTTGAAATCCTCTCCGACATGAAGATAAACCTCGAGAAGATCCACGAGCACGGCACTCGGGCCGACGGTATCGTGAAGTCCATGCTCCAGCATTCCCGTGGTGGTACGGGTAAGATGGAACCGACCAATCTGAACGCCATGGTCAGCGAGTTTGCGAACCTGTCCTACCACGGTATGCGCGCCGGTAAGGAACCCATCGATGTTCAAATCTCTCTCGATCTTGACGATAACACTGGTGAAGTCCCGGTGGTATATGAGGATTTCTCTCGCGTGATTATCAACATATGCTCGAATGCATTCGATGCCATGCGTGGATCAATTCAGGGATCGGGGGTCGGTGATCGGGGATTAGATGGTCCCTACTACCCGCGCCTCACCGTCCGCACCCGTCGAAATGGCGACCGCGTAACCATCGAAATTGAGGACAATGGACCCGGTATCCCCGACGATATCAAAGACAAGATCCTACAGCCATTCTTCACCACAAAGAAGGGTACTCAGGGAACTGGGCTTGGCTTGAGTATCACCCACGATATCATCAAGGCACATGGTGGCGTGTTTCGTATTCAAACAAAACCTGGACAAACCATATTTTCAATATCACTCACTGCTTAATGCATAGAATTTCACTCGGGCGCCTGCTGCTGGGTGGCATTTAGAGAAAAGACTCAAGCCGGGAAACCCGATAGATAAGTGTTGCCGGTGTCAGTAATCCCAAGAATTCTGGAAATTAAAAAACCACCCAAACATGAACGCAAGAACCATCGTCGGGAAAAATCCCGAAGCCATTCGATCTGCCCTTGAGCTGGCTGCATCCGAAGGGTTTAATCCGACACTCGGGCTTGTTTTCGTGCCCTCACACTTCGATTATTCGGGGATTGTAGAGGCACTTGACGAAAAGAACATTGCCATTTTCGGAGCCAATACACCCGATATGTTTACGGATCAAGGCATGGAAAATGATCAAGCCAGTATTTTGTTGATGGATCTTGACCCGTCTTGTTTCAAAATTGTCCTGAAATCACTACCGAATGATGACTTTGACGCCGGGGTGCATGTTGCCTGTGAAATTGCCCAAATCGGATGTGCAGCGTTCCAGCGACCAGCCTTTATATTATCCGTTTCCCAGGCTGAGGTACCTGGAGAAGCTTTGATAGAGGGTTTTATGTCCAGTGCTGGTGAAAATGCACTCGTTGTTGGTGGATTCTCAGGCGGAAAACCCTATTGGCCGGATCACGTCGTTTTTACCAATAACGAGCAGAGTCAACATGCTGTAATATGCCTCATAATCGATCAGGAACGCGTCGAGGTTCATGGGCTTGCTGTCTCCGGTTGGAAACCCGTCGGTACCCCGAAAACGGTAACCCGCAGTGAAGGCAACTGGGTGATCGCCATCGACGACGAACCGGCGTTGGATGTTCTGTTACGGTTTACCGGTGCGAAAGTCGACATGGCTGCAAGTGATGATCTGCTGATGCAAATCGGAACATACCCTTTACAGGTTATTGGGGGCGAAGGTGACCCAGTCATGAAGCCACCCCTGATGTTTAACAAGGAGACGGGCGCCGTTTTGTGCGGTGGACGAATTCCTCAGGGTGCCAAAATTCGGTTTTCCCTGCCACCGGAATTCGATATTGTAGAAACCGTGATTGATAGTGCCCGAGATTTGAAAGAATGGACCCTACCTGAAGCCGACGCCTTGCTGGTCTTTTCCTGCATCGGCCGTCAAATGTCTTTGGGACCGCTCATTGATGAAGAGATCAACGGCCTAAATGAGGTTTGGAACGTGCCGATGATCGGTTATTTCAGTCTCGGTGAATTTGGTGCCACAAAGGGAGGAAAAGCCACGTTTCAGGGCACCACGTGCAGCTGGGTGGCACTGAAAGAAAAATAACTTTACCATATAGATTCGGAACATGAAAGCAAAATCCATCAAAGGAAAGTCGGTCGATGAAATCAAAGACTCGCTCGCAGCAAGCATGGCCGATGGCTTCAAGCCAACGTTAGCGATTGTATTCCTTTCTGTCAAGCAAGACAGAGATGCTGTCTCCAGAATACTTGATGAAAAAGGCATTCAGATATTTGGTTCTACCACAGCAGGCGAATTTATTGATGGTGAAATAGAAGAGGGCAGTATTGTCATGCTACTGCTCGACATGAATCCGGCATATTTCAAGTTGGAATTACTCGAAACTAGCCAGGAGACTTCTCTCGAAAATGCGACCAAATTGGGACTTATCGGCAAAGAATCCTTTGCCAAACCCGCTTTTATCATCGCAAACAGCGGCGTGACCTTAGATGGCGAGCCATTTGTCGAAGGGATCATCAAAGGTTTTGGAAAGCCTGCCACAGCGGCCGAGAGGGAGGTAAACATATTCGGAGGAAAGGCAGGGGATGATCTGGCGCTGGATTCAACATTTGTCTTTACCAATGGGAAAAGCAGTGCATCAGCGCTGATGGCACTTATTATCGATGAGGATAAAATTGATGTCAGAGGAATCGCAACTTGTGGATGGAAAGCTTTAGGTACTACAAAGACAGTTACTAAAAGCGAGGGCAATATTGTGTACACTCTCGACGATAAGCCAGCTTTGGATATGTTGTTAAACTATCTAGGCGTAGAGTTGAAACAGGAAGGCGATAAGGAAATTGTGACATTTCTGAGCTCCTGGTACTATCCCTTGCAGGTGGAACGAGAAAATGTCGATCCAGTGATACGCACAGCCATGTTTGCCAATCGTGAAGATCGTTCGTTGATTTGTTCCGGAAAAGTCCCTCAAGGGGCGAAGATTAAGTTTTCGATGCCGCCGGATTTTGACTCCATCGATACAGTCGTTGCGGAATGTAAGATCATAAAGGATGATGCGCAGCAGGAAGCCGATGCCCTGATCATGTTTTCGTGTGTGAGTAGATACTTATCGTTTGGGATGGTTGTATCGGAGGAGATAGAGCAGGTGCAAAAAATATGGGATGTACCTATGGCAGGCTTCTTCTCCTATGGTGAATATGGGAAATCCTTGTCACTCAGTAGTCCCGGAAAAACCGGCAAAAATGATTATCACAACAACACGTGCTGTGTGGTAGCATTGAAAGAAAAATAGGTGAACTCCCATCTCCAAGTAATTCTTGACATTCTCCAGCATTTGGAGGGCATCACAGATGAACAGAAAGCATCTGTGGTTAAAGCATTAAAAAATGCTGATAAGGAGCTCACCATATCGGAATTCAAACTGGATCGAACCGAAAAGGTCAAGCGAACCACGGCCATTTTGTTGGAGGAGACCATTGAGGAGCTGGAGCTCAAACGTAAAGCCATAGAAGAAAGCAATACAGCACTTCAAAAGTCGCTTGAGGATTTAAAAGCCGCCCAATCACAGCTCATCCAGCAAGAAAAATTGGCCTCGCTCGGTCAGCTCACCGCCGGGATCGCCCACGAAATCAAGAACCCGCTCAACTTCGTGAACAACTTCTCGAGCGTATCAGCCGAGCTCGTCGACGAAGCCATCGACGAAGTCGAGAAGATTAAAGGGGGAAGGGCGGAGGTTGAAGGTGGAGGTCCTGTTCTTGACGTTGCTCCTGCTCTTGCTCTTGCTCCTGCTCTTGCTCTTGTATCCGATATTTTGGCTGATATCAAGGTCAACCTCCAAAAAATCCACGAGCACGGTTCACGAGCCGACGGCATCGTGAAGTCCATGCTCCAGCACTCGAGGGGTGGTTCCGGCAAGATGGAGCCCACCGACCTGAACGCGCTGGTCAAGGAGTTCACGAACTTGGCCTATCATGGCATGCGAGCCGGCAAGGACCCCATCGAGGCCGAGGTCACGATTGACCTCGACGATACTGTTGGGGATGTCCCGATGGTGTATGAGGACTTCTCCAGAGTGATTCTCAACATCTGCTCGAATGCGTTTGACGCTATGAGGGGATCGAGTACTACGCCGAAGGCGTCTAACTTTATAAATAGCGAAGCTGTCATCCCGGAGGGATCTTCACCGCAGGTGACTGGCGAAGCTGTCATCCCGGAGGGACCCTCACCGGAGGTGACTGGTGGGTCTGTCATCCCGACGAAGTCGGGACCTTCACCGCAGGTGACTGGCGGTAGTACAGCTCATTTAACTGTCCGCACCCGCCGCGACGGCGATCGCGTTACCATCGAAATCGAAGACAACGGGCCGGGCATCCCCGACGAGATCAAGGACAAGATCCTGCAGCCGTTCTTCACCACCAAGAAAGGCACGCAGGGGACGGGCTTGGGGCTGAGCATTACCCACGATATCGTGAAGGCGCACGGGGGGAGCATTGATATATTGTCTCAACCCGGCAAAACAATCTTTTTAATTAAATTTGGTTGATAGCGATTCGGTTCATTCAAAACTCTATGACCTCTACACAAATGAAATCATACCTTCCAGTAGTGCTACTTCTGCTACTATCTGCTTGCACGGCTTCGCCCGATCCCGCTGAACAGGTCAATAATTTGGCTGACAACTATGTAGAGGCGTATTTTACAATGTTTCCCGAACTTGCAGCAAAATCTGGCGCGCCTGATCTCTATCCTTCGAAACTAAGCGACCCATCCATTGAGGCGTTGCAAGAATGGCAAGCAACGGAAGACAGACTCCTAAATGAACTGAATGCTATTGATAGGAATGCTCTAAAGGGGACTGCCGAAGAGATCACCTATGGTTTCGTGCGGGAGCTACTTGAGGCTTCTGTCGACTTGCGATCCTGCCAAATGGAATTGTGGGAGGTGAGCCCAACTTACACCGGTTGGCAAAATGCACTCCCTTTTGCATTCTCGTCCGTAACGATCGAAACCCAGGAACAACGGGATGATCTGTACCAACGCCTATCGCAATTACCCCAGTATATCAGCGCTAAAAAAGCCAATCTGCAGGAAGGAATTCGGCTTGGCTATACCGCTCCGACGACCGGTGTTTTACCCGTAATAAGTCAAATGGAGGCATTGCTAAGCACAGCTGCTGGCGAATCTCCATTTTCAAGCTTTGGTAAACGGGAATTCCCCGATTTTCACGAGAGCCTAACCGCTCTTGTCGAATCTGAAATCAATCCTGCCATTGCAGACTATCGAGATTTCCTTCAAAATGAATACCTACCGCTTGCGAGAGCAGAGGTCGGTGTGAATGCGTTGCCAAATGGCGACGCCTGTTATCGAGCATCGACCCGTTATCATATAACTACCGACATCTCGGCAGAGCAGATTCATCAAATGGGTCTCGACCAAATGGCCCTAATTCGTCAGCAGCTCAGCGAAATTGGTGAACGCAGTTTCGGTACATCCGATCCTACAGAAGTGCTTCTCATCGTGAAAAATGATCCACAATACCGTTTTTCAAGCAGGGAAGAAATCATCCGGATGGCTGAAGAAACAGTTGTAAGGGCTGAAGCAGAACTTCCCAAGTGGTTCGGGAATGTGCCTGAAATGAAGGTTGATGTGGTTCCATACCCCGAATATCAGGAGAAGAACGCTCCTCTCGGTCAGGCTATTGCCCCTTCATTCGACGGCAAAAGATCGGGCCAGTACATCATCAATACCTATCAACCCGAAACGCAGAGTAAATCGTTTGTCGAATCGCTCTCCATCCATGAAGCACATCCAGGCCACCTGTTCCAGTATTATGTTGCGTTGGCTGGAGCCAAGATTCACCCTGTCACCGGCTATTTCTTCCTCTCTGGATTTGGAGAAGGTTGGGCTCTTTATACCGAGCGCTTGGCTGAGGAGATGGGCTTGTACACATCCGACGTATCTCGGGTCGGCTGGCTGGCTAGCGAAGCCCACCGCTCAGCGCGTCTTGTTGTAGATTCAGGAATGCATGCTTTGGGCTGGACTCGCCAGGAGTCGATCGACTACTTGGCGCAACATACAACACTCACACCCAATCAGTGTGTTTCCGAAATTGACCGATATATTGCCACACCTGGTCAGGCATCGTCTTATATGGTTGGCGCACTCGAAATAATGGCGCTTCGCAGAGATGCCGAAAAAGCGCTTGGTGATGCTTTTGACATCAAGGCATTTCATGATCTCGTTTTAAAGGATGGCACCATCCCACTTGTGATGCTTAGGGAGAAAGTCGGATCTTGGATATCCCTGCAGTAGCACTTGAGGGAATTCCACGATCAATGTTTTGGTTCTTACTAGATATCACACACTTCAGAAGCCAATATCACCTATGCTTGCCATGATTGGACTTATCGCCATGCTCACTTCAATTCCTGCCGATTCGCAGCCTAAAACGGAACTGGCCACATTTGGTACAGGATGCTTTTGGTGCACCGAAGCCATCTTTCAGAGGGTAAAAGGTGTGATTCGCGTCGAATCTGGCTACAGTGGCGGTCATGTCGATAATCCATCGTACAAGCAGATAACTACCGGTACGACTGGTCATGCCGAGGTGCTGCGCATTGAATTTGACCCAAGTATTATCACCTTCGAAACACTGCTCGAAGTATTTTGGCATACGCACGATCCAACAACACTGAATCGTCAAGGAGCAGATGTTGGTCCACAGTACCGTTCCGTAATATTCTTCCACAACGAAGCACAGAAAATCAAGGCATTAGCGTCCCGCCACAATACAGAAGAAGCAAAGCTTTGGAAAGATCCGATCGTGACAGAGATATCTCCGCTCATCAATTATTATTCGGCCGAGGGTTACCACCAGAATTACTTTAATAACAATCCCAATGCGGGTTATTGTAGCTACGTCATTGCTCCCAAGGTTAAGAAGTTTAAAGAGCAGTTTCCAAACTTGCTATCTGAAAGTTAGGATAATTCTGTAGTATAAGTTACGGTTAAGCGGATTCTGATTACTTAGGGAACAATAGTCCCATGCATCGGTACACATTGGCATGGGAACAAACCTAAAATAATCTGCGGCATCATTAGAGCGACAAGCGTTGCACAGTTTAGTGCAGAAGATTTAGCGCTGTTTTTACATGCATCTAAAACACAAAGCGCACAATGACCAAATGAAAAATCATAATACTATATTTATAGTTATTAACTATTTATATAGATTTTCTAAGCTATCTAGTATTGCTTTTGCAATGACTCTGATGGTGAACGCCTTGGCCATAGCTCAACCACTAGCACCGGTCGACCTTGGCACGGCAGAAAACTATGTAATATTGGCAAAGACTGCAGTCTCTGTCGTACCAACGACATCGATTGTGGGTAATATCGGTCTTAGCCCGAACACGGCTACATCGATAACCGGTTTAGCGCTTACCATGCACACTGGTTACGCAACATCTACTCAAGTAACGGGTCGTATTTATGCTGCAGCAATGACAGCACCGACTCCGTCTATATTGACTGTTGCCATCGGTGACATGGAAACAGCCTATACCGATGCAGCCGGACGCACTACGCCTGACTTCACGGAATTACATTCTGGCAACCTTAGTGGTCAAACTTTGGTACCAGGTCTTTATAAATGGAGTACTGGAGTTCTAGCAACTTCCAACTTTACTATTAGTGGTGGCGCTAATGATGTCTGGATATTCCAGATTGCAGGAAATCTAACACTACAATCGAATGTCAATGTCATTTTAGCAGGTGGAGCACAGGCCTCAAACATCTTCTGGCAAGTTGCCGGAGAAGCTAATATTGGCACGAATTCGCATTTTGAGGGTGTGATACTCTCCCAAACAGCGATTCACTTATTTACTGGTGCGTCCATTAATGGACGAATGCTGGCTCAATCAGCTGTCACCATGGATCAAAATAATGTTGCACAACCTGTAGTTGCAGCAGAACCATCGTTGGCATTAACAACAATAGTTGGTAATCCTACATTTCTAGTTGCAAATGGACTAACAACCTCTACAATAACAGTCACTTTATTTGATGCAGCTGGTGACCCTGTTGGTGCAAGTGGCGGAACAGTCGCACTTTCTGCAACAACCGGTACATTAGGATCGGTAACAGATAACGGCGACGGTACATACACTGCTACGTACACAAGTCCAACATCCACATCAGGTACTCCGGCTGTTATATCCGGCACACTGAACGGTGATACGATTCTTGATACCGCTTTTATTGCACTGAATGCCGGACCGCCATCAGGCGCTAATTCGACGTTAGTGGCAAATCCGAACACATTGCCTGCAAATGGTTCATCTACATCTATTGTAACTGCTACAATTTATGATGCAAATGGAAACCTCACTTCAGGTGGTGCAAATGTCGTGCTTAGTACTAACCTTGGTACCTTAAGCTCTGTTACAGATAATGGCAATGGAACCTATACAGCAGTATTTACTGCATCGGTAACTACTGGCACAGCTACTATATCGGGCACTGTGAACGGTCAAAATTTGCCAACAGCAACCGTAGTAATGGGAGCTGGCATAGCATCTACTGCTACAACTACTATTGACGCCAGCCCAACGAGCATCGTTGCCAACGGAATAAGCACATCTACTATTACAGTACGTTTGCGTGACGCCGAGGGTAACTTACTCACAACGGGTGGTGCAACAATTGTACTAGCAGCTTCGACAGGCACAATAGGGGTTGTTACAGACAATAACAACGGAACCTACACTGCGACATACACTAGCCCGGTATTGACTTCAGGTAGCCCTGCAGTTATATCAGGTACGCTAAATGGCAGCGCAATTTTGGATACCGCCGAAATTGCACTCATTTCAGGTCCTGCCAACGGTGCAAATTCGACCATGACTGCCAGTCCAAACACAATACCTGCTAATGGTACATCAACCTCTACGATTACTGTAACATTGCGTGACGTGAATGGAAATCTGGTATTGTCGGGTGGAAACACGGTCCTGCTCAATACAAACTTGGGTAGTCTCGGAAGTGTAACTAATAATGGAAACGGTACATATACCGCTATTCTCACGTCGTCGGTGACCACAGGCACGGCGACTATTAACGGAACAGTTAATGGTCAAAATCTGCCATCGGCTACCGTTGTCATGGGACCAGGTGTCGCATCAACTCAAACAACGACCATAGAGGCAAATCCGATCATCCTGATTGCCAACGGTATAAGTACATCTACAATTACTGTTCGACTTCGTGATGCCTTGGGCAACCTCATCACCTCAGGAGCATCAACGGTAACGTTGTCGGCTTCTGTCGGCACATTAGGCTCGGTCACGAATCATGGTAATGGTACATATACGGCTGTATACAGCAGTCCTATCTTTACCGCAGGCAGTCCTGCCATCATTAGTGGCACGCTCAACGGTAACCTGATTGACGACACTGCTCAGATCACCCTCGTTGCAGGACCAGTACATGGTCCTTCATCAACAATGGTTGCAAGTCCGAATACACTTCCAGCAAACGGCACATCTACTTCTACAGTAACTGTGACTTTGCGAGATGTTAACGGCAACTTGATAACTGGTGGTGGTGCAATTGTTGTATTAGCAACTGACCTAGGTACACTTGGTTCTGTTAGCTACAATATTAACGGTACGTACACCGCTACATATACAGCTCCACTTACATCAGGTACAGCCACAATTTCGGGTACTGCAAATGGGCAAACACTGCCATCAGCAACCATTCTGATTGGTACAGGCTTTGCTTCGTCGGCAACAACTACAATAACAGCGAACCCAACCGTTCTGGTTGCGAATGGGGTAACAACCTCAGCAATCACGGTTACAGTACGTGATGCAAATGGTAATTTGATCACAACGGGTGGCGCACTTGTAACACTGTCGACAACTAGAGGTACTTTAGGCTCTGTTACCGACAACAACAACGGAACCTACACGGCTACCTTTACTAGTCCTATCTCGGTAAGTGGAAGTCCAGCTGTAATATCTGGTACGTTGAACGGTATAGCTATTGTTGACACAGCCGAGATTATGCTGATACATGGCCCGGCTTTGGGATCTAAATCAACTTTAGTGGCTGTTCCGAACGCTCTATTGGCTGATGGTGTATCGACATCTGTTGTAACAGCAACCATACGCGATGCGAATGGTAATCTTACATCAGGTGGCGACAACGTGCTATTGAGCACCAATTTCGGCACATTAGGATCTGTTACAGATAATGGCAATGGTACGTACACAGCGATTTTTACTGCTCCTCATTCAATGGGTGTAGCAACGATCAGCGGTACTGTTAACCTTCAAAACTTGCCACCTGCTACAATCACAATGGCCTTGGGTGTTGCTTCGACAGCTACCACTACAATAGATGCCAATCCAACCAGCTTGATTGCTAACGGCATTACCACCTCTGTTATCACGGTTACATTACGTGATGCGGCCGGTAATCTATTAGGAACTGGCGGACCTATAGTCCAGTTATTCGCATCGGTTGGAACCATAGGGTTTGTGAACGACAACGGTAACGGAACGTATACTGCAATTTACATCAGCCCTAATTCCAATGTTGGTAGTCCTGCAGTAATATCGGGTACCCTCGATGGCAGCCCAATAATCGATACAGCCATGATCGTGCTAACTGAATTCCCTGCATCAGGGGCTTATTCAACACTTAAGGCAAATCCGGCTATACTACCTGCTAATGGAGTATCAAAATCGGTTGTAACCGCAACCATCAACAATGCATATGGTAACTTGACCAACGGTGGCGACAATGTTGTTCTTACAACAAATTTTGGAACACTAGGTCCTGTTACAGATAACGGTAATGGCACATACACTGCCATATTCACTGCTCCATACACAACAGGTACAGCGACCATTTCTGGTACCGTTAATGGTGAGAGTCTCCCTTCAGCAACAATTCAAATTATTGATGAAACGACGCTTGCTAATCCTTTGACATCCACAATTACAGCATTCCCAATCTTGCTACCAGCAGATGGTGCAAGTCAATCTGAAGTAATTGTTACACTCCGAAACTCAGCTGGTCAGCTGCTAGGAGTGGGTGGTCAATCGGTAACCATCGCAACATCGGTTGGTACATTGTCGCCGGTTCAAGATCTAGGCAATGGAACGTACAGAGCTTACCTAACTTCTGTCAATGTCGGTAAAGCTCATTTAACATTCCTTGTAAACTCAACAGCAATGAATGGTTACACTCACGTTACCTTCTTTGAGAGTGATATAACTAACCCAGTTACACAGTTCTTCAACCTTCGTGGTAATGTGTTCCATGATGCTAATGGTTCAGAACTGTGGAACGCAACTGAGCTGGCAGTACCTGGAGTAGTTGTTACTCTAACTGGCTATGACATTAGAGGCAATGCCTTTACTCGTCAAACCACATCAGGTTCTGATGGTAGCTACACGATCACCAACATTCCAATTGGTAGATATGAAATAACGGCAAGCTTTGCCGCGAATTCGACGCAGGCACATCCATCGAAAGTTGGGGTTTACAGTGTATCTGCACCGCAGTTCGTAGAAATGCTCGAATCTGGTGATGTTGGTATGACGAAAGCCATGTTTACGGTTAAGAGTGATGGATCGCAAGGTTGGGCAGCAAGAACAGTTGTTGGCGACGACAATGTCTTTGCATCCGCCGTCTTCGACCTTGACAGAAATGGTGATGGCAAAGTTGACGGAAGCATCAGCGTTTCGGGTATGATCACTTATTCAAGGCAATCAGTCCTAGTCGTATCTGCTAGCGACGGATCCACCAAAATAACATCCAATGTTACTTCTGTAAGTCTGTATGGTAAAGACAACCTAGGTAACCCAGTGCATGTTTATCTAAATGGCTCTGTACAGCCAATGCACATTGATCAGCCGAATTTCTCGACTGAAGCCAGTGTTTACTGGAAAGCATTGCTTACTATCGTAATCGATGGAAAACAGTACGTGGGCGCTGTGCCGGTAGATTTCACCGGATTTACATCCCAGATCCCAATTTCGCACATACGCCTCATAGCTTCGAATACATCATTCATAAGCACGACAGGCAGTCTTGCAGTTTTGGGAACCAGAATCTTGACATCATTTGGTCCTGATTTTGGTTACTACTTTGCCAACTATGGATCGGCACCCGAATCGTATGGAACGCTGATTAGAGATAATGGCGCGCGTCATTTGATGACGAACCCGGGTCCATCATTTGGTCCTACCGTTACAGCATCGTCTAATGGTTCACCATCGACGTTAGCTCAAGGTGGAGATGGCATAGTGATAGATGGCTCTGCTTCTATCGGCAAAACACTGAAAATCACGCTTTCTGTTCAAAATCCAGGCTTTGTTAATGCATGGATTGACTTCAACAGAAATGGTGTATTTGATTACAATGAGATGATCATTGACAATGAGTACTTTGCAAAAGGTACATTTGTCAAGGAATATGATGTTCCTATCAACGCTGTTGCTGGAAATTCATATGCAAGATTCAGAATCAGTTCCAATCCATTTGTGAGTGCAACCGGACTCGTTATGGACGGTGAAGTGGAAGATTACGCATTGTCTATCGCTTCGAGCGGTAATGCAATATCAGGTCGCGTTTACGAAGACATGAACGGTAACAAGGTATACGACAACAATGATGTTGCACTATCTGGTATCATGCTCTATCTAGACCTGAATAAAAACGGCGTGCGCGAAGTTAACGAACCTACCACGGTATCGAATGGCGACGGATTATACATGATGTGGTCCGATAGTCCAGGTTTAGTTACAGTTCGCATCGATAACAGCGTAGTTCAGTTCACAAGAACGGCGATTACGGTCGACCTACCAGTGAACAAACACGTATCGGGTGTCGACTTCCTCAAAGGTATGTATACCGGCGATGATGACGATGCTACAACACCTCTTGTGTTCAACCTGTCGCAAAACTATCCTAACCCATTTAATCCATCTACTCTCATAACTTACAGCATTGCCGAGCCTGGCGAAGTTCTGCTGTCGGTCTACGACGTGACTGGACGCAAAGTGGCTACTTTGGTTTCGCAGCACATGAATGCAGGTACGCATACAATTACATTGAATGCTTCTAATCTGGCATCCGGTGTTTACATGTACCGCATACAGTCTGGTACATTCATTAAGACCATGAAGATGACGCTTATCAAATAAGCCCCTTCAAGCAACCAGCAAGATGCCCTTTGGGCATAGGTCCCGACTAGGTCGGGATGACAGCTGGCGGCAGACTACCAGGCAAGGCGACTCCGATTTATCGGAGTCGCCTTGCCTTTTTTTATTAAACGCAACCTGTCATTCCGTAGGGACCCACCCCGTAGGGGTCTGATCACGAGTCGCCTTGCCTTTTTTTAT